>NZ_JBEYWK010000029.1:0-63534 GCF_040644415.1 Streptomyces sp. NPDC046985
ATCTGACACCCCGACGCCGTCAGCTCCGCGATCTGCTGCAACGTCGCGCCCACGTCCGAGGTCCGCGTCGTCGTCATCGACTGCACCGACACCGGGGCGTCCCCGCCCACCGCCACCGACCCGACCTGGATCTGCCGGGTCTTGCGGCGCTCGGCGATCGGGCGGGCCGGCATCGCGGGGACGCCTAGGTCCACTGCGGTCACAGGGTCACTCCCGGTTTCCGGAGACGGTCTCGCGCAGGGCGCGCAGGGACTCCTTCAGCGATCCCATGGTGGCCAGGACCGCGGTGGGCTCGTAGCCGCAGTGCGCCATGCAGTTGGCGCAGCGCGGGTCCTTGCCCCGGCCGTACTTGTCCCAGTCGGTCTCCTCGACGAGTTCGCGGTACGTCGGCACGTACCCGTCGCTCATCAGGTAGCACGGGCGCTGCCAGCCGAAGAGCGAGTAGTTCGGGATCGCCCAGGCGGTGCACGGGAAGTCGACCTTGCCCTCCAGGAAGTCGAGGAACAGGGGCGAGTGGTTGAGCCGCCAGCGGCGCCGGTTGCCGCCGGAGAACGCCTTCCTGAACAGCTCGCGGGTCTGCTCCACGCCCAGGAAGTGCTCCTGGTCGGGCGCCTTCTCGTAGGCGTAGGCGGGCGAGATCATCATCTCGTCGACCTTGAGGTCGTCGTTGAGGTAGTTGAGGACCTCGACGACGGTCTGCGGGGTGTCGGTGTTGAAGAAGGTGGAGTTCGTGGTCACCCGGAAGCCGCGTTGCTGGGCCTCCTTGATGGCCGCCACCGCCTCGTCGAACACGCCCTCCTTGGCCACCGACTCGTCGTGCCGCTCACGCAGTCCGTCGATGTGGACGGCGAAGGCGAAGTAGGGCGAGGGGGTGAACTTGTCCATCTTCTTGCGCAGCAGCATGGCGTTGGTGCACAGGAAGACGTACTTGCGCTTGGCGACCAACTGCCGGACGATCTCGTCGATCTGAGGGTGCATCAGGGGTTCGCCGCCGGCGATGGACACCATCGGCGCACCCGACTCCAGCACCGCTCCCACGGCCTGGGCGACCGGCATGCGCTGTTTGAGCACCCCGGCCGGGTGCTGGATCTTGCCGCAGCCCTCGCACTTGAGATTGCAGGCGAAGAGCGGCTCCAGCTCCACGATCAGCGGGAACTTGTCCCGCTTGCGGAGCTTCTGCTCGGCAAGGTATGTAGCGACCTTGACGGACTGGCGCAGTGGCATGGCCATCTGGCTCACCTCCTGGGGAGCAGCACATTACGGTGCCATTCGAAGAAAGTCGGCAGGACGGAACGAAGGACGCGGAAAGCAGATATTCCACCGCGCACCGTGCCGATGCGGACGAGTTCGTGCTCCGGGGCGTCCACGACCACCCGGACGGCCGCCACCGGACGCGGGCCGGTGCGCACGGCGGTCAGCAGCGTGGCCGCCGACTCCATGTCGACCGCGATGGCGCCGGTGGCGCGCAGCTCGGATCGCTCGGAGCCGCGGACGACGTGGTCGGCGCCGATGAGCGGCCCGGTGTGGACGGTGCGGCCGGGCAGGGCGCGGGCGAGTTCCTTCACGAGGAGTCCGGCGCCGGCGCACGGGACGGTCCCGCGCGCGTCGCGGGTCTCCTCGGCGACCACCAGGTCGCCGGGGTGCATGCCGGGGGCGAGTCCGGCGCAGAAGCCGGTGGCCAGGACGGCGGCCCCGGCCAGTTCCGGGCCGGCCAGGGCGCGGGCGACGGAGCGCTCCGCCGCTCGGGGGCCCATGCCGGTGCGCAGCACCGTCACCGGCCCGCCCGGACCCGCGCCGCCGTCCGCTCCTGCCCCGGGGCGCGCGGGGCCCCGGCGCGTCGCCCCGCGGTCGCCGGTGCGCAGGGCGAGGTGCTCGATGCCGAGCGCGCAGGCGATCAGCAGCGGGGCCGGAGCGGACGGGGAGGCCATCAGCCCGCCTTGGCCTCGGTGCGCGGCCCCGCCTGCGGCGGCCTGTCCGCGAAGGGCTCCCCGTGGACGTAGCGGCCGAGCGCGGTGAGCGGGAAGACCTGCCGGTACAGGTGGTAGTTGATGGAGAAGTCCCAGGGGAAGCCGGTGCCGGTGAAGTACGGCTCGTCCCAGGAGCCGTCCTCCCGCTGGGTGTCCGCGAGCCAGCGGACGCCGCGCTCGACGGCCTGGGAGTCCTTCTCCCCCGCCGACAGCAGCGCCATCAGCGCCCAGGCCGTCTGCGAGGCGGTGGAGGCGCCCTTGCCGCTCCACTCGCGGGCGTCCTGGTAGGAGCGCAGGTCCTCGCCCCAGCCGCCGTCGGCGTTCTGCACGCTCTCCAGCCAGGCCGCCGCGCGGCGGATCGCCGGGTGCGAGCCGGGCAGGCCGGCCGCGGTCAGGGCGGGGACGACGGAGCCGGTGCCGTAGAGGTAGTTGACGCCCCAGCGGCCGAACCAGGAGCCGTCCGGCTCCTGTTCGGCGAGCAGCCAGGCGATGCCGCGCCGGGTGCGCGGGTCGTGGCTCAGGCCCTCGACGGCGAGCATCTCCACGACGTGCGCGGTCACGTCGGCGGACGGCGGGTCGATGACCTCGCCGAAGTCGCAGAACGGCAGCCGGTTGGGGAACGGGCTGGTGTTGTCCGCGTCGAACGCGCCCCAGGCGCCGTTCTTCGACTGCATGCCGAGGTTCCAGCGCACCCCGCGCCCGATGGCGCGGTCCACCCGCTCGGGGTCGTGGTGGCGGACCCGGCGCAGCGCGAGCGCCACCTCGGCGGTGTCGTCGATGTCCGGGTAGTTGTCGTTGTGGAACTCGAACGCCCAGCCGCCGGGCGGCAGTCCGGGGCGGCGCACCGACCAGTCGCCGGGCCGCACGATCTGCTCGCCCAGCATCCAGTCGGCGGCCTTCACCAGTTGCGGGTGGTCGGCGCCGACTCCGGCGTCGGCGAGCGCGATGACGGCCAGGCAGGTGTCCCAGACCGGCGACTGGCACGCCTCGATCATCCGGGCGCCGTCCTCGCGCCAGACGGCGAAGCGGTCCAGCGACTCCAGGCCCGCGCGCATCACGGGGTGCTTGAGGTCGTAGCCCATCAGGTGCAGTGCGATGACGGAGTACACGGCCGGCGGCTGGATGCCGCCCCAGCAGCCGTCGTTCTCCTGGCGTTCGACGATCCAGCGGGCGGCGGTGTTCATCGCGGCCCGGCGCAGCCGCCGGGGCGCCACTCTGCGGAAGGCGTGCAGCGCCTTGTCCAGGCGCTGGAAGACGCCGTCCCAGGTGGCGGCCGGGGCGAAGGGCGTCTTCGGGCAGGGCCGCTCCGGGTCGATGTGCAGCTCGTCCAGGGAGAAGGGGGCGGGGCGCACCGGCCGCTTGGCGGAGACGACGGTGAGCGGCACGATGGTCTGCCGGGCCCAGCAGCCGAAGTCGTAGATGTTGAGCGGGAACCAGCGGGGGAAGTAGATCAGCTCCGGCGGGAGTTCGGGCAGGTCCTGCCACTTCCACCAGCCGAACAGGGCCAGCCAGATGCGGGTGAAGACGCGGCAGGCGGCGATGCCTCCGCGGGCCCGGACCCACGCGGAGGCGCGCGCCATGTGCGGGGCCTCGGGCGCGTCTCCGGCCAGCCGGAGGGCGACGTACGCCTCGACGGTGGCGGACAGGTCGCCGGGGCCGCCGTAGAAGGTGGCCCAGGCGCCGTCCTCGCGCTGCTCGCCGCGGATGAACAGCGCGGCGGCGCGGGTGGTGTCCTCGTCGGCGATGTCCAGGAACTGGCGCAGCAGCAGGTCCTCGGCGTCCATCGTGACGTTGGTCTCGAGGTCGCCCTTCCACCAGCCCTCGGCGTCCTGCCGGGCGAGCAGGAAGTCAGCGGCACGCCGCGCGGCCCGTGCGGCCGCTTCGTGCGCCCCGGCCACGACGGGGGCGCTGAGCACGGTGTCGCTGGCCGCGGCAGCGTGGGTCGGCAGTGTCGCCCCGGTGCTTCCGTCGGTCGTCGCTGTCATGGCTTCCCCTTCTTGCAGTCGTGCGAGTCGTGCTGCTGTGGGTCCGCCGTCGGCCGGCGCCCGGGACCTTCCGGCGCCGGCCGGCGACTACGCGAGGCTGGTTCGACCGATGGCGATCATCTCTTCCGTACGACGACGAAGTCGGCGAGCGCCGTGAAGGCGGCGCGCACCGGGCCGGGCATGTCGACGGCGTCCAGGGCCTCGACGGCGACGGCGTGCTGGCGGCGGGCCTCCTCGGCGGTCCAGTGGCGGCCGCCCGCCTCCTCGATCAGGGCGGCGCGGGCCGCGAACTCCTCCTCGGAGAAGTGCGCGAAGTCGCTGCTCTTGGCGTCGGCGGCGAGGATCTCGCCGAGCCGCTCGGAGGCGGCGCCGCCCGCCGCGAGCGCGGCCACCACCGGCAGGGACTTCTTGCGCTGGCGCAGGTCGCTCCAGGTCTGCTTGCCGGTGGCGTCCGGGTCGCCCCAGATGCCGAGGAGGTCGTCGACGGCCTGGAAGGCGAGTCCGAGGTGGTAGCCGTAGCGCTCCAGCGTGTCGGCGGTGCGGTCGTCGGCGCCGCCGAGCACGGCGCCGATGGAGCAGGCGCAGGCGAGCAGGGCGCCGGTCTTGTTGCCCTCCATCTCCAGGCACTCCTCGACGCTGACCCGGTCGCGGTGCTCGTAGGAGATGTCCTGCGCCTGACCGTCGATCAGGGCGCGGGTGGCGGCGGTCAGCCGCCGGGCGGCGCGGCCCGCGTCGACCGTGCCCAGCTCCAGCAGGACCTCGTAGGCCAGGGCGAACAGGGCGTCGCCGACCAGGATCGCCTGGGCGGGGCCGTGCACCTTCCAGACGGTGTCGCGGTGCCGGCGCTGCTCGTCGCCGTCCATCAGGTCGTCGTGCAGCAGCGAGAAGTTGTGCACCAGCTCCGCGGCGACGGCGCCGGGGACGCCGGTCTCGGGGGCGGCGCCGGCGACCTCGGCGGAGAGCACGGCCAGGGCGGGCCGCACGGCCTTGCCGCCGTCCCCGTGCGCCGGGTTGCCCTCGGCGTCGATCCAGCCGAAGTGGTAGGCGGCGACGGTGTCCATGGGAGGGGCCAGCCGGTCGACGGCCGCCCGCAGGACGGGCGTGGCCAGGGTCCGGCCGCGCTCCAGGAGCGCGGTCACGTCCACCGCGGTCCCTCTCACGGGCGTCGAGGCCGGGGGCACAGTGGGCACAGTCTCTCCTCTTGTCGCGGTGCCGGAGGCGAAGGGGCCCGCTGGGGGCCGCTGGTGAGTCGTCACCGGGCGCCTCCGCGCAGGAATGCTCCGGGCGCGTCCGGTTGCCGTCCGGGGCGGCGGGTCGCCTCCCTGGCCATGGCGCGCTCGGCCGCCTCCTTCTGGGCGAAGGGGCGGCTCGGCCGGGGCCGGCCCAGGGCGCTGAGCGCGGCGTCCGCCGCGCCGACTCCGCTGCGGACCGCGCTCTCCATGGTCGCGGGCCACCCGGTGGCGGTCCACGCTCCGGCCAGGTAGAGGCCGGGGGCCTCGGTGCGGGCGCCGGGCCGCAGCCGCCCGACGCCGGGGCCCGGGGCGAACGTGGCCGTGCGCTCCCGGGTGA
This sequence comes from Streptomyces sp. NPDC046985, assembly GCF_040644415.1. Classification (NCBI taxonomy): domain Bacteria; kingdom Bacillati; phylum Actinomycetota; class Actinomycetes; order Kitasatosporales; family Streptomycetaceae; genus Streptomyces; species Streptomyces sp. NPDC046985. The sequence goes on from NZ_JBEYWK010000029.1 coordinate 5,522, forward strand.
CGAAGAAGTCGCGGACTTCGGCCCGGCGGGCCCCGGGCAGCAGCCTGCGCAGTTCGGGCAGGTAGCGCTCGCGCAGCACGGCCACGGGCGCGTCGATCTCGTGCTGCGCCGCCGACTGGGACAGCGCGAGGTACTGGCCGTGGCGCAGTCCGGACGCCTCGGTGCGGTCGAAGATCCACTGCACCGGGGTGCCGAGGGCGGCGGCGAACGGGCGGGCGAGCACACGGCGGTCGTAGACGACGTGCACGTTGAGGATCGGCGCGGTGCCGATGGCCAGCAGCCGCTCGGGGGCCTTGAGGGAGCCGGGCGGGAGCAGGTCGTACGCCTCGCGGTGCGGCACGGCGAGGACGACCGCGTCGGCGTCGATCCGCTCGCCGGGGACCTGGACGCGCCAGCGGCCGTCGTCGCCGGTGGAGACGGAGGTGACGCGGGAGCGGACCTCGGTGCGCACGCCCGCGGCGTCGAGCGCCTCGCGGGCCAGCCGGTCGTGCAGTTCGCCCAGCGGGACGCGGGCCCAGCCGATGTCGGCCGCGCCCGGGTCGGACAGCAGACCGGTCTTGAACACCATCGCGGCCAGCCCCAGCGAGGTGTCGGAGGCGACCGCGTTCAGGGTGGCGACCCCCACGAGGTCCCACAGCGCCTCCACGGCGCGCGGCGACTGGCCGTGCTCGGCCAGCCAGCTTCCGAAGTCCCGGTCGTCCAGGGCCGGGTCGGCCGGGTCGAGGGCCTTGAGGGCGAGCGCGGCGCGGCCCACCCGCGCGCGCTCGGCGAGGGAGAGGTGCGGGTAGGTGGCCAGGCTGCGGCCGAGGTGCAGGGGGACGGGCAGCGGATCGCGGCGGAGCCGGCCGAGTCTGCGTCCCTCGGGCCTGCCGAGGTCGAGGACGGGCACGTCGAGCCGGTCCTGGAGCGGGGCGAGCGCGGTGGCGCCGATGCGGTCGAGGAACCAGCGGTAGGCGGTGCAGCAGCGCAGGTAGACGTGCTGTCCGTTGTCGACGGTGAGGTCGCCGCGCTGGAAGGAGAAGGCGAGGCCGCCCAAGCGTGGCCTGCTCTCCAGCAGGGTGACGCGCACGCCGGCGTCGGCGAGCGCGAGGGCGGAGGTGAGGCCCGCCAGGCCGCCGCCGACCACCACCGCGTGCCGTCCGGAAGAGTGCGGGGCGCCGGGCAGCGGACCGTGCGGTCGGGTCCCGTCGGTCATCGCGCGTCCTCCCCCGTGCGTCCGCGGCGGCGCGCGGGTGTCCCCCGGCCGTCCGCCACCGCTGGTGACGCCGTCCGGGGGCGCGGGGTTGCCCGCCGCCCGGCCCGGCGGCAGGACTGCGGGGTCGGCGGGGTCGGCGGGGTCGGCGGGGCCATCAGGCACGCCTCCTGACGGTCTGCCGGGTCACGTGCCGGGCGTCCAGGCCGGACAGCCCGCGCACGGCGACGTACGCCTTCTCGCGTCCGGGCAGGGAGACGCGGCCGCGCAGCACGGCCTCGGGGTCGCGCTCGATGCGGTCGAGCAGGCGGCGGTAGATCCCGGCCATGGCGGCGACGCACGCGCCGCTGCGCCGGTCCAGCAGGGGCAGCAACTGGTAGCCCTCGGCGAACAGGGCGCGGGCCCGGCGTACTTCGAAGTGCACCAGGCCCGCGAAGTCGGAGCCCTCGGGCGCCGCGGGCCCGTGGAACCCGGCCGAGCAGCCGAACTTGGCGAGGTCGTCCGCGGGCAGGTAGGTGCGGTCGCCCTCGGCGTCCTCGCGCACGTCGCGGAGGATGTTGGTGAGCTGGAGCGCGAGGCCCAGCGTGTCGGCGTACTCCGGGGCGCGCTCGGCGCCGCGCGCGCCGGTCTCGGTGCCGAACACGCCGAGCGAGAGCCGCCCGATGGCCCCGGCCACGCAGCGGCAGTACGTCTTCAGGTCGTCCCAGGTCTCGTAGGTCTCGCCGCGCACGTCCATCAGGACGCCGTCGATCAGCTCGTCCAGGCCGTCGAGCGGGATCGGGAAGGAGCGGGCGGCGTGGGACAGGGCGACGGCGACGGGATCGGTGTCGTCCTCCTCGACGGCGCCGCCCCGGATGCGGTCCAGCAGCGCCCGGGTCTCCCGCAGCCGCGCGACCTTCACCCCGTCGGCCAGCGCGCCGTCGCCGATGTCGTCCACCCGCCGGGAGAACGCGTACAGCGCCGACATCGCACGGCGCTTGGGCGCGGGCAGCAGCCTGATGCCGTAGGCGAAGTTGCGGGCCTGCTGCCCGGTGACGGTCTCGCAGTAGCTGTAGGCGGCGAGTACCGGTGCGGACGCGTGCTGTTCCGACTCCACGGTCCGGATCACCCCTTTCCTCGCAGAGTCGCGCCCGCCTCGCGCAGCAACTGGACCTTCCCGGGCTTGGGCGGGCCGGAGAGTACGTCGTAGTCGGCGGCGGCGATCGCCCTGATCGCCGCCCTTCCCCCCGCCACGAACCCCGCGAGCAGCAGCTTCAGCCTGCCGTGGACGCTACCCACCAGGGGGGCGCCTTCATTCAGCAGATCGCGGGCGCGTTCCGTCTCGTGCGCGACCAGCGCGCGCACCGACGCGCCCGCGGCGGGCTCGGCGAGGTCCGCCTCCTGCACGTCGAAGCGCTTCATGTCCTCGGCGGGCAGGTAGACGCGGTCGCGGGCGAGGTCCTCCTTGACGTCCTGGAGGTGCTCGACGATCTGAAGCGCGGTGCAGACCGCGTCGGAACGGCGGATCCGCTCGGGGGTCGAGGCGCCGGTGACGGCGAGGACGAGGCGGCCCACGGGGTTGGCGGACAGCTCGCAGTAGGCGAGGAGGTCGTCGTACGTCTCGTACCGGGTGACGAGCTGGTCCTGACGGTTGGCCGCGATCAGGCCGAGGAACGGCTCCGGGGTGAGGAAGCGGCGGCGGACCGCGGGCTGGAGGCGGCGCAGCAGGGGGTGGCGGGGGGCGCCGCCGAAGACCCGCCGCAGGTCGGCCTCCACGGCGTCGAGCAGGACGATCCGGTCGTCCGCCTGTGCGACCGGGACGCCGAGGAGGCGGGCGTCGGCGCCGCCGGGGGCCAGGTCGCCGTCGCCCGCGTCGTCGACGAGGCGGGCGAAGCCGTAGACGGCCATCAGGTCGTCGCGGCAGGTCCTGGGCAGGAAGAACGGCGCCACGGGGAAGTTCTCGCCCGCGGCCTTGTCCAGAGTGGCGCGTTCGGGGTCGTGCGCCGCGTCCGTCCGCCTCATCGCCCGCTGCCCGGGGCGTGGACGGCACCTGCTGTGTTGAGGTGGGGAGTTTCCGTAGCCATTGCCGTCACATCTCCCGTTCTACACTGCCGACCCGACACACACTATTTCGGACACGCCGCCCGGCTGTCCGCGAGGGCCCTGGTACAGGGTGTGGCGCGCTATCTCCCCACTTGCCGCTTTCCGGGACCGACACAGCTTACGTCGTACAACGCGGCGGCCGCGGCGAGGGTGTCCCGCAGATCACAAGAACACACCGATCGACGTCAAGATTCCTTGGCGTTGCCGGAGTTGACGCTTCCTTCGCGCACGCCGGGCCCGGCCGGAGCAGTGGCGCAGGGGTCCCGCGCGGCGCTCCCGCACGCGGTCCGCTCAGCCGCGCCCGTGCCTCTCCGGCGCCCTCCACAGGCAGCCGGAACGGTCGGCGAGGACGGTCGGGGCCCAGAGCAGCGCGCACGTCCAGACGTGCGGCGGGAGGCCGTCGGCGCCGCGGCCGTCGGCCGGGACGCGCGGCTCGCGCGCGGCGTCCGGCGCGCGGCGGCCGGGACGCGCGAGCCGGTCCGGGGGCGGCCGGCGCCCCCGGTGACGAGCCCGGTCAGATGACCGGGGGGCGGCCCAGCCGGGTGAGCCGCCACACCGTGCGCCACTTCATCGGCCGGCGCGGGCCGCACCCGGTGCTCCACCCCTCCTTGAAGCCGCCGAACCAGGCCCGCAGGGCGGGTCCGGAGGGGCGGCGCAGCAGGGTGAGCAGCAGCCAGATCCCGAGGTAGACGGGGACGAGGGGGGCCGGGAGGTTGCGGCGGGCCAGCCAGACCCGGTTGCGGGCCACCATGCGGTGGTAGACCGCGTGCCGCGAGGGCGCGGTCGTCGGGTGGTAGAGCACCATGTCGGACCGGTAGTCGATCATCCAGCCCGCGTCCAGGGCCCGCCACGCCAGGTCGGTCTCCTCGTGCGCGTAGAAGAAGGCGTCCGGCAGGCCGCCGACCTCGGCGAAGACCTGGGTGCGCACGGCGTTCGCGCCGCCGAGGAAGGTGGTGACGCGGGAGGAGCGCATCGGGTCCGAGGCGCGCAGCCGGGGCACGTGGCGGCGCTGGGTGACGCCGGTGTCGGGGTCGGCGATGCGGAAGCTGACGATGCCGAGCCGGTCGTCGGCGGCGAAGGCGCGGCGGCACAGCTCGGCGGTGTCCTGCCGGGCGAGCAGGCCGTCGTCGTCGAGGAAGAGCAGCACGTCGACGTCGCGGCCGCCGGGTCCGAACGCCTCGATGCCGACGTTGCGGCCGCCGGGGATGCCGAGGTTCTCGGGCAGTTCGACGGTCCGCACGCCCTCGGGGACGTCCGGGACGGGCGAGCCGTTGCCGACGACGACCGCCTGGACGCGGTCGCCGTCCTGCTTGGCGACCGAGTCGAGCAGCGCGCGCAGCTCGTCGGGGCGGTTGCCCATGGTGATGATCACCGCGCCGACCTTCAGGTCCGTGCCCATGCCGGCGCTCACTTCAGCCTGCTGGAGGCGAGGACGGACACCAGGTGCAGCACGGTCTGGAGCAGGGCGACGCCGGCCAGGACGGCGACGCCGAGCCGGGAGAAGAACAGGTCGCCGCGGATGTGGTCGGCGACCGCGAGGACCAGGATCAGCAGGGACGCCTCGATGCCCAGGACCAGCCGGTGGAACTTCAGCGCCGCGGCCGCCCTGCGGGCCAGCGCCATGCCGGAGGAGCGCGGCTCGGACGCCGCCTCCTGCACCGGCGCCATCCCGGCCTGGTGCCGGGCGACGCCGACGAGGTCGGTCTCCGCCTTGATCAGGACGGCGCCGAGGGCGGCGAGCGTGCCGAGGAACGCCCACAGCCAGTCGATCCGGCCCGAGCCGAACAGGTCGGCCGCGCGCAGCCCGAAGCCGACGAGGACCGCGGCGTCCGTCAGATAGGCGCCGACCCGGTCAAGGTAGACCCCGCCCAGCGAGTACTGCTTCTTCCAGCGGGCGACCTCGCCGTCCACGCAGTCGAGCAGCAGGTAGAGCTGGACCGCCACGACGCCGAGCACGGCGCCCCAGATCCCGGGCACCAGCAGCGCCGGAGCGGCCAGCACGCCGCAGACGGTCATCAGGTAGGTCAGCTCGTTGGGCGTGACCCGGGTGTTCACCAGGTGCCGGTCGACGCGCAGCGAGACCTCGCGCATGTAGAGGCGGCCGCCCCAGTGCTCACCGCTGCGCCGGTCCTTCACCCCCGCGGGGTGGACGACCGGCCGGAGTTCAGCTACCGATGGCTTGTGCATAGTCGGCGTACGCGTCCCTGATCTGGTCGGTGGACAGGTCGAGGTGTTCGAGGATCGTGTAGCGGCCGGGGCGGGTCTGCGGGGCGTAGTCGACGGCCTCCACGAACTCCTCCAGCTCGAAGCCGATCTCGCCGGGCAGCACGGGCAGGCCGTGGTGGCGCAGCACGTCGGCCATCTGCCCGGCGGTCTCGACGTCGCCGCGCAGGAAGGTGGCGAAGGCGCCGCCGAGGCCGCACTGCTCGCCGTGCAGCGCGCTGCGCCGGGGGAACCGCAGGTCGAACGCGTGGCTGATCTCGTGGCAGGCGCCGGACGCGGGACGGCTGTCACCGGCCACCGACATGGAGATGCCGCACAGGACCAGGGCCTCGGAGAGCGTGGTGAGGAACGCGTCGTCGCCTATGCCTCCGGGGTGGCGCAGCACCGCCTCGGCGGCCTGGCGGGCCATCGCGGCGGCCAGGCCGTCGACCTTCTCGCCGGTCTCGCGGTGCGACAGCTCCCAGTCGGCGACGGCGGAGATCTTGCAGATCACGTCGCCGATGCCGGCCCGGACGTAGCGCTGCGGCGCCTCGCGGATCACGTCGAGGTCGATGACGATGCCGATCGGGTTGGGCACGCCGTACGAGCCGCGGCCCGCGTCGTTGTCGAGGGTGGCGACCGGGGAGCACAGGCCGTCGTTGGCCAGGTTGGTGGCCACCGCGACCAGCGGGAGGCCGACCCGGGCGGCGGCGTACTTGGCGCAGTCGATGACCTTGCCGCCGCCGAGGCCGACCACCGCGTCGTAGCGGCCGGCCTTCTTGATGGAGTCGGCAAGCCGGACGGCGCCGTCGATCGTGCCGTCGGCGTCCTCGAACCAGTCGGCGTCCGGGAAGGCGGGCGCGAACCGCTCGCGCAGCACGCGGCCCGATCCGGCGCTGATGGCGAAGGCGAGCCGCCCGGAGGGCGAGACCCGCTCGTCGGAGAGGATCACGCCGAGGTCGTCCAGGGCGCCGCGCCGGATGTCGACGACGATCGGCGAGGGGATGAGCCTCGTCAGTACTGGCACGCGATCTCCCGGCCCTTGGCGAGGTCGTCGTGGTTGTCGATCTCGACCCACGTCACCTCGCCGATCGGGGCCACGTCGATCGTGAAGCCGCGGTCGACCAGTTCCTGGTAGCCGTCCTCGTAGTAGAGCTGCGGGTCCCGCTCGAAGGTGGTCTTCAGCGCGTCGGCCAGCTCCGCGGCGGCGTCGCCCTCGATCAGGGTGACGCCGATGTACTCGCCGGTCGCCTCGGCCGGGTCCATCAGCTTGGTGATCCGCCGCACGCCCTTGGCGGGGTCGACGACGACCTTCATCTCCTCGTCGGCGAGCTGCTTGACCGTGTCGAGGGCGAGGATTATCTTCCGGCCCTCGCCGCGGGCGGCGAGCAGGGTCCTCTCCACCGAGACCGGGTGCACCGTGTCGCCGTTGGCGAGGATCACGCCGTCCTTGAGGGCGTCACGGCCGCACCACAGGGAGTAGGCGTTGTTCCACTCCTCGGCCTTGTCGTTGTCGATCAGGGTGAGCTTGAGCCCGTACTTCTGCTCCAGGGCGGCCTTGCGCGCGTACACGGCCTCCTTGCGGTAGCCCACGATGATCCCGACCTCGGTCAGGCCGACCTCGGCGAAGTTGCCGAGGGTGAGGTCGAGGACGGTGATGCCGTCCTCCGCGCCGTCGGGCCCCACCGGCACCAGCGCCTTGGGCAGGGTGTCGGTGTAGGGGCGCAGTCGCCGTCCGGCGCCGGCCGCCAGCACGAGGCCGATCATGCGGGTTCTCCTTCGTCGTGTACGGCGGGTGCGCCGTCGTTGTGTGCGGATACCCAGAAGCGGATGCTCTCGGTGAGCACCACCGCGGCCACGAGCACGGCGAGCACCGTGAGCGCGACCTTGAACTGGGCGGCGGTGAGCAGTGCGGCGAGCACGGTGACGAGCAGCGTCCGCCCCTCCTGCCCCCCGATGGCGCGCACCAGCCGGGCCGGTGGCGCTCCGGCGTCGCCGCGGATGCGGTACACCGTGTCGTAGTGATGGTAGGCGACGGCCGCAACCAGCCCGAAAGCCGCCGGCAGCGCTCCGTTCACCTCCGCCCTGGCGGCCAGGGCGAGCACGGCGCCGTACTCGGCGGCGCGGAAGAACGGCGGCACCAGCCAGTCCAGGGCGCCCTTGAGCGGCCGGGCGACGGCGAGCGCCGAGGTCAGCGCGTAGACCAGGGCGGCGAGGACCGGCCAGGGGCCGCCGAAGGCGGGCAGGGCGCAGGCGGCGAGCAGGGCGGCGGCGCCGAGGAAGGCCGCGGCGGGGGCGGCGAAGCCGGGCAGCGTGCGGGCGGGGCCGCGCAGCAGGCGGGCGGCGGCCTCCGCGAGCGGGCCGCTGTCGGCGAGGTCGGCCAGCGCGCGGGCGGCGCGGTCGGTGCGGGTGGCCTTGCGGGTCACCGAGCGCAGGACGCGGCCGGCCGTGGTGTAGGCGGCGGCGCAGGCGCAGCCGATGAGCAGCACGGTGAAGGTGACGCGGGGGGTGGCGGCCGCGGTGAGCACGGCGATCATGGCCCAGCGTTCCCCGATGGGCAGCACGATCATGCGGCGCAGCCAGACCGTCCAGCCGACGCTGTCGAGCCGGTCGGAGAGCGCGGCGGTGGGGCTGGTGTTAGCGGTGGCGTCGTGGTTGGCCTCGGTGAAGGAGAAGTCGACCACGTGCCGGCAGGTCTGGAGCACCATCGCGCCGAGGGCGAGGGCCCACACGTCGTCGCCGCAGCGGGCGGCGCCGAGGGCGAGTCCGGCGTAGTAGGCGTACTCCTTGGCCCGGTCGAAGGTGGCGTCCAGCCAGGCGCCGAGGGTGGAGTACTGGAGGGAGTAGCGGGCGAGCTGCCCGTCGGTGCAGTCCAGGACGAACGAGGCGATCAGCAGCACGCCGGCGGCGACGAAGCCGGCCCGCGCGCCGGTGGCGGCGCAGCCGGCCGCCGCCAGCGCGGTGAGCAGGGAGGCGGTGGTGACCTGGTTGGGGGTGAGGCCGCGGCGGGCGCACCAGCGGGCCAGATACCGCGAGTAGGGGCTGATGAAGAAGGTCGTGAAGAACCCGTCGCGGGCCTTGACCGCGGACTTTAGCCGGACCGCCTCGTCGTCCACGGCGGCCACGGCCTGCCGGGCCTCGTTGCGGGCCTGCGGGTCGGCGGGGACGGCGGCGACGAGCCGGCCCAGCTCCGGGCGGTGCACGGCGGCGCCGTCGTCGTCCAGGGCGGTCGTGATCCGGTCGGCGAGGCTGCCGACGGCGAGGGCGGCGCCGCCGCCGGCGGAGGTCTCCCGGGCCATGGCGCGGGTCAGCGCCTGGCGGCCGGCCGGCTGGGCGGTGACCGCGCCGGGGACGGCGGCGAGCGCGAAGCGGGGGTCGGTCAGGCCCAGCCGCAGGGCGTGCGGGTGACCGACGAAGGCCGCGTCGACGACGGCGACGCGCTGGTCGCCGGGTATCTGGGCGAGGAGCGTCTCGGCGGCGGTGACGTCGGCGGCGGTCCGCACGTCGAAGCCGAGTGACCGCAGATCGCCCTCGATCGACGATCCGGGCACCGGCTGGCCGGTGAGGATGGCGGTCGACAACCGAACTCACTCCCTGGTGACGACGCGTCCGCGTCGGTCCCTGTGCACGAGAAATGGGGGCGCCGTCTGCCCGGTGGCCCCCGGGGGCGGCATGTCGGCAGAGGCTATCGGATGCCCGGAAGCCGGTGTTCACCGCCCGTTCACGGGGCGGTCGACGGTGTCTGCCGCAGCCCGCGCCGCGATCATCATCCGTGATCGGGGGCCGCGCCACAAACTCCGCCCCACAGTCGGGCATACGCCGCAAACGCCCGCGGGGCCCCTACGGGGGCCGTCGCGTGCGGCTCCTGTAGGGGACCCGGTGCGCGGCTCGGGGTCGGGACGCGTGACGCGGCGTCCGGGCATGCGGCGCGACCGCCGGAGATGTGCCGCGCGTGCGGGAGAGGCGGCGCTGGGCCGCTGTCTGCGGGGGCGGGTGCTCGCTGGGCACGAGGGGGCGCCGCGCGCCGTCGCGCCAGGCGGACGAACCGGCACCGGGGGGTGCGGGTGCTCGCCGGGCACGACGCGGTGCCGCGCGCCATCGCCAGGCGGACGAGCCGGCGCCGGGCGGGCCGCCGCCGAGCCGGGCTGGGCCGAACCAGGCCGGGCGGGCGGGCACCGCGACCCCGCGCATCCTCGCCGCTCCCCAGTCGCAGAAGGGCACCGCCGGCCAGAGGGCGGAGATCGCGACCATGGCCGACGACCTGGACGGCACCTACGGCGCGTGGCTCGCCGAGCTCGGGCTCTCCGAGGCGATCGAACGGGAGATCCTCGCCGGATTCGAGATCGACGTGCTGGAGATCCGCGACCCCTCCCCTGTGCTCGGGGAGTCCGAGGAAGCCCGGCGGGGCCGGCGCCTCGCGCTCCTGCAGACCGCGCTCCTGGAACACGCGGCGGCGTACAACCTGCGTACGGTCATGACGTTCCACCAGAAGGTCGAAGAGGCCCGCGCGTTCGCGGACAAGCTCCCGGAGACCGCGGCCGAGCTGTACATGAACGACGCCTCCGATGAGGACCTGGCCGCCGCCGGCAAGCTGCCGAAGTCCTCCATCGACGCGGAGTTCTACGAGTTGGAGGCCGGCCGCCACGTACCCCCGGACCGGGTGTGGTCGGCATGGCTGTGCGGCGACCACCTCGTATCCGAACGCCGTGAGGCCCTGCGTCAGTTCGCCAACGGCATCGACGCCGCCGGGCGGCGGGTGCATCGCGCCTTCCTCGCCAGCGTTCGCGTCCTCGGGGAAGGTGTCGACATCACCGGCGAACGGGGAGTCGACTCGATCTGCTTCGCCGACACCCGCGGCTCCCAGGTCGAGATCGTCCAGAACATCGGCCGCGCGCTTCGCCCCAACAAGGACGGCAGCACGAAGCTCGCCAGGATCATCGTCCCGGTCTTCCTGGAACCCGGCGAGGACCCCACCGGCATGGTCGCCTCCGCCAGCTATAAGCCACTGGCAGCCGTGCTCCAAGGCCTGCGCAGCCACGATGAGCGCCTGGTCGAGCAGCTCGCCTCCCGCGCCCTCACCAGCGGCAAGCGAAAAGTCCACCTCCAGCGCGACGAGGACGGACGAATCGTCGGCGGAGGTGAGGGCGAGGACCGGGAGCAGGAGGACACCGACGCCGCTGCCGAGTCGGCCCTCCTCCACTTCTCCACTCCCCGGGACGCATCGACCATCGCCGCGTTCCTGCGCACCCGCGTCTACCACGTGGAGTCGGTGGTCTGGCTCCAGGGCTACCAGGCCCTCATCCGCTGGCGGAAGGAGAACGAGATCAGCGGTCTCTACGCCGTGCCCTACGACACCGAGACCGAGGTCGGCGTCACCAAAACCTTCCCCCTTGGGCTGTGGGTCCACCAGCAGCGCAAAGCGCTGCGGGCGGATGAGCTGGAGGAGCGGCGCAAGACGCTGCTGGACGCGCCGGAGGCCGGGATGCTCTGGGAGCCGGGCGAGGAGGCGTGGGAGAGCAAGCTCGCCGCGCTCCGGTCATACCGGCGGGCCACTGGGCACCTTGCGCCGCGGCAGGACGCGGTGTGGGGCGAGGGCGAGGCGATGGTGCCCATCGGCCAGCACATGTCCAACCTCCGACGGAAAGGCGCGAAGAACGGTCTGGGCAAAGACCCGGAGCGGGCTGCCGTCCGCGCGGCGCAGCTGACGGCGATCGACCAGGACTGGGACTGCCCGTGGCCGCTGGACTGGCAGCGGCACTACCGCGTCCTGGCGGACCTGGTCGACGCCGACGCCCACCTGCCCGACATCGCACCCGGCGTGCTGATGCACGGCGACGACATCGGTAAATGGCTCCAGCAGCAGAAGCAGCCGGCCATCTGGGCGCGGCTCCTGCCCGAGCAGCAGGAGCAGCTGTCCCAGCTGGGCGTCACGCCCGCTAAGGCGCCGTCTCCCGCTCCGGCCTCCAAGAGCGCGACGAAGGGCCCGAGCAAGGCGCAGCAGGCATTCCAGCGCGGATTGACGGCCCTCGCACAGTGGGTCGAGCGGGAAGGCGCCGACCGGCCTGTACCCCGCGGCCACAGCGAGGACATCAAGGTCGACGGCGAGACGGAACCGGTGACCGTGAAACTGGGCGTATGGGTATCGAACACCAAGACCCGGCGGGACAAGCTCACGGCGGAGCAGCTGGGTGCGCTAAGAGGGCTCGGCATCCAGTGGGCGTGAGCTCGCCTGCCGGCTGGTGAAGCGCGCTGGTGGTCTCCTCTGCAGGGTGGCGTGGGGGGTCCGGTCCGTGCTCGAACGGCCGAATCCCCGGCACGCCGGCGCCTGTCTGCTCCAGGAAAGAGAGACCCACGGCCTGAGGAAGTAAGCAGACGGCGGACTGGGGACCGGACGACTACTGCGAAAGCGGCCGCCCGGATCGGCGAACACGAGACCGTGGTGGAGTGACCCATCATCCCGGCCTCCTGCGGACCTCTCCCTTGCGTGGGGAGACGACCTCGTCGCTGATCTGCCGCATCGCGAGCCGCTACGGGATGGAAGCGAAGGTGTTGCGGTCGTGCTGGCAGTGGCGCAACTACCCGCCGGGGCACGACGGCGGGGGCGCGCGGGCCGACGCCGAGGTGCTGCTGAACGCGGCCGGACGGCAGCTCCTGGCATGCCTGTGCGGCGTCGAAGAGAACGTGCTGGCGCGGGCGTTGCCGTCCTGGGGACAGGAGGACGCCAAGCTGTCGGCCGGAAAGGACGGGGTGCCGGCGGCGGCGTGGCGGACCGGGGGCGCGGTGGCCGGTCCGGTGGCGTTCGGCTGCCGCCTGTGCACCGCCCGGCGCACGGGGACGGCTCTCCGGGTGGTGCGATACGCGCCGCGGTGGGAACGAGCGTGTGTCCGGCATGGGCGGTGGCTGCTGGACGCAGACGCCAACCAGCCGCTGGAGCACCTCAACCTGCGTGGCCTGCCGGAGGTGGTGGCGGCGCAGCGGCGGTGGGCCCCGGTGGCGCGGCGGGCGGTGCGGGCCGGAGTAGAGCCGGAGCGGGTGTTCGCGCTGGCGCACGCGGTGGTGGCCCGGTGGTGGGAGCAGGCCTTTGGCTGGGAGCGGGAGACGATCTGGCCGGGGCGCCTGCACGAGGTCGCGGGCGGGGATGCAGGTGGTGATCTGGAGCGGTGGCGGATCGTGGGGCGGGACGCGGTCGTCTTCCCGGAGGTGGTGGCGGTGGCCGACGCACTGCTTGACCCGGCCATGGCCGGGTTGGTGTGGGCTGACAGCGGTGCCGGGCGGCCGCGGGCACTTCCCGCCGACGGGATGTTCTGCCGCAGGCTCGGTGAGCGGCTGGGGCGGGGATGGCTGGGGCCGCTGGCCGCGACGGACCACGGCGGGCCGCTCATCGCGTGGATGGGAAGCGTCATCCGCATTCGCCGGGGCGCAGGCGGGCCGCCCGGGTACGACAACGACCCGTGGTGGCTGCGGCAGGAGCACCAGGCCGCCAGCATGGCCTGTCAGCTGCGGGTGCTGGGCAAGGAGAAGGAGGCGCCCGGTTCGGGGACGATGTGGCGGGCTGCGGTACCCGCAGAGCAGCGCAGGCTGATCACCAGCGCTATCGACAGCGCCGAGGAGCAGCTGCTGCAGCTGCGCGGGGTGCAGACCGGTCCGACCGCCGACGTCGCCCGACGGCTGCTGCGCGGTCTCAGTCACAGTGCCGGCCTCATCGAAGCGGCCTGGAAACGGACCGCGGTGGCGGCGGTGAACGGCGGGGTTCCACTTCAGGAAGTGGCCCAGTGGATGGACATGCCCGTTGAAACACTCAACCAGATACTGGTGACGGGCTGGCAGGAAAGCGGCGGCTGAGAGCACTGCGCCGAGGGGCGGGTCATCTGTTAGCTGATACGGCACTCGTTTGTGGCAGAAACACTGAAAACGGCGGTGTTCGCTGGCGGGAGCGGTTTGGCTGACGCGAGTGACCAGCACAGGAGCAGCCCGAAGCCGGGCAGGGCGAGCGGCCGTGGACCAGGGCGGCGGGTTCGAGGCGGTGTTCCTCGACCCGGTGGGGCAGGCTGTGCAGCAGCGGTGGGCGGATGCCGCCATGACCGTGGCGTTCGAGGACTTGCCGCCTGTGTCGGCGTTCCCGGTGGTCCCGGGGCGGCGCTGGGGGCCGGGTCTGTGGTGGTCGGCGACGACCGGGCGGCACGTGGCTGCGGGTTCGAACGCGATGCGTGTCCAGCTGATGGTTCTGGACCGCGACCCGGACGTGACGGGGCTGGCGGGGCGGCCGGTGCGGCTGCTGTGGCGTGACCCGCGTGGACAGGTGCGTTCCTGGGTGCCGCAGCTTTTCGCCCGCCGTGCGGACGGCACCGCGCTGGTCGCCGACTGCCCCGGCCACCCCGGCGCGGGCGGGGAACGCGCGAGAATGGGCGCCGAGGCGGTCGCGCAGGCGTGCGCGGACATCGGCTGGACCTGCCGGCGCCTGCTGCCCCTCGACGACGTGCTGGCCGCCAACCTGAAATGGCTGGCCGGCTACCGCCACCCCCGCAACGCCGGCCGCCCCGGTATGGCGGCCGCGGTGGCGGAGGCGTTCACGCGGCCCCGGCCGCTGATCGAGGGGGCTGGGGCAGCAGGCGACCCGATCGAGGTCCTCCCCTGCGTATTCCACGCCTTGTGGCACGGACAGCTGACGGCCGGCCTGGATGCGCCGTTGCACGAACGCGTCCTCGTCGGCCCGCAGGACGCATCCCGGGCACGACGGGAGGTGCCTGGTGAGCGCGCGGCGCGGTGCCCGGCCGACCGTGAAGCCCGGTGCGCGCGTCCGGTTCCGTGGCGTGACGTGGCAGGTCGTCGCTCTCGCGGGGCAGGAGATCCATCTGGTCGGGCCGGACGGCGGGGGTGAGGCCGTGCTCGCCGGGCACCTGTTCGCCGACCCCGGCTTCGCCGTCATCGGCGCCGACATGCCGCAGGCGGCCCCGCAGTGGGGGCTGTTCGAGACCGCCCCCGCCGCGGCACGTGAGAAGGCGCTGGCCTGGCGGCGGCACGTGCGGGAAGTCGAGTGCGGGCTCACTGGCGGGCCCGGCAGCGACGGAGTGGTGCGGGAGCAGTACGACCCGGAGCGGTACACGCTGGCCGAGCGGGAGCAGGCCAAGGCGGAGGAGTTGACCGCGCTGGGCTTTGGCCGGGTCTCGCGCACCACGGTGCAGCGCATGCGGCTCGTCTACCGCAAACAAGGCCTGTGGGGGCTGCTCGACCACCGCACCACTCGCGCCTCCAGCCCCACCGGCCGGGCCGACGAACGGGTCGTCGCCGCCGTCCGCGAGGCGCTGCGCCGTCGGCGCGGCCGCTCCAAGGGCACCATCAACGGCCTGTTCCCGCTGATCAGCCAGATTCTTCAGGACCGGTACGGCCCCGGTACGGTGCCCGCGCCGTCGCAGGCCACGCTGTACCGCCTGGTCACCACCTTGGCCCGGCCCGGTGAACTGCCCACCGGGCCGGTGAGGCAGGTGCCGGCGAGCGTCGACGGGCGGGCCTTCACCCCCGCCACGGCGCTGCGGCCCGGCGAGCAGGTCCAGGTCGACACCACCCGCCTAGACGTCCTCGCCCTCTTCGACGACGGGCGTCTGGCCCGCCCCGAACTCACCATCGCTGTCGATGTCGCCACCCGCGCCATCCTCGCCGCCGTGCTGTGTCCCAGCGCGACCAAGGCCGTCGACGCGGCCCTGCTGCTGGCGGAGATGGCCGTGCCGCACCCCGCCCGGCCGACCTGGCCGGACATCCTGCGCATGGACCACGCACCCGCACTCCCCCACCAGCGGCTGGCCTCACTTGACGAGCGGCTGGCCGGCGCGGCGGCCCGGCCGGTCGTCCTGCCCGAGACGATCGTCGTCGACCGCGGCAAAGTCTTCGTCTCCGCCGCGTTCACCGCCGCCTGCGAGCACCTCGGGATCAGCGTCCAGCCCGCCCCGCCCCGCGCCCCCACCGCCAAAGGCATCGTCGAGCGGACCTTCGGCACCATCAACGCCCTGTTCTGCCAGCACCTGCCCGGCTACACCGGCTCCGACGTCACCCGCCGCGGCCCCGACACCGAGAAAGACGCCTGCTACAGCGTCGCCCAACTGCAGGATCTGCTCGATGAGTGGCTGGTGCACTACCACCACCGGTCCCATGAAGGCCTGCGCCACCCGATGATGCCGAAGAAGGCCCTCACCCCGAACCAGATGTGGGCCGCACTGGTCGCCGTCGCCGGCTACATGCCGGTCCCGCTCACCGGCCGCGACTACCTCGAACTGCTGCCCGTGCGCTGGCAGGCCATCACCCCCGCCGGCATCACCATCCACCACCGCACCTACGACCACGATCTCCTCGCCCCGTACCGCGGCCAAGCCTCCCCCGTCGCCGGCCGGGGCGGGAAATGGGAAATCCACTACAACCCCCACGACGTCCGCCAGATCTGGATCCGCCTGCCCGACGGCCACCTCACCGAAATCCCCTGGATCCACCGCGACCACGTCCACCAGCCGTTCAACGAACACACCTGGCAGCACATCCGCACCCACGCCCACCACAACAACCACGACGACAGCCAGCAGCATGAAGCCGACCTGGCCGACGCCCTCGACCAGCTCATGCGCCGCGTCCACAGCGGCCACGCCACCACCACCGAACAAGCTCTCCTGGCCCGCGCCACCACGCCGCCGGTTCCCCCCGCCCGGCACCCGCAATACGGCACCGGCCCCATCACCGCCGAGTCGGCGCAGCACGGCGAGGACGACAGCATCGACGACCTCCCCGAGGACGACGCCCGCCCCGCCGCGACCGCCGGATTCGGGCTCTACGACGCACACGAGGAAGCCGACAAGTGGTGAACACCCGCCCCCACCCCGCAGCGCATCAACCGCCCAGCGCACCCGGCGACGCTGACAGCGGCAACACGGCCGAGCCGTGCTGGGCCTTGACCACCTGGCAGGGCTGGCAGCGTTTCGCCACCACCGAGCTGCCCGCCCCGCCCCAGCCCGGCGACCCGCCCCGCAGCACCGACGAACGCCTCGCCTACCACTCCGCGTTCGTCACCATCCGCACCCCCGCCATCAGCCAACTCGCCACCCAGGTCCGCACCCTGATGATCCTCGGCCGCCACCAGCAGACCACCGCACGGCCCTCCCTCATCGTCACCGGCCCCGCCGCAGCCGGCAAAACCACCGCCCTGCTCAACGTCGGCCGCACCTGCCACCTCGCCCACACCCGCAAAAACCCGCCCCCGCCCGGATCAGCCCACAGCGCGGCACCCGTGGCGTACGTCCTCGTCCCGCCCGGCGCCACCGCGAAAACACTCATCACCGAATTCGCCCGCTACCTCGGCATCCCCGTCACCACCCGCATGACCCAGACCCAGATCACCGACGCCGTCTGCCACACCTACACCCAAGCCGGCGTCCAACTCGTCCTCATCGACGAGATCCACCGCCTCAACCCCCGCACCACCACCGGCGCCCAGGCCGCCGACCTCCTCAAAGACCTCACCGAACGCCTGCCCGCGACCTTCGTCTACGCCGGCATCAACGTCACCGACACACCCCTGTTCAGCGGCACCCGCGGCGCCCAGCTCGCCGGCCGCGCCACCCTCATCACCTGCGGTCCCCTCCCCGCCCGCCACGGCACCCGACAGCCGTTCCGCGACGTCATCACCGACATCGAAAACGCCCTCGACCTCCAACAGCACAAACCCGGTGTCCTCCCCCGCCACGCCGCCTACCTCCACCAGCGCACCGCCGGCCGCATCGGATCTCTCACAAGGCTCATCCGCCAAGCAGCCATCACCGCCATCCACGACGGCACCGAACGCATCACCAAAGCCACCCTCGACGCGGTACGACTCGACCACCTCGCCGAACAACACAACCGCCCCACCCGCAACCGCTAACCCCCGACCACCGAACAGGAAAAACAGCCCTGACCAGCACAAACACCAACCGATCCTTTACACGCTAGTAAAACCCACAACGAACCCGGTACCACTCAACACACACGACACAACCCCAGCCCACACCCCGAACCGGCCGCCGGAACCGCCCACCCGGCCACTCTCAACGAACCCACAACACACCAGGCCAACAAACACTCGGCACACCAACAACCCACCCTCCGAGCGCTACCACACTCGTGGGGGTCTGTCGACCTTTCCCCGGTCGACAACGATCGTCTCGGGATGCTTCCCACACATGCGGGGGTCTGCCGTTCGCCAACCGGGCACAGCTGTCCGTCGCCGCATTCCCCACACGCGTGGGAGTCAGCCGTACAGCAGGGCGGCGAGTTGAGCGATGCGCGGCCTTCCCCCTACGTGCGTAGGCTCGCAGTTCGACAGCTCCGGATGGGTCAGCCAGGTCCTTCCATCACTGGGCAGACCGGTGCGGTGGCGGCTGCGCACTGCCGCGGTGGCCACTGATCGGCTCCCGCTCTTCCCGCCACGGCCTCGTTTATCCCTGCGTGTCCTGGTCTGTGCCTGGTGTCGTGATGTGTGGCTGGGCTGAGGCCGAAAGCAGTCGCGAGTGGTGTCGCAGGAAGGCCCGTTGTCAGACACCGCACCTAGCCTTACGGCCACAAGTCGGTTTCGGCACAGGGGGTTGCGTGGCGTTCGACGGTGGGCGTGTGGCTGCTCGCGGGTTCCAGTATCAGTATCTGCGCACGGTCGAAGCGCTGCTGGCCAGTGTGCGCACCGGCAGGGCGGCTGTCTGCCGCATCGAGGGGCCCGGGGACACGGGGTCGCTCCAGCAGGCGGATTCGGTCGATTTCGATCTGACCGACGCTGATGGCCGCTCGCTGATGGCGGTCCAGGTGAAGAGCGCCGGAGCGGGACGGACTGTGCGGGCACGCGAGGCGGTGGCGGTGCTGGTGCGTCTGGTCACGGGGATCGACGCTGAGCGATACCAGCTGATCACCTCGGCCGTGCCGGATGAGGGATGTCTGCGGCTGGCTGAGCTGTTGCGCCGTAATCGCGGTGACGTGCTGCGGATCAAGGCCGAGCTGAAGGACCTTCTCGTGAAGGCGCCCGCTGCGTGGGGTATCTGCCAGGCGCTGCCGGAGGAGCATTGGGAGCGTCTGGCGCGTGCGGGGGTCGAGTTCGATGGCCGCAGCGACGGGCAGCTGCGTGCGGATCTCAATGACGCGCTGCGCGCCGAACGGGGGCGTGCCGGGCAGGGATTGTCGCGCAGGGCCGGAGGGCTTGTGCTGGGTCATTTGGTGGCTGAGGTCATGCGCCGTGCGGCCGACCCTGGCCTGGCGAACTGGGATGTGCGGGATTTTCAACGGTCGGTGCTGGTCGGCGACGAGGAGTTGATCGCGGCTGTCGGCCGGCAGGAATTCGGGATCGTCTACGGACAGCTGCCGCCCATTCCGGAGGTGGTGCGTGCGGACCTCGTCGATGGGATCGCAGAGGTTCTCTCTCCCGGCGAGGAGGGCGCTGAGGGTGTGAGGACGTGTGTCGTCACCGGGCTGTCGGGGCTGGGGAAGTCGAGCCTGGCGGCGGCCCACATCGCTGATCAGGCCTTCCGCTATGACGCGGTGTTCTGGGTGGATGCCGAGAGCGAGGAGGCCTTGGTCGCGTCGTTTGCCCGCGTGCTGGCGCATCTGACCGGCAGTGAGGAACCGGCAGAGGTGCGGGATCCGCGGTTGGTACGCGAGCGGGTGCATGCCGCGTTGCAGTCCCTTCCGGGGCGGTGGCTGATGGTGTTCGACGATGCGAGCGCGCCCCTGGCCAGTGCTTGGATACCGCGTCGCGGGCGAGGCCGGGTCATTGTCACGACGCTGGGCGGGCACTGGCACGGTGTGCAAGGGCGCATCGATCTGAGCCCGATGAGCGGTGAGGAAGCGCTCTGCTTGCTGCAGTTGCGACTGGGCTTGAGTGAGAGCGAGGTTGAGCAGTACGCGGCGTCGCTGTCCGGGCTGGTCCAGGTCCTGGAGTGCTGGCCGCTGGCGATCGAGGTTGCCTGTGGCTATCTGGTCAGCTGCGGTATCGGCGTGGACCGCCTTCCCGTCTACACGGATACGCTGATCCATCGGGCCGCGGACGATGAGCGGTCGGTGCCTGCCGGGTATCCGCGGACGCTGGCGGCGGCCGTGGCGCTGAGCACCGAGCGTCTGATCAGCGGCGCCCGCTCGCGTGGTCTGCTGCAGCCGACCCTGGCGACGGTGGCCGCACTGTGCTGGCTTGCTCCCCGCCGGGCGCCGGTGCATCTGGCGTTGGCGAGTGCCTTCGTCGGCCCCAGGAACCTGCCGCTGGCTCCCGGTTGGGTGGTGTTCGACGAGACGCAGATCCCGGTGCGCGAGGTCATCCGAGAACTGACCGACGTCTCCCTGGTGCGGTATGACGAGCCGCTGCCATCCCGCAAGGAGACTTTTCCGGGCAGTGACGACACGGTGTCGATGAACGCGGTGCTGCAGGACATTCTGGCCCGGCACCTGGGGCTGTCGCAGTCGGATGTGGCGGCGGGCCTGTCGCATGTGGCCTGTCACACCGACCGCTGGCTGCGCGGGGCCCTGCTCTCCGGGCAGGCGGAACGGACCTGGGAGCTGGCCCAGCACGCCACCGCGCTGATCGGGCACATCCGCTCCGCGCGCACAGCCGACGGGTACACGGCCCTGCTCATGGGTAATCTGGCGGCGTTTCACCATGCCCACGGCCAGTACGACGCCGCACACAGCCTGCTGCAGCTCGAGCTGCAGTGGCTGGGCCGAGCCGACGGCCCGGACGAGGGACTGGCGGCCCAGGCGCACACCCTGCTGGCACACCTTGCCCAGCTGCGCAAGCACGCCGACGCCGGCCCCCGTGTTGCCGCCCATCTGCGTCCCGTGCTGTTCTACCTCCGCCAGCTCGACGGGCCGCTGCCCGAGCCCGTCGTCAACCTCGCGGCCGAGGCGTCGCGGATCCTGCAAATGCGACTGCGCGACCAGCCGGACCCTGCGCTCGCGCAACTGCTGGAGGAGTTCCGTGCCCTGGCCGACGTGCTCCCCACCAAGACGACACAGGCGGTAAAAGACCTCCTCGCCGTCCAGGACCTGTTGGAACAGAGAGAAGCCGAACGCGCCGAAGATACCGCCACCGCAGCCTTGGCCAGGAGCACCGATCCATGGTCTGCCGCCACGGCCGACCTCAAACGCCTCCTGGTCGAGGCGCTCGTCCTGCAGGATAAGTGGGAGCAGGCCGATGCTGCACTCAGCGACTTTCTGCCTTATGCCGGCCCGCGCACCCTCTACGGATTCGCCCTGCACCACCTGGTGCACAATGTCGGCTGCCACTGCGCCTGGACTTGGGTGACCCTGGGAGAGCAGCGTGCGGTGAAACTTTTGGGGCGGCTGCTGGAGGAAACCGGCATCGCCGAGAATCCGGCGCTGGAGACGGCCACCGATGAGGCCAGGTTCATCCTGCTGCAGGTCGTGCACGACAGCTGGCGGGCCATGAACGGAAGCTCCGAGTATGGGGGGTTCCTGGAGCAGATGAGCCGACTCAACGACAAGGGGTTCACCGAGCCCTACGACCCGGACAGCGTGTGGGAGCGGATCTACTCCGGCTTAATGCCGCGGCTGTCTGCCGTGATGGGTGAGACGGTGCACCGCAACTACCAGGAGGAGGCAGACGCCATCCTGGCCATCGGCCTGCCCTCGCTTGATCGGGATCCAGCGGTCAAAGACGCCTACGCGGCCGCCCGTTGCCACGCGGTGCTGTCGTTGTCCACGGATCCGGTCTACGGCGGCCTCGCCGGACGCTCCACGATCGACCTCCTCCTGCCCGAAGCCCGGAAGTTCCTGCCCGGCCCGAAAGCTCTGGTCATCCTGCAACCCCACAAGATGGTCGGTGCCACCTCTCCCGACACCGGCAAGTCCATCGAGCTCCAGGTCCACCGGGCCTGCGACAAGGGCTTGCGCAGACTGGCGGGACCTCAGCCCACCCTCATCTCACCCCAGCACCTCACCCTCGTGCTGACCGGCCAGCGGCTGACCCTCGAACATGACGACGGCACCGTCATCGCCCGCGCGACCGTGCAGGCCTCCAGTCAATGGCGGCAGGCGGTCCGAACCCGCCTCAGCGCGGTGGTCTACTTCGGTTACGGCTTCGAACTCCACCACTCCCCCACACACCGGCGCCTCATGGCCTCCCCCACCGAACTCGGACGCCACATCAACAGCGCCAGCGACAACGGCCTCCTCGCAGCAGGGCTCGTATCCGTCCGCATCCAGCCCACACCCTCCGTTCAGCACCGGCCGCCAGCTACAGCCCGCCAGCAACCCCGCCGGTCAACCCGCGCCCAACGGAGGAAACCTCACGGGTAAGTCCGCCCACCGCGCCGCTGAAGAGCCCAACTCCACCTATTGGTCGGGCATTTCAGGCCGAACCACCGTAGGGAACTGCCGCCAGGCAGCGGCCCTCAACCCGCGCGGTCAGGCCATGTAAAGTGAACAAGAAACGCTTTACCAGTCTCCAAAACCACAGGCGCGCAAGGGCATTCCCCACATCTGTGGGGGTCTGTCCACGGATCTGCTGATGGTCGGCTTCGACCTGCGATCTTCCCCACACGTGTGGGGGTCTGCCGGTTACGGTCAGAGAGCCGGGAAAACGCTCGGGTCGTCCCCACACGTGTGGGGGTCCACCCTCTCTGAGGATGGGGTTGATCGTACCCAGCCCGTATTCCCTACGCACGTGGGAGTCTGTCGGGCTGGTGAATAGTCGCGGTGGATCCACGGGACCTCTTCATACACGTAGGGGTCGCCCCCCCCCCGGCCGTTATGGCAGACCGCGCCTGCGGCTGCGTTGTCGGTGGTTGTCAGTGCTGGTCGTCATCGAGCAGCCCCGGGACGACATCCCTGCCGACCATGAGGCACTGCCGGATCAACCCGTTGTGCCTTCGGCGGTGTTGACCCACATCACCATCTCTCCAGGGTTGTATTCCGCTGCAGCGTTCAGCGCCTCCACAGGGACAGCGTGTAACGCCGCCACGAACTCGGCCGGCAAGGCGCGCCCCGCCGGGTTCGTCACCAGCGCGTGCGGGGGAAAGTCACCGGGGCGGCCGTAGTCCAGAAGATGTGCTCGGCTATCGGCCAACGGCCGGCCCGCAAGACCCTCCACCACCTGGTGCTGATGTCTGACCAGCAAGACCGCGTCCACGTTCGCGAACTCAACCGCGCCACCATCAGCGCGGTAGAACGACCTGGGGGTGAACAGTCCCGAGGCCGGAGAGGTCAACGCCGTCAGAGGCTCGTTGACGAAGTCGTCCCACACGACGACGAGAACCGACCAAAAGTCCGGATCCGTCGCCCGGAAGCCGGCGAACTTCTTGTCCGCACTGATGAGGAAGTCCTTGACCGGGTTGTCGCGAGGGAATGTCACGGCCTTGTCGCCCAACGCTTCAGACGCCGCGGTGCGGGCGTTCAGCTGCCACCCGTTCGACGCTCGCTGTTCCCTGTGTACACGCAGGTCAGCAGCCTTGACCTCAACACCGAGCGCGCCGACACCATCAAGCTTGATCACGACCTCGGGATTGGCCTTCGCCCCGCCTGCGACCGGCTCCATCTCAAACGCTGCAGGTGCCGGCCAGCCGTAGGCGGCCAGATGCGCCACGACCAGCACTTCGCAGTACCAGGCCAGAATCTGCTGATAGTGGCCCAGATCCTTCTCGGCCCCGCCGAACGACTCCAATCGCTTGAGCTGCTCTGCGGCGAAGCCCGGCATCACCGCATCACCAGCCGCCAGCGCCATCACCGTCGGTCCGCCCACCATCGCGAAGCCAGGCGTCTTTGGATTGAAGTTATAACCCAACCAGTGCCATTGCGTGCGAATCGGACTATTTTGAATGGAACTCATCAATTCTGCGGCACGTCTGGCGATCGAGTGCGTCATCCACAAGGTCTTTCACTAGCTGAAGCAGTAACGGTCATCGTCGCTCACATGCTGACAGCTGGTCGCCTGCCGCGGGCGGGGCCCATGCCCGGTGTGCTGCCTTCGCCCGGGCCGGCGCCTTCACATCCTTGCTAGCCAGGCGCCGCCGTTCGGCTCCCGCGGACCGACACCGAAGTCAATGCCGGCCCTGACCCTTCAAAGTGAACAAGATCCAGTTCCTTGATCTACAAAGCTGCAGGTCAGCAAGGGCCTTTCCCGCACACGCGGGGATGCGTCTCACCCCGAGGCCGCATCCGTGTATTCCGGCCGCCTTCCCCACACGCATAGGGGTCGGTCCGGTAGGCCCCCCGATGGCTGTCCAGATGCGGCATCCCTGCACTCGTGCTGTCAACTGCTGGTCATTTGGTTGCACCTGCGGCGCCCTGGGCTTGGCGGTAGGTGTACTCTTTCCCGCCTCGGTCAGGGCCACTCGACCGCTCGCGGTAGAGGGCTCCGGCTTCGACGAGCTTCTTGAGCCGGTTGTTGGCGTTGGGCAGCGAGATACCGAGCTCTTCGGCGAGCTGGGCCGCCCGGAAGTCTCCCAGTCGGCGGATTTTTGCGTAAGTGTCGGCCAGGACGGCGGTGTCGCCGAGCAGTTCGTGCGTGTCGCCGTCCACGGCGATCTGCTTGCGGCGCTCGAGGCAGACAGTGACGCCGTCGCGGGTCTCTTCGTTCAGGCCGACAAGACGGACGCCGTCGGTGCGGATATCTCCTGCGGCCAGCAGGAGATAGAACTTGCCGAGGAACTCGTCGACGAAGCTGTTGGTCATCGCTTCGACGCCGCCGAAGTCGATGGTCAGCAGAGTCAGGGGGGCGGCGGCAAGTTGCTCTTCCAGGGCTTGGCGGGTCTCGGTGCCCTTGGCCCGGGTAGCGAGAAACGTGCCGTGCTCTTTCACGGGATAGCGGAGCATCGTTTCGCGTTTCTGCGGTTTCATTTAATTCATTGAAGCACAGCTCGCTCAGGAACGATACGAGACTCTCAGCCAGGACCAGGTTCCCTGTACGGGGGTGGACGTGTCGGTGGAGTGGGTCGGTGTGGTGTTGCCGCGGGGCCGGCTGGTGCGCAGCAGCCCGTCTCCGCTGCGCAGCACGAGGCGGGTTGCGGCGGTCCCGCCGGGGCCGGACAGCAGATCGGGCAGGCCGTTGCCGCGTTTGTCCTGTGTTCCGCTGACGCCGGGGCGCAGGGCGTGCTTGAGGGCTTCGGCGCTGGTGGCGATGCGGGTGTGGGCGGGATTGCGGCACAGGTGGGACAGGACGCCGATGCCGGTGTCGCATACGGCTATCTCCAGCCGGCGGTAGCCGGTGGTCTTGCCGCTGTAGGCCTGGGCGGCGATGAATGCGCCGCAGGTGCTGGCTCCGTGACTGGTGGCGTTGTCTATCAGTTCGCCTACGCCCTTGAACACTCGCCGCCCGTCACGGGTGCCGAGGTGCCGGATGGCCATCTGCCCGATTTTCCCACCGATGGCGTCGGCCGTGTCCGGCCGCAGGTGGGCGACCTCGTGCAGGGTGGTGGAGCGGTCGTAGCGGGTCTTGCCGGGGGTGGTGCCTTCGACGTGAGTGCCGTGCGGCAGAGCTTCGAGCAGGTCCATGCGCTGCATGTAGGAGGTGACATCCGGGGAGGCGGGCAGGAGCAGCGTGATGCTGCTGCCCGCGCCGGTGTGGGTGTGTACGTAGGCGGCCGCGGCCGTCAGGTCGAGGGGGCTGGCGAAGGCCAGGCGGCGGGCGTCCAGGACGAGCCGGCCCGGTTCGGCACGGCGTACGACGAGGTCGCGGCGCAGCAGGGGGTGGCGTCCGGCAAGTTCCAGTAGCACAGCTGACCAGCATGCCATGCGCCGGGCGGGGTGCGGGGGATCACTCGTTCGGGCGCGTCTCTGCACCTCTGGACTCACTCGTGATACGATTTCACTGTCGTCAATGAAAACGTATCTGGCGGTCGGCCCGTATGCCGCCCAGCCGAGGCCGGGCACGCTCGCGCGGGCCGCCATGTTCGGGAGAAAGGTTCAGGTCATGAGGGTTCACACCTACAGGGTCGGGCAGGGCGGGGCACAGACTCAGGAGGTCGAGCCGAAGGCCCGCCTGGCCGACGTGGTGATGGTCGAGGCCGACGAGAAGGCCTACCGCGTCGGCGACGAGCTGGAGCTCGACGTGGAACTGACGGTGCTCGAGCTGTTCGGCCAGCAGCCGGGCCACGTCGTCGTCCACAAGTGCCACCGGATCGAGGTCACGGTTGCTTACGCGGGTACGGAGAAGGCCGTGCAGGCGCACCCGGCAACACGGGTGCGGCAGGTACGCGAGGAGGCGGTCAAGGCCTTCGGTATCCCTGCGGCGGACGCAGCCGATCTGGTGCTGCGGCTGCCGGGGACCACCACGGACCTGCGTCTGGCCGAGCCGGTCGGCGGGCTCGTCCCGGCTGGCTCGTGCACGGTGGCCCTCGACCTTGTCCACGCCGGCAGGGCGCAGGGATGAACCGCGCTGTGGAGCCGGGCGTCGATCCGTGCAAGGCACGGCTGCTGCGCGACCTCCAGGATGCGGCAGTTGATGCCGGGGTCGACGCCGGGCTCTGGCACATCGTCAGCATCGCCTGGCCGGCGATGACTGTCGCCATCTCGGTCGGTGAGGGCAGGGAGTGCGGAATGCGTCTCGACCTGCAGGACTATCCGGCCACCGCACCCGCAGGCCGGCCGTGGGATCTGGCGGCCGATGCACCCCTGCCGGTTGAGGGATGGCCCGTCACCGGTCGTAACCCCGAGGTCTTCCGCCCCGACTGGTCACCCGGCAACCAGAACGCGCCCTATCTGCCATGCGACCGGGTCGGCCTGGCGACACACGGCCAGTGGGCCACCGAATCCCCGCAGCGGGCCTGGAACCCGAGCAGAACCATCGTGTTCTATCTCGAGGAGATGCACCGCATGCTGTCCGACGCCCGCCTGCCGTCAGGAGGCACCTCGTGACGGACGCGCGTCTGGTCTTCGACGCCTCCATGTTCCGGGGCTTGATGCGCGAGCTGGCACGCCGCGGCGCGGGCCGGCGGGAGTCGGGGGCGTTCTTGCTGACCGATCGCGACCACCCCGCGGACCGCCTCCCCCAGCCGGTGACCGCCATCGCCTACTACGACGACCTCGACCCGGGCTGCCTGACCGGCGCGATCACCTTCCGCGCCGACGGGTACACCGCGCTGGCCGCACGCTGCCGCCGCGAGGGGCTGCGCGTCGTCGGCGACATCCACACCCACCCCTCCGAGCGTGTGGCCCAGAGCCGCACCGACGCCGCCAACCCGATGGTCGCCCTGGACGGGCACGTGGCGCTCATCGCCCCCCGTTACGCCAGCGGCGTCACCGACGCCGGGGCACTGGGCGTGCATGTGCGGGAGAGTGGGGGCTGGTTCTCCTCCTTCGGACCCCAGTCCGCGGCCCTCGTACGTATCCGCACACACCGCCTCCCCCGACTTCGGTGGGCACGGCTGCTCACACGCCGTCTGGCCGCAGGCTGGAAACGTCTTTGGAGGAACTCATGAACGTCCCCAGCAGGGACATCGTCCATCGCACCGCCCTGCTGGGCGTGCACGACGGGACCCATCCGACTCTCGAAGCCGCGCTCGATGCCCACGCAGCCACCGGCATCGTGATCGTCGCCGGTCACCAGCATGATCGGCATGGCGCGTACCAGGCTGCACTGTGCACCGCGATCGCCACAGCCGTGCGGGCCTTCGGCCACACCAAGGTGGTGGCGGACGACTCCGAGGTGATGGCGGGCGGCCCGCACCGCGGGCGCACGCTCGCCGAGGTCGTGGCCAGCGAGGGCGCCACTTTGACCACGGACCTGCGGGACACGCCGACGCACTGGCCGGTAGTGCTCCTGGGCACGCCAGCCCCTACGCTCTCGCAGAGTCTGTCCGCACATCCGATCGTGCTGCGCGCGTGCTGGAACAGGTGGACTGCCTCGGTGCACCCGGCGGTAGGACCGGCCGCCAACGCGGACCCCGCGCGTGCGGACACGAGCGACGCCGGGAACGTGCTGGCCGCGCTCTGCGCGGCCGCCCTCGGCGTCCACGAAGCGTTCGGCGCCGTACAGGCCCGCCCAGGCAGCGACGTCGGTCACCGGTCCATCAGCCTCAACCTGTGGTCACCGGCCGGAGAAGAAGACGAGGGGCCGCTTCTCACCCACATGCCTGCCTCATGGTGGCTGATCGGACTCGGCCACCTCGGGCAGGCCAACGCCTGGGCCCTGTCCTGGCTGCCCTACCCCGATCCCAGTCAGGTCTGCGTCCTGCTTCAGGAAGTGGACAGGGCCGTCAACGCCAACCACAGCACCGGCATGCTGACTCCCCGCCGCCCTGCCCCGGTCCGTAAGACCCGTCTCGTCGCCGCCAGCCTCGACACACTCGGCTTCGACACCCGCATCATCGAGCAGCGTCTGGACCACAACACCCGCATCCCCCCGAACGACGCCCACGTCGCTCTCCTCGGTGTCGACAACCTGGCCACCCGCCGCATGATCAGCGGCGTAGGCTGGAACCTGGCCATCGACGCCGGGCTGGGCGCTGGCCCGGCCGATTTCAACGCCATCCAACTGCGGCGCTTCCCCGCAGCACGCCTGAGCGATCAGGTGACCGCCTGGGCCGAGCCCTCGGTCACCAGCCCCGCGCTGCCCCGCAACCACGCCTTCGACGATCTCTCTCGCCGCGACGCTTGCGGCGCCGTCCAGCTCGCCGGAACTGCGGTCGGCGCCGCCTTCGTCGGCGTGATCGCCGCCTGCCTCGCGCTCG
The DNA here is from genome assembly GCF_040644415.1 of Streptomyces sp. NPDC046985. NCBI lineage: Bacteria > Bacillati > Actinomycetota > Actinomycetes > Kitasatosporales > Streptomycetaceae > Streptomyces > Streptomyces sp. NPDC046985. Next base: position 33,668 of record NZ_JBEYWK010000029.1, read on the forward strand.
CGGAGGCAACACGCCAACTGCTCGGCGGTGTAGGTCTGGACGTCCTGAGCCTGCATCTAAGCTCGGCCGACCTCGATACAGCGCCGGCCACTCGCGAGTCTCATCCCCCTGCCGTCCGGCTCACCACGAGCTGAACGAGTACGAGGCCCTACGAGCACCCTGCGCTCTCCCCATCCGGAAAACCGACCGGCACCTGACCTCCCCGTTAGGATCAGGGGGCGCGGCTGCCTCCACCGCAGCAGGGCTAACCCTGGGCCCCCGGCCGCTTGCCTCGCCTGCTTGCCCACCTGCACACCCGCTCGATGATCTCGTCCGGTTTCGGCAGTGCCGAGTACACGACGAACTCCGCGTAGTTCGGGTCGTCGATCGACAACGGTGGCAGTGGATGCTCGCGCAGCCTTGCCACCAGGTATCCGGCAGTCAGCAGGTCACGGGACTTCTCGATGTCGAGGTCAGTCTTGTCCGCGTGCCAGTAGGAGCCGTCGTACTCGATGGCAAGCTTCTGCCCTGCTGCCGTCTCGACGGTGATGTCGACGAGCCAGCTTGCGCGTCGGGCGAATGCCTCGTGCCGCACCGACTGACCCGACGATGCCCGGCCGAAGGCACGCTCCGCGGCTGCCCAGTGATCCAGCTCTATGCGGGACTTGCCATGTTCCCGGCACTCTGGACAGCCGCTGCCGCTGGCTCGTGAGGACAAGGCCGCCTGCCACTCGTGAGCCGGGTTTGCCGAACACACCCAGGCAGGTATGAACGCGGTCGTGCCGGTCGGGCGCACCTGCCACGCGGACAGCGGGTTGGCCGGCGACCATTGCGCCGCGAGGTCGGGGAAATGGTAGGCGAGCGAGTCGAGGATCGTACGGCACTGCGGGCAGCGCAGACGCTGGCCTTGTTCCCGGCGGGCCGGTGTCTCCTGCCATTCGTGGCCGCAGTCGTCGTTGCGCCACCAAAGGAGCTTGCGTGAGCCGGGCGACACCTTCGACAGCTGAGTCCTGCCGTTCTTGGCAGGGTGCCACTGTGCGGCGATCTCGGCGTTGAGCGCGAAGGCCACAGGACCGGTCTCGACCGCTTCAAGACGCCGCGCGCGTGTGTCCTGGCCGCGGCAGGACGGGCAGCCGTTACGCAGATACGTGAGCGGAGACTGGCGGCGACTGTGTCCTCGTGGGCAACGAAACTGGTGGCGTCGGTAGTCCGCGGTCATCACGGTATGAGGGTCCGCCTCGTCGTCCCATACGGCGAGCAGTTGGGGCACGTCGGCGACCGGCGTCCTCTCATAGCGCGCGTGCTCCGCCTCCCGCTCGGCGCGTCGCCTCGGTTCGCACTGCGGACATGCGCGCATGTTGACCATGTCGAGGATCCGTTTGGTGAACCGTATTCCGCAGTCCGGGCACCGCCAGGCCGCCTCTCGCCGGGCTTTGACGGTGGCGGTCTCCCAGGCTGCGGCGTCGTTGTGCTCGTGGTCCCACCAGTCGAGGACCGGCAGTTCGCTGTCTTTGAGGAGGTCGCGCTGCTGAGAACCGGCGGGCCTGGTCGTCTGCCGCTCACGCCGGGGATTGACCTGGCACTGGCAGCCGAACCCGATGTCCCCCAGCCGCGCGGCGCTCACGCGGCAGCAGTAGCGACACCGCACATGGTGCGGGTCGTCGGACAGGGACGGGGCGGTCAGGGCGCTGAGGTAGTCGTATCCGTTCTTCTCGGCGTGCTCTCGCGCCTGGGCCTGCGGTACCGGGCTCAGGTCCGCGTACGCGCCCATGGCCTGGCGGGCCTCCCGCGCCCACTGCCGCCAGTAGCAGGCCCGGCATGTCGCTTCTTGGTAGGCGTTCTTCTCCAATGTGTACTCGAAGCGGTAGTGCGCTTCACAACCGCATGCCAGGCACCGGGTCAGACGCCACGCCTTCGGTTTCGTGAAAGGCTCCAGCGGTTCCAGGCCGCCCTCGCGCAGGATCTGCGTGATGTGGGAATCACACCAGGTGCTCTTCGTGCGGGTAGAGAACGCGGCTGGCTGTCCGCAGTCTGGCTCAGAGCACAGTTGGGGCGTATTGCGGGGCAATGGGGAACTCACGTGCGGATTCTCGCAGGTGCGTGCGCCGGTGGCACGAGGCGGCGTACGTGTTGCACTGCTATCTCCAGCAGCTGGTGATGCGGCGCAACTCGGCCAGCAGGGCATCGCTGTGCACGTGGTCCTGCAACCCGTCGGCGTCGGTCGGTCGCAGTCGTTGCAGTCCCTGGCTGTTCAGTGTCTGGAGCAGGGGCTCGGCATGGTCGTCGAGCCAGTCGTCCGCGCCGAGGTCGCGGGCCAGCCGGAACAGACCGATGACAACGCGCGGTGGCCTGGGCTGCGGGATTGTTGCAGGAGGGTGAGTGCTTCGGTCAGGGCGGCCTGACTTTGCCGACCTGCTGTGTTCCACATCAAGGTGGTCTGGGCCTCGACAAGCAGGCACGACAGCCTGGTCAGTGGGTTACCGCCGGTGTCGAGAGCCGGTGCCTGGGGTCCGAAACGGCGGGAGATCTGGGCGAGTCGAGAACGTAGATGACTGTGGCGACAGGCAGATCGGCGGCGGCGTGAAACCGCGGATCTTCCGCACGCGCGTGGAGGTCGTTCCCAGGTCAGCGCCGCGGCCCTGGCAGCAATCGCCCGACGGGAGCCAGGTATGACTGGGACGCATGAACCGGCTGTACCAGGACGTCGCGGAACTCCTGGACACTTATCTGCCCGCAGACAGGCCGGCCAACCGGTTCTCGGACGGGACCGTCGTTATGAGCAAGTGGCAGCAAACCCTTGATTAGGAAGACTGGAGCGCCGAGGCCGACGAACAACCTCCCGGACTGATGGTACTGATACCGGCCCCGTAGTAGCTAACTGCTGCGTGGGGCCGGATGTTGCCGTGATGACACCGCATTAGCTGGCTGACGGGTGCTGGTTGATCAGGACTCGTGCCAGGACGGCTGCTACCTCGTGTGCACCGGTGTCCAGCGCGGCCAGGCTGGTCGACTCGTCGGGCTCGGTTTGCAGCGTGAACGAGCGCCCGAAGCCGACGAGTTCGGCGCGTGTACGTGACTGGTGTGGGTTGAACCTGTCGATCTGGGTCAGTGTGGGGTTCGATACGCCGATGGCCACTGCGATCCGTTCGTGCTGGATCAGATTGAGTGCGCCAGTGGACCTCAGCAGGGCGGTGATCTGCTGAGGCAGAGCGTCCTGATCGAGGATGGAGCCCATGGAGTCTCGGGGGAGTGTGGCCCGCAGGGACACCTGACCGGTCTTGTGCAAGCGCACTTCTACCAGTTCCCCCGCCCGGGCGGCGTCCCACCGACGTGGCCGTGTGAGGGGGATGCTGACGGTCACATGCGTCTGGGAGCTGGACGGCGTCAGAGCAACGTCATTGCTGACTGCCCCGGTCCGGCGGATGCGGTCCACCAGCGAGGTGCCGAACTCCGCGAGTTCCCGGGCGGAGTAACCCGCGAAATCCACGGGTAGAACATGCAGTTCCAGCAGAGGAATGTTAACGCCGCCTTCGACGCCAGCCTCGTCCAGGCTCCAACGCAGTTCAACGGGTTGCGTCAATGCCGCAAAGGACAGCGGGGACGGGCCTGACTCTAGCTCCTTCACCTTCTGCACGACCTTGGTCATCAACTCGGCCGTGTCGTGGAACGAGTCACGGAACACGCCGGTGGCGTAGGCCTCCACGGTTCGGGCGAAATCCCGCTGGACGTCCTCGAATGTGACGCCCAGCTTGCGGTAGACCAGGCGTGGCTTGCCCACTGTTTTGGCCGTCACCCACTCGTCGTGGGTTGCCGACTGTCCTGTCTCGGAGAAGACGTGACCGTAGGCCGGTCCGAGCAGGAAGAGGCAGACATCGGCAGAGTCGAGAGCTGCCAGGCACGCTTCCCGGCCGGGGGTGGTCTGCGCGGTGAAGTCCTCGAACAGGACCGGGGTGTGCCCCAGCGCACGGATGAGGCCGGGCAGCGCGTCGCGCTCCTCCTCCAGTCCCTTGCGGACGCTGCTGATGAAGATTCTCACGCTACTGTGTCTCCACTACTGAGGCGCTCGTCGAAGTGAACCGGATGACCGGCGAGTGTCGGGATGCGGGGGCTTCGTGGCTGAAGTTTCAGAAGAGGCGATACGCGCCTATTGGAAGGAACACCGGGAGCAGCTACGACAGTGTGAGACCCAACGCTCGGCACTGACCAACCTCCTGCTCGTCATCACGGCTGCTCTGAGTGCTCTCATTGTCCAGCAGAAGTTCTCGACGTACGTCATGCCCCTGTGCCTCTTCGTGGCGATGACCGGAGGATATGGGGCAGTGGCCGTCTCCAAGTACTTCGAACGGGCTTCCTACCACCTCTCTCAAGCACGAGCTCTGACCAAGGACTTGGTGGACCGGGGAGTCCTTGGCTCCGACGAAAGACTGGTACAGGCGAGAGCCGATCACTACCGCCGCTTTCCTCGACTGCACCGCATTCGCCTTCATCGTCTGTGGGTGATCCTGCATCTTGCCATCGCCCTGTATGGAATGTGCCTCTTCGGCGTGTGTGTGGCCATGACCTGATGCCGACCTGGAGGGTATTCGGCTGAGTCCTACCCGCGCTGACCGGCGGGCGACGTGCCGGTCCCCAGGCTCCGGAGGCTGAGGGCGCGCATGACGCGCGACCTGGCGTGCGGCCGGACGAGGACCGGAACCGGGACGACAACGACTGGACGGACCCCTCCCCCGGCATGCACCTGACGGTGAACCGCTTCTGGTCCTCGGCCCAGTCGACCGTCGCCAAGACGTTCCCACCCCATTTTCAGGACCATCGCATCCTGGATCCCGACGCAGCCCCGGGTACCTCGTCCAGTCTTCCACTCGGGCGGTGAAGCCGGCCCTGCATGACGCCATGCCCGCGCCACTTACCTGAGTCCACTTCATGCGCAAGCGAGGTAGTCGCAAAAAACATTGCTCGGGTGCATGCGCTCCCAGCGGTGAACCCTGGGCGATCAGACTCCTCGACCATCACGCACAGCCCTCGCTCCAGCCAAGCCCAAGAACAAAGCTGCAGGTCAGACGCCTACCCATATGGGCTTCTCATTCCAGTGCGCTGGGGATTCTCATGCGATGTCACCAAGAACGCCTTACTCCATGTCACCACATCTGCGCCCCGACCAGCAAAGGTGCGTGGCATCGAGATGAAAACCACAGGTGACACTGAAATGAGAAGTCGCACCTTCGCGTTCCGCTGTCCGGACTCCCCCGGCCGCCTTCGGCTCGCTGGTGCTGGGCCATCGCCGAGGGCGCGGGCCGGCAGGTGGTCGGTGGTGATCCGCGCCGGTCCTTCCGGGGCCGGTCCGCCCCCGGAAGGACCGGCGCGGGCCGGGGGTCATCCGGCCAGGGCGGTGAAGACCTCGGCCAGGTGGTCCAGGCGGCGCCGGACGTGCGGGACTGCGGCGGGTGTCGGGGAGCGGAGGACCTCGGCGCGCTCCTCTTCGGTGTCGCCGTACAGCAGGCTCGTCGCCGCGCGGAAGCGGAGCGCTGAGGGGGCGTCGCCGAAGGGGGCGCCGGCGAGGACCGCGACCGCGTGGGTGTCGAGCAGGTGTGCCTGGAGGGAGGCGCCGTCGGTCACGCCGTAGCGGGAGAGGGCCGCGCGGTGCGGTTCCAGGTCCGGGTAGAGGTAGAAGCCTCCCGCCGGGCGCGGGCAGCAGGCGCCGGCCCGCTCTACGATGCCGTGCAGCGCGCAGGTGACCGAGGCGTGCACCGCGGTGCACCGGCGCACGTGCTCGCGCAGGTCCTGCGGCTCGGAGTAGGCGTAGGCGGCGACGGCCTGCATCGGGCCGGACAGCGACGACCACACCTCGCTGGCCAGGCCGAGGACGCGCTCGCGCAGGCGGTGGCCGCCGGGTGTGTCGGTGAACCGCGCCGTGCCGACCCGCCACCCGCCGACACCATGGCTTTTGCTCAGGCCCGCGGTGACCACGACGCCGTCATCGAGCAGCTCTCCGGGGCTGCGGAACGGGGCGGCCGGGTCGTGCAGTACGTCGCGGTAGATCTCGTCGCTGATCACCACCACGCCGTGCTCCCGGCTGATCCCGCACACCGCCTCGACCACGCCGCCGGGCGCGAGGGCACCGGTGGGGTTGTCCGGCAGGGTCAGCACCACCGAGCCCACCGGCCGCCCCTGGCGCTCGGCCGTCTCCAGGACCGCCCGGTAGGCGGCGGGGTCGGGTACCCCGCCGGAGCCGGACGGCACGGGGACGAGCCGGGATCCGGACCGGGCGAGCCTGGCCTGGGCGGGGTAGGTCACCCAGCACGGCCGGGGCAGCACGACGTCGCCCGGGATCGCGTCCATCAGGGCGTACAGCAGCGGTTTGCTGCCGGGAGCGAGGACGACCTGGTCGGGTGCGGTGGGCATGGCGCGGCGGGAGAACCAGCCCGCCACCTCCGTCAGGGCCTCGCGGGAGCCGGCGACGGGCGCGTACCCGAACCCGGCCGCGGTGTGCAGTTGTTCCACCAGGCCCGGAAAGACCGGCAGGCGGGCCTCCCCGAAGCCCAGGTGGATGATGGACTGCCCGGCGGCCTTCCGTTCCTCGACCTCTTCGTGCAGGGCGAGGTTCGCCGCGATCGCCGGCCGCCGTGCGACGGAGGTGCTCATGCGTTCCTCCTTGCCGTCAGCAGGGCCGAGGCGAGGTCCACGGGCGTGCCCGGCGCCGCCGTCAGGTCTGCGGCCCAGGACGCGGACGGCGCTCCGGTGGCGGTGAAGGGGCGTCCGGTGAGCGCCGGGTCGCGCGCCTGGATGAACCGCAGGTCTAGGACCGCCTGGCCGTCCACGACGGACGCGCCGTCGACGACGATCTTGCCCGGTGTAGCCGACATCACCGGGCCGCGGACGGTCCGGGCCAGACCCGGCAGCGAGCTGTACGCGTCCCGGAACGTCTGCCAGGCGGAGACGAGCGGCACCTTGAAGTAGTCGTAGGGGCCGGTGTCGCGCTCCACGAACATGTAGTACGGCGTGATGCCCTCCATCGACTCCTCCCGCCACAGCCGCGACCACACGGCGGCGTCGTCGTTGACGTGTGCCACCAGCGGTGCCTGCGCGTAGAGCTGGGCGCCCACGGACCGCAGCCGGCGCACCGCGGTGAGGGTGGCCTGGGGGCGCAGCTCGCGGGGGTGGCTCAGGTGCGCCATGACGGCGAGCCGGCGTCCGGAGTCGACCACCGATTCGAGGACCCGCAGGAGGTCGTCGGAGTCGCGGTCGGTCAGGAACCGCATCGGCCAGAAGGTCAGGGCCTTCGTGCCGATCCGGATCGTGCGCAGGGTCGGCACGGTCAGCAGGGCGCGGACGTGTTCGCGCAGCCGGTCCGCGGACATCATCATCGGATCGCCGCCGGTGATGACGACGTCCTCGACCTCAGGGTGGCGGCGCAGGTAGCTGACGGCGTCGTCGGGCCGCGAGGTGGCGAAGCGCTGGCCGGGGTCCCCGACGAACTGCGCCCAGCGGAAGCAGTACGAGCAGTAGGCGTGGCAGGTCTGCCCCTGGCTGGGGAACAGCAGCACGGTCTCGGCGTACTTGTGCTGCAGGCCCGGCAGCGGTTCGTCGTCGAGGACGGGGACGTTGTGCTCCTGCTGCCCCGAGGGGTGCGGGTTGAGGCGGGCGTGGATCGCGCGGACGACCTCGCGCAGCGCGCCCCGGTCGTGCTCGGCGGCCGCGAGGGCGTGCATGTCCTCCGCCGGCAGCATTCCCGGCTGCGGGAACGTCAGCTGGTACATGGGGTCGCCGGGGACGTCGGACCAGTCGATCAGCTCTTCCAGCACGTGGGTGTTGACCCGGAACGGCAGGACGTGGGAGAGCAGGCGCACCGCGCGGACGGTGTCGTCGTCCAGTGCGTACCGGCGGGCCAGGTCGTCCAGCGCATGCGCGGTGACGGCGCGGTATCGGGTCGCCAGGGTCGTGGTGCTCATGCGTTCGCCCCCTGGGTCCGGCGGGAGTCCAGCAGGGCGGCGACGATGTCGGCGGTGCGGGTGATGTCGTCGGGGCTCACGCCTCGGTGGATCACCGCCCGGATGCGTCCGTGCCCGAACTCCCCCAGGTTGACGCCGTGTTCGTAGGCGGCGGCCACGAAGGCGGCGGGGGTGAACAGCTCCGGCGCGATGCGGAAGAGCAGGATGTTGCTGCGCGGCGGCGCCGTGAGGAGTTCCAGTCCGGGGATGCGGGCCAGCTGGGCGGCGAGGGTGCGGGCGTTGGCGTGGTCCTCGGCGAGCCGGTGGTGTTCCTTGAGGGCCACGATGCCCGGTGCGGCCACGATCCCGGCCTGCCGCATGCCGCCGCCGAGCATCTTGCGCCAGCGCCTGGCCCGCTCGACGAAGCCGGCGTCCCCGGCGAGGATCGAGCCGATCGGTGCGCCCAGGCCCTTGCTGAGGCAGAACTGCACGCTGTCGACGTGCCGGCAGATCTCCGCCGGGTCGGTGTCGAGGGACACCGCGGCGTTGAACAGCCGGGCACCGTCCAGGTGCAGGGCCAGTGCGTGGTCGGCGGTGAACTGCCGTACGTCGGCGAGGTATTCCAGTGCCAGGGGTTCGCCGCCGCAGCGGTTGTGTGTGGTCTCCAGGCACACCAGCCGCGGCGGGACGAACTGCGGGTCGTCGTCCTCCTCCGGGAACGCGTCCGCCAGGTCGGCGAGGGTGAGGGTGCCGTCGGGCCGGGTGGGGACGGGCTGGTAGGCGATGCCGCCCAGGACGGACGCCCCTCGGGCCTCGTAGAGGTAGATGTCGCTCTCGTCGCCCACCAGCGCGCTGCCCCCGCGCGGGACGTGTGTGAGCAGGGCGGTGAGGTTGGCCATGGTGCCGCTGGGCATGAGGACGGCCGCGTCCTTGCCGACGGTGGCGGCCGCCTGCGCCTCCAGCGCGGCGACGGCGGGATCCTCCCCGTAGACGTCGTCGCCCAGCTCGGTGTCCGCCATGGCGGCGGTCATCTCCGGGGTGGGCAGGGTGAAGGTGTCGCTGCGGAGCTCCACCTGGGTGTCGGTGTCAGCGGACATGGACGGTCATCTCCTTCATGGCGAGGTCGAGGGCGTGGTCCACGTCGGCTCGGGTGCGGCCGGTGGCGATGATCGAGCCGATGCGCTGCAGGGCGTGGGTGGGAGCGGACACCGTGGCGCCCGGGGACACGGTGAGGTCCACCCGTTCGACGCCGGGGACCGCCAGTGCCTCCGCCTCGCCGGTGATCCGCTCCAGCGTGCCGCTCGCGGGGGCGGTGAGGAACCGGATCCCGGCGCACAGGGCCCTGCTGGGGGTGAGGTCGGGCCGGTGACCGGCCGCCTGCCGGACCTGCTGGTCGATCAGGTCGATGCCGGTCGCGTACCGGATCAGGGTGGGGATCCGGCCGCCGGCGAGCCGCGGGTTGATCTCGACGACGACCGGGCCGGCCGCGGTGAGTTTGACCTCGGTGTGGGCCGGGCCGTGCGCGAGGCCGCAGGCGCTCAGGGCGGCGCGGACCTCGTCGAGGACCGCCTCCTGCGTGGGCGGCGGCAGTTCGGCCGGGAAGCGGTGTCCGAGTTCGACGAAGTGCGGCGCAGCGGAGACGGTCTTGAGGGTGAGGCCGATCACGTGGGTCTCGCCCGCGTGCCCGAACGTCTCGACGCTGACCTCCTGCCCGTCCAGGTACTCCTCCACGAGGGCGACGCCCGCGGCGGCCTGGCCGCGCGCGTTGTGGCGTACCGCCAGCAGATCGGCGAGGTGGCGGCGGGCCTGGTCCGCGTCGGGGACGAGCAGCACGCCCTGCGAGCCGGACTCGTCGGACGGCTTGACCACTCGCGGGAAGGACAGGCCGGCCAGGGCGGTGTCGAGGTCGTCACCGGCGGAGACGGTCGTGAACGCGGGCTGGCGGCAGCCGGCCCGCGTCAGCACGGCCCGGCTCAGGTGCTTGCGGCGGCAGGTGCGCACCGCCGCGGCGTCGGGGCCGGGCAGTCCCAGCCAGCCGGCCAGGTCGGCGACCGCGGGCACGTAGAAGTCGCTGGTCGTGGTGACGCACCGGATCGCCTCGCGGCGGAAGCGCTCGACGACGGTGTGCCGGAGCGCGGACGCGTCGTTCGTGTCGCATTCGACGACCTCGCAGCCGTCGGGGACCTGGTAGCGGGAGGGGTCACGGGTCAGCAGGGTGGGCAGCAGGCCCAGTCCGGCGGCGGCGGCGAAGGCGTCCATCCCGGTGCCGGTGGTGTTGGACTCCACGAACAGGGCGCGGGGGGTGTCGACGGGCAGCGGATCGTCGGTGTACGACCAGGCCGACACCACCTGGTCCAGGTCCACCCGTGACGGCTCCTGCCGTACCGGCATGGCGTCGATGCGTCGGTCGCGCCAGAATTCCTCGCTGTGGACGGAGTCCACGTAGCGGTCGCCGCGGTCGGGCATGATGCCCACCAGCCGGGTGCCGGGCGGTGAGGTGCGGGCCAGGTGGCCGAGTACGGCGTACACCGACCCGGAGGTGTTGCCGGCGAAGAGTGCCTGCTCGGCGGCGAGGCGCCGGGTGGCGTCGAACGCCTCCTTGTCGTTGAGCCAGTGCACCTCGTCGATGAGGGAACGGTCCAGGTTCTTGGGCAGCAGGCTGTTGCCCAGTCCGCTCTGCGCCCGCTGCGGCCAGTCCGGCTGGCCGAAGAGGGCGCTGCCGACGCAGTCCACGCCGACGACGCGTAGTCCGGGCAGGCGGTCGCGCAGGCCGCGGGCGGTGCCGGTCAGGGAGCCGCCGGAGCCGACCGCGCCGATCAGGGTGGTGAACTCGGGCAGGTCGGCGAGGAGTTCACCGGCCAGGGAGCGGTAGGCGGCGGGGTTGTCGGGGTTGCTGTACTGCTGCGGCCAGAACGCGCCGGGCAGGGTCCGCAGCAGTTGCTCCAGCAGTTCCAGCCGGGCACTCTGCCAGCCGTGTCCGGTCATGGCCTCGACCACGTGGACGGTGCAGCCGAGCGTGTCGAGCTTCGCGCGGGTGACGGGATCGATCCGCGGGTCGGTCACGATGTGCACCGGGTGCCCGAGGGACCGGCCGACCAGGGCCACGCCCAGGGCCATGGTGCCGGAGGAACTCTCGATGACGGGGGCGCCGGGCCGCAGGTCGCCGCGCCGGCGGGCGCTGAGCAGGATGTGCCGGGCGACCCGGTCCTTCATCGCGAACAGGTTCTGGAACTCCAGCTTGGCGTACACCTCGACCTCGGGCCGCCAGTCCGGGTGGCGCAGTCGTAGCAGCGGGGTGTGGCCGATCGCGTCGCGGACGTCGTCGTAGAGCACTAGCGTGTCTCCCTGCTGACAAGGGGCGGGACATTCGGCACGGCATGGGCGGGCTCTCGGCGGGAGTCACCGCCGGGAGCGGCGACCGTGCGGTAGACGAAGAGGCGCGAGTCCTCGCAGCCCAGCACGGCGCGGGCGCGGGCGGCGATCTCCGGGTCGGGGCGGCCGTCGATCAGGGTGCCGACCATCGTGCCGCTGTGCGCGGTGACGATCCCGACGCCGCCCAGTGCCGCGCACAGCCGGCGGGCCGGTTCCAGGTCGCGGGGTGCCGGGAAGCAGCCGGACAGCGACAACTCCGCGCTGCGGGTGCTGATTTCACCGACCGCGGCCAGGTCTCCGGCCGCGACCGCCCGCTGGAGCCGCTCCAGCAGTCCCTGGTACTCGCGCCGCACCGCCGCACGGGGCGACTGCCGGACCCGGTTGAAGCGGACGGTGTCGACGGTGCCGCCGAGGTCGATGCCGACCACGGTGGCCGGCGGCAGGAAACCGAAGCGGGCCCGCAGCCGCACCCGCCGGTGGAAGAACGCGACCACCTCGTCGTACATGACGCCGTCCGAGGGCTCCACGGGCCGCAGACAGTCCTCGATGTCCGACGCGCTCAGCCGGCGTCCGAGGCTCGCGGCCACCGCCCTGGCGGTGGCGACGAGGTCCGCGGAGGAGCTGGCCAGTCCCTTCCCTTCCGGCAGGCTGCTGCGGATCGACAGGATTCCGCCGCCGGCGCGGCGGTTGTCGGCCAGGATCCGGCGGGCGACCTCGCGGGACTTCAGCTTGCAGGCCGGCCGGACGACCACGTCGTCCAGGTCCGCGCGCGGCTGGAACGTGGCGACGGAGCGCTCCTCGATGGGCAGAGTGACCAGGAAAGCCTCACGGGGGTCCTGCAGTTCGCCCTGGAGCAGCTCCCCGAAGGTGCCCGGCGCGGTGCCCACCCCGGTGCCCGGTCCGGGCCCGCCCGATCGCGGGGGGCTCGCCGGGCTGTGGTACGGATCGGTTTTCATGGCAGCAGTTCCCCGTTCTCGGTGGTCCCCTCCTCGGGGGCGGCGGCCGATCGCCGCTCCTGCCAGGCGGCGCGGATCCGCGCCAGCCGGCCGCGCTGTTCGTCCAGGAGCGCGGCCACCTGGTCGGGTCCGGTGGAGCCGGCCGAGACCTTCGCCAGCAGGTTTGCGTCCACGTCCAGGGCCCGGCGCAGCGCTCCCTCGGCGTCGGCGACCGCGTGCCCGCCGCGTTCGGCCGCGACCTGGCGCAGCAGGTCCGGGTGCGGCACGGCCAGGTCCAGGCCGCTGTCGAGTACGGTCACCACGTACCGCCCGACCAAGGCTTGCGCGTCGCGCCACGGGATGCCGTCGTCCAGCGTCAGGGCGTTGGCCAGGCCGAACCCGCCCAGGAAGTCGGACTCGACGGCCGCCCGCATCCGTGCCGTGTCGAACTCCGCGTTGTCGAGCACCACCGCGAGCAGGGTGCTGACCAGTTGGGCGTTGCGGTGCGCCTCCAGCAGTTGCGACCCGCCCTCCTTCGCCACCTCGACGGAGTTGGCGAAGGCGGTGTTGCGCTGGCACAGCAGTACGTCGAGGTGGATGGAGCTGAGGTGGGCGGACTTGCCCCGGATGCGCTCCAGGACCGGGTAGTTCTTCTTCTGCGGCATGGCGGAGGAGATCCCGGCCAGCCGGTCCGGCAGCCGCAGGAAGCCGCGCTCACCGGACCAGGCCATCAGGTCGGTCACGAACCGGCTGACCCGCACCCCGAACGCGGACAGGTCGCCGCTCATCTCCAGCGCCCAGGAACGGGAGGCGACCGACACCAGGGCGTGCGGCTGCGGGGCGCCGAAGCCGAGCAGATGGGCCAGCCGGTCGCGGTCCCACGGCAGTTCCTGCCCGGCCATCGCACCGGCGCCGAGGGGACAGGCGTCCATCCGGTCCCAGGTGGCGAGCAGCCGGGTCAGGACCGCGAGCGTCTCGTCGGCCAGGGCGAGGAGGTAGAAGGCCGGCGTCACCACCTGTGCGGGCTGCAGGTGCGTGTAGCCCGGCATCGGGGTGCGCAGATGTCCGGCCGCCAGCCGGTGGGCCCCGTCGGCGACCCGCGCGACGGCGTCGGCCGTCGCGCAGAGCCAGCCGCGGGAGGCCATCAGCTGCGCGCACGCCTGAATGTCGTTGCGGCTGCGGTCGACGTGCCAGGGCGGGGGCGTTCCGCCGGCGGTGTGGACGGCTCGTTCGACGGCGAACCAGATGTCGCTCATGTTCGCCGCCGGGTCCGAGGAGACGCCGTCCCGCTCCACGGCCTCCAGGCCGCGCGAGACCGCCTCGACGCCGGCCGCGTCGAGGACCCCCATGCGCTGGTACTCCGCGAGCAGCGCCCGCTCGATCCGCAGGTAGTACGGCAGGTACTCGCGGCGCTCGAAGTCGAACTGCGGTGTCAGGACGGCCTCGTCGAGCAGGGCGTCCGGGTCCGTGCCGATCCGGCCGGTGAGTATGTGGCCGGTCATCGGGGCGAGCCGTTGCCGTCGGCGGCGGCCATGGCCTCGCGCACGCTCCTGGGCCGCATGTCCGTCCACACTTCCTCGATACGGGCCAGGCAGTCGGCCTTCGGGCCTTGCGTGCCCTCGGTCCGCCACCCGTCGGGCACCTCACGGTCGGCCGGCCAGATCGAGTACTGCTCCTCGTCGTTGAGGACGACGAGGTAGGTCCGGAGGTCTTCGGTCTCGGGCATGTGTCTCTCCTTGGTGGACGGTGAGCAAGATCCGGTTCGGTGGGTGGTACGGAAGGTCCGGCCGGGGCCGGCGGTGTGCGGGGCGACGGCCGGTCAGGCGACGGTTTCGGGGACGGCTTCGAGGTCGCGCAGCGCGCGCAGACGCGGCACGCGGGAGGTGCCGATGGGGATCAGCGCGAGGAGCAGGCCGAACGCGGCTGCCACCAGCGTCGGGACCAGGCCGATGGACCCGCCCAGGAACCCGCCGGCCAGCGTGCCCAGCGGGGCCACGCCCATCACGACCAGCCGGATGCTGGCGTTCATCCGCCCCTGCAGCGCGGCGGGGGTCAACGTGGTGCGGAGCGTGCGCTGGTTGACGTTGTAGACGATGATCGACGCCGCGTCCAGCACGTGCATGACGACGAGGTCGGCGACGGCCAGCGGGCCGGGCAGGACCGCGGCCAGCGGGACCAGGAACGCCGTCACGACCGCCACCGCGATCGCGGACACGATGACCGGTCCGTACCCCAGGCGCCGGGCCAGGGAGGTGGCGATCAGGGCCCCGATCAGGGAGCCGACACCGGAGGAGGAGAAGATGAGCCCGATGACGAAGGGGTGCAGATCCAGCTGCCGGGTCATGAACAGGATGAAGATGGGTTCGATCATGTAGGTGAACAGGTTGAACACCAGCGTCGTGGACACCAGCGCCCGGATCACCGGGTGCCCGGTGACGAAGCGGGCTCCCTCCTTGATGGCGCGCAGCATGCCGGCGTCCTCGGCGACCGGGGGCGGGGACTCGGGGGCACGGATCCGGCTGACGCACGCGGCGGACAGCAGTGCGGTGACGACGTTGAACAGCATGGCGAACGGGGCGGTCAGCAGCTGGACCGCCAGTCCGCCGATGCTGCCGCCGGACACGGTCGCGGCGGAATTGCTCAGCTCCAGCTTGCTGTTGCCCTCGGCGATGTCGTCGCGCGCGACCACGAAGGGCAGGAACGACAGCCCACCGATGTCGGCGACGACCTCGCATACCCCGGCGCCGAAGGCGACCGCGAGGAGCAGACCGATGTCGAGCCGTCCCGTCCAGGCGGCGACCGGGACGACGGCGAGCACCGCCGCCCGGCACAGGTCCACCACGACCAGGGTGCGCCGCTTGGCCCGCCGGTCGAACCAGACGCCGACGTGCAGGCTCATCAGCAGGTACGGCACGAACGCCATGGCCGACAGCACGCCCAGCTCGGCCGGTGAGGCGTGCAGGGTCAGCGCCGCGGTCAGCGGGAGCGCCACGGCCGCCACCTGGCCGCCGAACAGTGTCATGGTGGTGCCGAGCCACAGGTTGCGGAAGTCGGCCTGCCGCCACAGCCCGAGCCGCCGGCTCACCCCCCTCACCGCGCTCACCGCGTGCCGGCCTCGGTGAACCGGCGCACCGCGTCGGCCAGCGCCTTGACCCAGGGCGGCCGCACCAGCGCGTAGTGGTCGGTGTCGATCGCCTCCAGGCGGAAGTCCTCGGCGCCCGCCAGCTTTCGCCAGCGCCGCACGTTCGCGTCGGTCGTGCTGTGCCGGGCCTGCACGTAGAGCACCGGCCGGCCGAGCGGGCCGGCGGTGTAGGAGTCGGCCGCCGCCCGGTTCGCCGAGAACACCGCGAGCATCCGTTCGAGGCCGGCCTCCGCGACCTCCCGGAACTCCGTCGCGTCGGGGCCCGCCGTGCGGTCCAGGTCGGCTCGGAACGCCTCCTCGTCCTCGCCGTGCCGAACCCGCCCGTCCGGATGGGTCGTGTCGATCAGCACCACGCGGCAGTCCCTCCCCTGTTCCTCGATCTGTCGTGCGGCCTCCCAGGCGAGCAGCCCGCCGTCGGACCAGCCCGCCAAAGTGAGCGGTCCCGGTGCGTGCGCCGCGGCCGCCACCAGCCGGGCCGCGGCGGCGGGCACCGACGTGTGCGCCGACTCGCCCGGCCGCAGCCCCAGGGCCTCGACGGTCACCACGTCGAAGTCCTCCTGGAGCAGGGGCAGCAGGTGCGCGTAGCCCAGCGCGTGGCCGCCGACCGGCGGGGCGAGCAGCAAGGTGGCCGACGCCTGCTCCGGGCGGGGTCGGGCGGGTGTGCCGAGCGGCCGGTCGCGGACCGCGGTGCCCGGCTCGATACGCGCCGCCAGGGCGCGGATGGTCCGGCTGTCGAGCAGGTCGCTCAGGTGCAGCCGGGCACCGAGCCGCTCGTCCAGCAGGGCCACCAGGCGCAGCGCGGCGAGCGAGTGGCCGCCGGAGTGGAAGAAGTCGTCGTCCCGTCCGGGCTCCTCGACGCCGAGCACGTCGGCCCACACCGCGGCGACCTCGCGCTCCAGCGGTGTGCCGGGCGCGCTGTGCCGGGCGCCGGGCGCCGCGGTGCCGCGCGGTTTCGGCAGGGCCCTGCGGTCGAGCTTGCCGCTGGCGGTCAGCGGGAGCCGGTCGAGGACGACCACGGCGGACGGCACCATCGCGTGCGGGAGCCGGGCGCGGCAGGTCTCCCGCACGGATTCGGACAGCGCCGCCCGCGCCGTGTCACCGGACGCCGGTGTCACGTACGCCACCAGACCGTCGTCCACGACGGCGGCACGTACGTCGGCCACGCCCTCGGCGGTGGCCACCGCGCTCTCGACCTCGGCGAGTTCGACCCGGACGCCGCGGACCTTGACCTGGTCGTCCCGGCGGCCCCGGAACTCGACGGCGCCGTCCGGGCGCAGCCGTCCGATGTCCCCGGTGAGGTAGCCGCGCAGCGGCCGGCCGTCCGCTCCGGTGGCGGCGACGAACGCGGCCGCGGTGAGGGCGGGGGCGCCGACGTAGCCGGTGGCGAGCCCCGCGCCGCTGATCAGGATCTCGCCCTCGGCACCCCACGGGCAGGGCAGTCCCCAGCTGTCGACGATGTGCAGGACCGTGTTGTCGATGGGGTGGCCGATCGGTACCACGCCCGAGCGATCCTCGGGCCGGCACTCCCAGTGGCTGACGTCGACCGCGGCCTCGGTCGGGCCGTACAGGTTGTGCAGGGCGGCGCCGGTGCGGTCGTGGACCGCGTCGCGCTGTCCGGCCGTCAGCGCCTCGCCGCTGCAGAAGACGTGCCGCAGGCTCGACAGGTCGCCCGTCGGTGGCGCCGCGAGGAACGCGTCCAGCATCGAGGGCACGAAGTGCAGCACGTTGACACGTTCCCGTTCGATCAGGCCGGCCAGGTACGCTGGGTCGCCCTGCCCGCCCGGCCGGGCCACGACGGTGGTCGCGTCAGCCAGCAGCGGCCAGAACAGCTCCCACACCGACACGTCGAACGTGAACGGCGTCTTGTGCAGGACCCGGTCCTCGGGGCCGATCGGGTAGGCGGACTGCATCCACTCCAGCCGGTTGACGATGGCCGCGTGGTTCACCGCGACGCCCTTCGGCCGCCCGGTGGAGCCGGACGTGAAGATGACGTAGGCCGGCGCGGTGTCGGGGACGGCCGGCAACGCCTCCGGCACGTCGGCGGCGGCCGGGGTGCCGGTGCCGTCCGGTACCGGCACCGCGATCCGGTCCGACGTCCAGGACGGCGCGTCGCCGGCCGGGGCGGTGACCACCACGCGCACACCGGCCTGCTCCGCCTGCTCCCGGCAGCGCCGGTCGGGGGCCTCGGGGTCGACCGGTACGTAGGCGGCGCCCGCTTTGAGGACGCCGAGGACGGCGGTGAGCAGGTGCTCCGAGCGCGGCAGGCACACCGCGACCCGGTCCCCCGCCCGCACTCCGGCTTCGGCCAGCGCGGCGGCCAGCAGGGTGGAACGGGCGGCCAGATCGCCGGCGGTCAGCCGGCGCTCGCCGGCCAGCGCGGCGATCCGGTGCGGACGTGCGCGCAGCCGCTCCTCGATCAGGCCGTGCAGGGTCCTGCCGCGCCGCCGCTCCACCTGGGGGCCGCGCAGCGCCTCCAGCCGCTTCAGTTCGTCCGCCGACAGCAGGGTGTGCGCGCGGAACGCGGCATCGGGGTCGCCGGTCGCCTGGGTCAGGGCGGTGACGTAGTACCCGCCGAGCCGGGTGAGGAAGTCGGCGTCGAAGCGCGCCGTGTCGTGGCGCAGCGTCAGGTGCACGGTGGAGTCCTCGTCGCTGTAGGAGAACTCGGCGCCCAGCGGCACCTCGGAGCTGGCGACGGAGCGGTCCGCGTCGTAGGTGATCGCCTCCTGCGTGCGGCGTGCGGCGGCGAACCCGTGGAAGTTGGTGAAGTTGAAGAACGTCTCGAACAGCCGCTCCTGGCCGCTGTCGGTGAGGATGCGGCGCAGCGGGTAGCGCCGGTGCGGCTGCACCGCCGCGTCCTGTTCGGCGACGGCCGCGATCAGCCCCGCCCATGACCCGCTGTGCAGCGGGACACGGAAGGGGACGGTGTTGAGGAACAGGCCGATCAACTCGTCCCCGCCGGCCGTCTCTGGCCGTCCGTTGTAGACCACTCCGGTGATCACGTCGTCCTGGCCGAGGACCGTGTTCATCACCCGCAGGTGGGCGGCGAGCAGCACGATCCGCACCGAGACGCCCAGGGCGCGGGCCGTGCGGGCGACCGCCACACCCACCTCGGCGGGTACGTCGATCCGCTGGGTGCGCATCCCGGTACGGCCGGACGCCGGGGCGTGCGGCAGGACCGCCGGAGCGGGGTCCGCGGTGCAGGCACGCCAGAACTCCCGCGCGGCCGGGTCGGCCAGCGCCCGGCGCTCCAGGGCCACGTAGTCGCCGAAGCCGTGCGTCGGCGGCTCGCGGCGGGCGGCGCCGCCCTCGCCGATGCGGTGCAGGTACAGGTCGATGAGTTCACCGACCAGGCAGTGCTCGCTCCACCCGTCCAGCACCGCGTGGTGCTCGGTGACGAACACCGCGGCGGAGTCGGCGGCCAGCCGTGCCACGCGCAGCCGCAGCAGGCCGGGCCGCGTGACGTCGAAGGCGGTGGCCCGCTCCTCCTCGAAGATCTCCTCCAGCCGCCGCTCCTGGACCTCCGCCGGTTCACCGCCGAGGTCGTCGCCGCGGAACCGCACCGGTGCGGCCCGGTGCACCAGTTGCAGCGGCTGGGCGTACCCGGAGACGTGGAAGGACGTGCGCAGGATCTCGTGGCGTGCGACGCACTGCTCCAGCGCCCACCGCCAGGCGGCCTCGTCCAGGGTGCCGCGCACCCGGTTACGGGTGACGTTGTGGTAGAGCCGGGGATCGGCCGCGCTCTCGAAGAGCATGCCGCCCTGCAGCGACGTGATGGGGTAGGCGTCGATCACGTCGGCGGGCATGGCGGCTCGTTCGGCGGGGTCGAGGTCCTGCATCGCGGTCCGACCACCTGGCGCGTCCGAGTCGCGCACCGGCCGTACGTGCGGGGCGAGTTCGGCGATTGTCGGATGGTGCAGCAGGGCCGCGACGTCCACGTGCAGGCCCCTGGCACGGGCCGCCGCGCTGATGCGGATGCTGCGGATGGAGTCGCCGCCCGCGGCGTAGTAGTTCGTCCGTGTTCCGATCGCTCGGGTGTCCAGCACGTCGCGCCAGATGTCCAGCAGCACCCGTTCGGTGGCGTCGGTGGGCTCGCCGTCCGCCGTCGCGTCCGCGCCGTCCCCGCCGTCCCCGGCGGCCGCGGTGAGGCGCCGCTCCGCCACCGCCGCGCGCAGTGCGGCGCGGTCGAGCTTCCCGTTCGGGGTCAGCGGCAGGGCGGAGACGGGGACGATGTCGCGCGGGACCATGTAGCCGGGCAGCCGGCGGGCGACGGCCGCGCGCAGCCCGGCCGCGTCCGTCCCGCCGTCCGGGGTGACCACGGCGGCGCACAGGTAGTCGCCCTCGTCGTCGCGCATCACCACCACGGCCACGTCCCGGACGCCCGGCAGGCCGCTGAAGGCGGCCTCCACCTCGCCCGGTTCGATGCGGAAGCCGCGGACCTTGACCTGGTCGTCGGCGCGGCCGGCGAAGACCAGTTCCCCGTCACCGGTGGTGCGCGCGAGGTCGCCCGAGCGGTACATCCGGGCCCCCGCGCCGCCGAACGGGTCGGGCACGAAGCGCTCGGCCGTCAGCGCGGGCCGGTCGAGGTAGCCGTCGGCGAGGCCGGCGCCGCGCACGACGACCTCTCCCGGTACGCCCGCCGGGACCTGCTGTCCCGACGCGTCGAGCACGACCACGTCCAGGTGGGGCAGCGGCACGCCGATCGGGCTGACCCCGCCGGAACCGATGTCCCCGACGGTGATCCGGCGGTGCGTCACGTGCACGGTGGTCTCGGTGATCCCGTACATGTTGACCAGTTCGGGCCGCTCGGTCCCGAAGGCCGCGACCCACTCGCGCAGCGTCCGGGGGTCGAGCGCCTCACCGCCGAAGACCACGTAGCGCAGGGTGGCCACGGCGTCGGGGGCGGCCGCGGCGAACGGCTGCAGCTGCCGGAAGGCGGTCGGCGTCTGGCTCAGCACGGTGACGCCCTCGTCCGCGACCAGCCGCCAGAACGCCTCGGGGGAACGGCTCACCTCGTAGGGGACGACGACGACCCGTGCCCCGGAGGCGAGGGCGCCGTAGACCTCCCAGACGGCGAAGTCGAACCCGAAGGAGTGGAACATGCTCCACACGTCCGCGGGGCCGAGGGTGAAGAGCCGGTCGCACGCGTCGAGCAGGGCGCCGACGTTGCGGTGGGAGACGAGGGTGCCCTTCGGCCGGCCGGTGGAGCCCGAGGTGTAGATGACGTACGCGGTGTCCCCCGGTCCGGTCCGCGGCAGGGGGACGTCCGGGGCCGCTTCGCTCGTGTCGGCGTCGGTGTCGATCGTGGTCACGTCGATGGCGCCGTCCCGCAGCGTGCGGCGGCCCGCGCCCGCGACGACGGCGACCCGCAGGCCGGCGTCCTGGGCGATGAGCCGCAGCCGCGTCGCGGGGTTGACCGGGTCGAGCGGGACGTAGGCGGCGCCGGCGGCCTGGATGCCGATCATGCCGACCACCAGGCGGACGTCGCGGTCGGCGCACAGCCCGACGAGGTCGCCGCGCCGCACCCCGGCCGCGAGGAGCCGGCGGGCGAGGTTCTCGGCCGCCTCCAGCAGCTCCCGGTAGGTGAGGGTCCGCCCGCTGCCGGAGACCGCGGCCGCATCGGGTGTCTCGCGCGCCCACCGGCGGACGCGGTCCAGCAGCGTGGCGTCGTCCGGGGCGGCCACCGGGAGGGCCGGCCGGGGTGCGCTGTCCGCGGACGGCAGGATCGTCGCCAGCGGCACGTCCGGCTCGGCCGCCGCGCGCTCGGCCAGCGCGAGCAGGTGCGCGGCGAACGCGGCGACGGTGGCCGGGCGGAACAGGCCGGTGCGGTACTCGAAGATTCCGCGCAGCCCGTCCCCGTCGGCCTGGAACTCCAGGTTCAGGTCGAACTTGGCGGTGGTCGCCGTGCCGTGCACCGGCTCGATCTCCAGGCCGGGCGCCTCGTAGCGGACCCTGGGTGTGTTCTGCATGACGTAGAACGCCCGGAGCATCGACGACGGGCGCGGCCCGCCGGGCGCGGCCAGCGCCTCGACCACCCGCTCGAAGGGCAGCTCCTGGTGGTCGTAGGCGTCCAGCGCGGCCGTGCCGACCTCGCCGGCCAGGTGGCCGAACGACAGGCCGGTGTCGACGCGCACCGGCAGGGCGAGCGTGTTGACGAAGAGGCCGACGGTGCGCTCGAACTCCTCGCGGGTGCGCCCCGCGACCGGCGTGCCGACCACGATGTCCCGCTGCCCGGTGAGCCGGTGCAGCAGCACCCCGTACAGGGCCAGCAGCCCGCTGCTCAGCGTGGTGCGGTGCTCCGCGCAGACGGCGCGCAGCCGCGCCGTCAGGGCGGCGGGCACCTCGAATACGTGGACGGCACCCGCGTCGGCGGCGTCCGCACCGGCGGCTTCCGGGCCGGCGGCTTCCGGGCCGGCCGCTGCGGCGCCCGCGTCCTCGGCGCCCGCCGCGTGGGGGCGGTCCGCCGGCAGGTCCGTCTCCAGGGCGCGGCCGGCCAGGGCCTCGCGCCAGAACGTGGTCTGCCGCGCGGCGGCCGGGCTCTCCAGCCACTCCTGCTGCCAGGCGGCGTAGTCCGGGTAGTCGAACTCGACCTGCGGCAGTGTGTCGCCGCGCCCGGCGACCTCGTCCCGGTAGGCCTGGAGCGTCTCCTCGACGATGATCGAGACCGACCAGCCGTCGACCACCAGGTGGTGCATGGCCAGCAGCAGGATCCACTCGTCGCGCCCCGCCACGCGGGCCAGGGCCGCGCGCATCAGCGGCCCGGTCTCCAGGTCGAAGCCGCGGGCGCTTTGTACGTCCGTCCAGTCGCGCGCGGCGGTGTCCCCGGCGGGCACCTCCGTGTCCTCCCAGTCCAGGGCCGCGTCCGGGTCGACGGCCTGCTGGATGCCGTCGCCGGTGACCACGAGATGGGTGCGCAGGGCCTCGTGCCGGCCATGCACGCGGGCGACGGCGCGGCGCAGTGCCGCCGTGTCGAGGTCGCCGCGGATGCGCAGGCACAGCGGCACGTGGTAGCGCGTGCTGTCCGGGAGCGCCCGGTCGAGGAAGTACATGCGCTGCTGTGCCGAGGAGGCGGGGAAGAGGTAGCAGCCGCTCTCGGTCGCCGTGTCCTGCTGTCCGGTGCTCACGTGGTCCTCCGTTCGCGGCGGCGGACGACCGGTTCGGGGCCGTCGTCCGGGCCGGCGCCGTCCGCGGCGGGCCGGTCCCGCCGCTCGTCGAGCTGTCGGGCGAGGGCGCCGACGGTGGGGTGGTCGAAGACGAGCCGCAGCGGCACGTCTTCGCCGTACCGGCGGCGGATGCGGGAGATGATCCGGGTGGCCAGGAGGGAGTGGCCGCCGAGCGCGAACAGGTCGTCGTCCAGGCCGACGCGCTCTTGCTGGAGCACCTCCTCCCAGACGGCGGCGACGAACCGCTCGGTGTCGGTGCGTGGCGGCCTCGGCTCCCGGACGGTGGCCCGGCTCGCGGCGAGTTCCTCCAGTGCCCTGGCGTCGATCTTGGAGTTGCGGGTGAGCGGGAAGCGGTCGAGCAGGTGCAGCCGCGCCGGGACCATGTGGGCCGGCAGCAGTTCACGCAGCCGGTCCAGCAGGTCCGTCTCCCGCCCGGCGCCGCCGGGCGCGTCCGGCGCGTCCACGGCGAAGGCGACGACGCTGCGCAGATCGGCCGGGCCGCCGTCCGCGGAGCGGTCGGTGCGCACGAGCAGCACCCGTGCCGCGTCGACACCGGGCAGTCCCCGCAGGACCGACTCGATCTCGCGCAGGTCCACCCGTTGGCCGCGGACCTTCACCTGGCTGTCGATCCGGCGCACGTACTCGATCTGGCCCTCCCGGTTCCAGCGCACGTGGTCCCCGGTCCGGTGCAGGCGGCCGGGACCGCCACCGAGGTGGTCGGGCACGAACCGCTCGGCGCTGGAGGCGGGCCGGCCGATGTAGCCGTCGGCGATCCCGGTGCCGCCGACGTACAACTCGCCGGTCACGCCGTCCGGCACGAGCGCGCCGTCGGGGTCGAGCACCCACAGGCTCGATCCCGGGATCGCCCGGCCCACGGGGGTCGCCGGCGCCCAGTGTTCCGGGTCGCCGCTCAGCACGGTGGTGGTGACCACGTGCGTCTCGGTCGGGCCGTAGTGGTTCACCAGCCGTTCGGTGCGCACCCGGCGCAGGAAGTCCGTCAGGGCCGGTGTGACCAGCTGCTGCTCGCCGGTGGTGATGATCTCCGAGAGCCGCAGCGGCGGCAGGTCCCCCGACTCGCGGGCGTACTGGACGAGGTTGGTCAGCCCGCCGAAGGAGACGAACAGCCGTCGTACGTCGTGCCGGGACATCACGTCGAGCAGCACCACCGGGTCGCGGCGGGCGTCGTCGCTGGGCAGCATCACCAGGGTGCCGCCCGCGTCCCAGGTGGAGAACATCTCCTGGCAGGAGACGTCGAAGGTGGTCTGGTTGAACTGCAGCACCGCGGTCCCCGCGTCGAGCGGCAGTTCTTCGCGCATGCTCTCCACCAGGTTCACCACGGTGCGGTGCGGCATGGCCACGCCCTTGGGCGTGCCGGTGGAACCCGAGGTGTACAGCACGTAGGCCAGCGAGTCGGGAATGCGCGGGACCGGCCGCGTGGTGGCCGGGGCCTCGGGCAGCCGGTCCAGGACCCGCAGCGCCGGCCGGTGCTCGGCGGCGGTGCGCTCCAGGCCCTCGCGCAGCGAGGGGTCGCAGACGACCAGCCCGATGGCGGCGTCCTCGATCATGTGGGCGAGCCGTGCCCCGGTCTCGGTCACATCCAGCGGTACGTACGCGGCGCCCGTCTTGAGGACACCGACGATGGTCTGCAACTGCCGGACACAGCGCGGGAAGCAGACGCCCACGGTGGCCCCCGGGCCGATGCCGAGAGCGGCGAGGCGTGCCGCGACGTCGTCGGTGCTCTCGTCGAGTTCCCGGTAGCTCAGTACGGTGTCGCCGAGGACGAGGGCCGGGCTGTCCGGGGTGCGCCGGCGCTGCTCGCGCAGCAGGTCGGGCAGGACGGCCCGCCGGTCGGTGGCCGGCCGGCCGCGGCCCCGGACGAGCAGGTCCTCGCGTTCCGCGCGGGAGAGCATGTCGAGCCGGGAGACGCGCAGGCCGGTGGCTCCGGGGGTCGTGGCGGAGGCGAGCAGCCGCAGGTAGTGCCCCAGCCAGCGTTCGGCGGTGCCGTGGTCGAACAGCGCGCCGTTGTACTGCAGTTCGACGTCGAGGCGGTCCCCGCGGTCGGCGACGGAGAGCAGCAGGTCGAGCTTGGCGGCGCTGGGCGCCACCGGCAACTCCTCGACCGTGACCCCCTCGAACCGGGGCGCGGCGGTGAGTTCCGGCTGCATGTCGAACATGACCTGGAAGACGGGGTTGTGGTGCGGGGAGCGGACCGGGTCGACGGCCTCGACCACCTTCTCGAACGGGACGTCCTGGTTGTCCAGCGCGTCGAGCACCCCGTCGCGCAGGTCCCTCAGCAGTTCCGCCAGTGTCACCTCGTACGGTGCCGTGTGCCGCAGCGGCAGGGAGTTGACGAAGAATCCGATCAGGTCCTGCACGTCGGCGGAGGCCCGGTTAGCGGTCGTCATGCCGACCACGACGTCCCGCGCCCCGCTGAGCCTGCGCAGCAGCACGACGAACAGGCCGAGCATGACCACGGACGGCGTGCTGCCCGCGTCGAGCGCGACCCGGTTCACGGCCTCGCGCAGCGTCCCGTCCACCTCGGCGCGGACGGTGGACACGCGAGGGGCGGTCGCGGTGAGCGGGCGGGGGTGGTCCTGCGGCAGTTCCAGCAGCTGCGGGGCGTCGTCGAGCACCCGCTTCCAGTGGGCGAGCTGGTCGTCGTAGCGGCCGGACGCGAGCAGCGCGGTCTGCCGGCGGGCGTGGTCGTGGTACTGGACGGGCAGTTCCGGCAGGTCCGGCGCCTCGCCGGACGCGTACGCCGAGTAGGCCGCGGCGAGTTCGCGGAACAGGACCGTGAAGCTGCGGTCGTCCACCACGATGTGGTGGGTGTGCAGGGCGAGCACGGTCTCGTCGGGGGCCACCCGGTAGGCGGTGAAGCGGACGAGGGGCCCGCCGGCCAGGTCCAGCGGCTGCCGGGCACGGTCACGGGCCGCTTCCAGCGCGGCCTCCCACGGCAGGTCCACGACATCGAGTACCTGGTCGGGCACCGGGTGGATCCGGTACTCGGCGCTGCCGTCCTCGCGGGTCGGGAAGGTGGCGCGCAGGATCGCGTGGCGGCCGACCACCTGCCGGAGCGCCGCCTCCAGAGCCGCGAGATCGAGGCCGCCGCGCAGCCGCAGCAGGCGGAAGACGTTGTACGAGGTGTCCCGCGGATCGAGCTGTTGGAGGAACCACAACCGCTGCTGCGGCAGGGACAGCGGCAGAATGGCCGGGTCGGAACCGTCCTGGCCCGACGGCAGGTCCGCGACGGCCGGCTCGCGCGCCGGGCCGGTGCCGCTGGTGCCTCCGGTGCCACCTGCTTCTACGACGGCGGCCAGGTCGCTGAGGACGGGGTGGTCGAAGACGGCGCGCAGGCCGATGCGCAGGCCGTGGTCCCGTTCGGCCAGGGCCAGCATGCGGGTCGCGGCGAGGGAGTGGCCGCCGGCGCGGAAGAAGTGGGTGTCGCGGCCGACGGGGCCGTCGAGCAGGTCCGACCATAGAGCCGCGAGCAGGTGCTCGGTGGGGGTCCGCGGCTCTTCCGCGTCCTGTGGCGCGGGTGCCGGGAGCCGGTCGAGTGCCCGGCGGTCGACCTTTCCGCCCGCGGTGCGCGGCAGCCGTTCCAGCAGGACGGTGCGGCCGGGGCGCTTGCCCGCCGGCAGTTCGGCGGCGAGGTGGCATGCGATCGCGTCGGCCGTGACGGCCGGTCCGGCGACGGCCCAGGCCGTCAGGCCGCCGGCGTTGACGGTGACCGCCGCGTCCAGCACGCCGTCCAGTCGGCGCATCGCCGCCTCGATCTCGCCGGGCTCCACCCGCATGCCGTTGACCTTGACCTGCTCGTCGAGTCGGCCGAGGTGTTCCAGGCGGCCGTCCGGCAGCCAGCGGGCCAGGTCGCCGGTGCGGTAGAGGCGGCCGCCGGGGCGACCGGTCAGGTGGTCGGGAACGAACGACACGGCGGTACGGCCGGGCAGGCCGGCGTAGCCGCGGGCCAGTCCCTCGCCGCCGATCAGGATCTCCCCGACCGCGCCGATGGGGCTCAGCCCTCCGTCGGGGTCGACCACGAACACGTCGGTGCCCCGGTTGGGGCGCCCGATCGGGACGGTGCGAAGGTCGTCGTCGGTGGCGGGGACGGTCTGGCTGACCGATTCGATGGAGGTCTCGGCCAGGCCGTAGAAGTTGAGGATCCGTGCGCCGGTCTGCCGCCTGGCCTGCCGGACCAGCTCGGCGGGCAGGCGTTCGCCGCCGCACGCGACGATGCGCAGCGTGTCGGCTTTCGCCAGTTCGTCGCCGATGAGCCAGGTCGCCAGCACGGAAGGGACCGCGTGCAGCACGGTGACCCTGTGCCGCGCTGCGGTGCGGATCTGGGCCCGCGCGTCGTTCTGCTCGGCCGGGTCGGCCAGGACGACCGCGGCGCCGGCGGTCAGCGGCCACAGCAGCTGCCAGATCCACGGGTCGAAGGCGGCCGAGGTGGCCTGCAGGACACGGTCGTCGGGATCGAGCGGGTGGGCCGCTTGCAGCCAGCGCAGCGTCGCGCACAGGCCCCGCCGGGTGACCAGCACCGCTTTCGGCTGTCCGGAGGAGCCGGAGGTGGTGACGCCGTACGCCACCGCGTCGGCCGGCGGGGTGTCGTCCGCGCCGTTCGCGGCCTTGGTGCGGCTGCCCAGGGCGTCCGGGAAGACGGCCGGTCCGATCACGTTCGGGCGCTCCGCGCCGCCGGGTGAGTCGAGTACCAGGCGGGCGGCTCCGTCGGGGGCCTGGTCGGTGAGTTCGCGTTCGCCGACCACCAGGCGGGCCCCGGCCGCGGCGAGGGTGCGGCGGACCGCGGCGGGGGGCTGCGCGGTGTCGACGCCGAGGAAGGGGACGCCGACGGCCGCGCAGGCGAGGGTCAGCGCGGCCTGGGTGAGCCCGCGCGGCACGGCGACGGCGACCAGTTGTTCGCCGTGTACGCCGGTGCCGCGCAGGACCGCCGACCAGTGCGCGATCTCCGCGGCCAGTTCCGCGTAGCTGTGGGTCGCCTGGTCGGTGACGAGGGCCGGCCTGTCCGGGGCGGCGTCGAACCCCTGCCGCAGCAGCGCCCACAGGTCGGCGTCCTCCCCGTCCGGCTGCCGCCCGGTGGCGAACGACCGCAGTTGGTCCAGTTCCCCGGCGGTGTGCGGGTCGGCGGCGGCGATGGAGGTACCGGGCGGCGCGGAGGTCAGGCGGTGCACCAGGGCCTGGTAGGACCGGGCGAGGCGTTCGACGGCGTCCCGGTCGAACAGGTCCGGGCAGTACTCGAACTCGCAGTGGATCTCGTCGTCGCCGAGTTCCGCGTTGAGCTCCAGCGGGAACTTGGCCGCGCCGCGCAGCGGGCGAGCGGGCCGCAGGGGCGCCGAGCCGAGCCGCAGGGTGCCGGGGGCCTCGGTGACGTTGCACATGACGCCGACGAGCGGGTCCCCCGCCCCGCCGGACGCGGTTCCGCCGGGCCCGGCGTCGCGGACCACCACGTCGTAGGGGAAGTCCTGGTGTTCCAGGGTCCGGTTGAGCGTGTCGCGGGTGCGCTGCGCGAGGCTCGCGAAGGTGTCGCCCGCCTCGACGCGCACACGGAGCCCGACCGTGTTGACGAAGAGCCCGACGGTGTCCTCGAACCCGTCGCGGGTCCGTCCGGCGACCGGCACGCCGATGGTGACGTCGTCCCCGGCGCCGTAGCGCCGCAGCAGCAGGGCCAGGGCGGTGTTCAGCACCGTGAAGGGCGTCACCCGCTGCTGCCGGGCCCAGTCGAGGAGCCGGCGCCGCTCGTCGCCGGCCAGGGTGACCAGCGCGATGTCGGACGGGGCGGTGGACGCCTCGAAGTCCGCCGGGCCGCGGCCCGCCCGGTACGGCAGCGGGGGCGGTGAGGCGCCGTCGAGTTCACGCCGCCAGAAGTCCCGGCCGTCCTCCCACCGGCTCCCGCCGACCTCGCGCAGCTCCTGGCGGGCGAAGTCGGCGTAGCGCGTCCCGCGTGCCGGGGCGGAGGCGGACGCGGCGGGAGACTCCTCGGCGCTGCGCGCCTCGTAGAACCGGGCCAGGTCGTCCATGAGGACCGACTCGGAGCGGGCGTCGGTGACCGCGTGGTGCAGGGTGAGGACGAGGAGGTGCCGGTCGGCGGCGAGCGTCGCCAACCCGACACGGACCAAGGGGGCGGTGGCCAGGTCGAAGGGGCGCAGCGACCACTCGCGCACGAGCCCCGAGGCCTCGCGGTCCCGGTCCTCCTCCGGCAGGCCGCTCAGGTCCCTCGTGTCGAACTCCGCCTCAGCGTCCGCCGCGACGTCCTGGACCAGTTCTCCGTCGCGCAGCACCAGGGCGGTGCGCAGGCCGTCGTGCCGGGCGAGGAGGTCCCGCATCGCGGACCGCAGGGCGGGCACGTCGAGGGGGCCTTCCACGGTCCACGGCAGCGGCACGTTGTAGGAGGCGCGCTCCCCGGCCAGGCCCTCCAGGAACCACATCCGCTGCTGGGCGAAGCTGGCCGGCGCCGGCCCGCTCTCTCGGTCGTCCAACTCCCCGTCGTCCAGCTCCGCGGCGCCGTCCGACGGGGGCCGGGAGCCGGGCAGCCGGACGCGGCCTTCGAGCAGTTCCTCCAGCATCCGCCGGCGCAGGTCCGCGATCCGGTCGTTGTCGATGGTCATACGTCCTCCTCGCGGTCAGTCGCCTCGCTCGTTTTGCCGCCGAGCAGCGCGTCGAGCTGGTCGGCGTCGAGTTCGTCCAAGCGAGCGGTGAGCTTCGCGGTCACCAGGTCGGCCTGCTCGGCGAGGGTCGCGGTGGACAGGACTCCGCGGATCCCGATGTCCACGCCGAACTCGGAGCGGATCCGGTTCACCAGCGCCATGGCGAGCAGGGAGTGGCCGCCCAGCGCCAGAAGCCCGTCGTCGGCGCCGATCTCCTTCTGGCCGAGCAGCTCGCTCCAGATCGCGGCCAGCCGGATCTGCACCGGGCCGCTCGGCGGTGTGAACGCGCCGGCGACGCTGTCACGGTCCGGGTCCGCTTCGGGCAGCCGGGCGCGGTCGACCTTGCCGTTGCGGTTGAGCGGCAGGGCGTCGAGGACGACCACCAGTGAGGGCACCATGTGCGCGGGCAGGCGTTCGGCGGCGTGGGCGCGGACGGCCTGGCGCAGTTCGTCCTGTGGCGCGGCGGCCTGCGCGGCGGAGGTGCCGCTGACGGGGGTGACGTGGGCGGGGCTGCCGCCGGCGGGAGTGCCGTAGGCGGGGCTGCCGCCGGCGGGGGTGACGTAGGCGACCAGCCGCGGGCTTCCGACGTCCCGGATCGCCACGGTGGTGTCGGTGACGTGGGGGTGGGTGCTGATGACGGTCTCGATCTCGCCGAGTTCCACCCGCATGCCACGGATCTTGACCTGGTGATCGGT
>NZ_JBEYWK010000030.1:0-62108 GCF_040644415.1 Streptomyces sp. NPDC046985
GGCAAGGGGCAGATCTTCGTGAAGGGCGAGGTGATCAAGACGGTGCCCGAGTCGAAGATCGTGGAGACCCTGATCGAGGAGGCGATGAAGCTCGCGGAGAGGATGGAGGCCGAGGGCGTGGCCTCCGGCGAGCCGGAGGTCTCGGTCGCGGGCTGAACCCCCGCCCACGCCGCATCGCCCGCGCTTTGCCGCCCCCCTGCCCCGGCCGCCCCCCCTGCCCCCGCCGCACCGCTCCGCGGGCCTCCCCTCCCCGGGGCGGCCTGCGGCCCTCCGTGCTTCCCGGCCTCGCGGCCACGCCGAGGCGCCGCCGCCGTCCGAACGGGGCGAGTACAGTGCGGAGATCAGCGCAGACCCCGGCGTGAGGCCCCGTAGCGCGTCGACATAGACCACCTCTTGACACAGACCACCTCGCGGGTGCTCGCCCCGAGCGACCTGGACGCCGCGCTCGCCGTCCTCGACCGCGAGCCGGTCGCCGCGGCGGACGGCGCCGCCGCGCACGTGACGGCACTCAAGGAGGAGACCGGATGACCCCGGAGTTCGATCTCGGCGCCCTGCTGGCCGAGCGCGGCGCCGAGCGCTACGAGCTGCACGCCAGGTACCTGAACCACCAACTGCCGCGCATGCTGCACACGATCGGCTTCGACAAGGTCTACGAGCGGGCCGAGGGCGCGCACTTCTGGGACGCCGACGGCAACGACTACCTGGACATGCTCTCCGGGTTCGGCGTGATGGGCCTCGGGCGGCACCACCCGGTCGTCCGCAAGGCCCTGCACGACGTGCTGGACGCCCAGCTCGCCGACCTGACCCGCTTCGACTGCCAGCCGCTGCCCGGCCTGCTGGCGGAGCGGCTGCTGGCCCACAGCCCGCACCTGGACCGGGTGTTCTTCGGCAACAGCGGCACCGAGGCGGTGGAGACCGCGCTGAAGTTCGCCCGCCGGGCCACCGGCAGACCGCGCGTCCTGTACTGCGCGCACTCCTTCCACGGGCTGACCGCCGCCTCGCTCTCCGTGAACGGCGAGGACGGCTTCCGGGACGGCTTCGGCCCGCTGCTGCCCGACACCGCCGTGCCGCTCGGTGATCTCGACGCGCTGGAGAGGGAGTTGAAGAAGGGCGACGTGGCCGCCCTGATCGTCGAACCGATCCAGGGCAAGGGCGTGCACGAGGCGCCGCCCGGCTATCTGCGCGCCGCGCAGGAACTGCTGCGCCGGCACAAGGCGCTGCTCATCGCCGACGAGGTGCAGACCGGCCTCGGCCGCACCGGCGACTTCTACGCCTACCAGCACGAGGACGGCGTGGAACCGGACCTGGTGTGCGTGGCCAAGGCCCTGTCCGGCGGGTATGTGCCGGTCGGCGCGACCCTCGGCAAGGACTGGATCTTCAAGAAGGTCTACTCCTCCATCGACCGGGTGCTGGTCCACTCGGCGAGCTTCGGCGCCAACGCCCAGGCCATGGCGGCGGGCCTGGCCGTGCTGTCGGTGATGGAGAACGACCAGATCGTCGCCAACGCACGCGCCATGGGCGAGTCGCTGAAGTCCCGGCTGACCGCGCTGGTCGACCGCTACGAACTGCTGGCCGACGTCCGCGGCCGGGGCCTGATGCTCGGCATCGAGTTCGGCCGCCCCGCGTCGCTCAAGCTGCGCGGCCGCTGGACCATGCTCCAGGCGGCCCGCAAGGGCCTGTTCGCGCAGATGGTGGTCGTCCCCCTGCTCCAGCGCCACCGCATCCTCACCCAGGTCTCCGGCGACCGGCTGGAGGTCATCAAACTGATCCCGCCGCTGGTCGTCGGCGAGCAGGACGTGGACCGGTTCGTGGACGCCTTCACCGCGGTGATGGACGACGCCCACGGCGGCGGTCTGATGTGGGACTTCGGCAAGACCCTGGTGAAGCAGGCGGTCGCCAACCGCTGAGGGCGGACGGGGAGATGACGACCGTTCCAGTGCTGTGGCCCGCCGACCCGGGCCGTCGGACTGGGGCGGATCAGTCCAGCAGGCGGGCCCGCAGCCGCTCGCGGCGCTCCGGGCCGAACCGCAGTCCTCGTTCCAGATAGGCGTCGACGCCGCCCCACGTCTCCTCGATGGTCTCCAGGGCCGCCGCCAGATACTCGGCGCGGGCGTCGAAGAGGGGGCTGAGCAGTTCCATGACCTCGGGC
Source organism: Streptomyces sp. NPDC046985 (assembly GCF_040644415.1). NCBI lineage: Bacteria > Bacillati > Actinomycetota > Actinomycetes > Kitasatosporales > Streptomycetaceae > Streptomyces > Streptomyces sp. NPDC046985. The sequence continues at coordinate 2,150 of NZ_JBEYWK010000030.1, forward strand.
GAGTAGGCCGAGGACGAGGCGCCGCTGCGGTGCACCTTGTAACGGCGGTGCTTGGCGTTGGACTTCAGGTAGTCCGCGAGGATCGCGTCCCGCTCCACGCCGAGGGCGAGCAGGGTCACGGCGATCGACAGACCGGCGCGGTCCTTCCCCGCGGCGCAGTGCATCAGGGCCGGGACGCTGTCCTCGGCGAGCGCGTGCAGCACCTGGGAGTGCTCGGCGGTGCGCTTCGTGACGATGGTGCGGTACGAGGCGATCATCCGGTCGGCGCCCTTGCCGCCGTCCAGGATCGACCGCAGTTGGTCGAGGTCGCCGTCGCGGACCATCTTCCAGAACTCCGCGCCGTCCGCCGGATCGCTCAGCGGGAGGTTCACGTTGCGCACGCCGGGCAGCTCGACGTCCGGCCCCTCCAGCTTCCGGTCCGCCGCGTTGCGGAAGTCGAAGACGGTGTGCAGGCCCAGCGAGGCGAGGAACGCCGCGTCCTCCTCGGTGGCGTGCGCCAGGTGCCCGCTGCGGAACAGCACCCCGTCCCGTACCCGCCGCCCGTCCACCGTCGGCAGCCCGCCCACGTCGCGGAAGTTGCGCACGGCGGCCAGCTCGGGTTCGGTGGACGGGACCTGCTGCGTCACGGGGGGCTCCTCCTGGCTCGTGCCCGCCTTCACGGTTCGTCGGCGGGCGCGGCTTCGACGATACGACATGGTCGCCGGGCCGGCCGCGACCGCCGATCCGCCCCCGCTCACCAGGCGACGCCGCCCGCCCGGGAGCGGCGGACACGGCGCCGCGCGGACGGCGAGCGCGGCCGCGCCCGCGGGGCCGATCTCGGGCGTGTCGCCGCGTATTCCCAGGTGGGAGCGGGAACCGACGTGGTCTATCTCACCGTCCGTCAACCCTTGCCTACGGTCGCGTAGGTCACATTCGAAGGTGAATCATGGGCCGACGTGGCAGACGATTCGAAGAGTGACAGCACATCAGTGATCGGGTCGTACGCGGCGGTGGGGGACAGCTTCACCGAGGGCGTCGGAGACCCCGGACCCGACGGCTCGTTCGTCGGCTGGGCCGATCGGTTCGCGGTCCTGCTCGCCGACCGGCGGCCCGTAGACGAGTTCCGGTACACCAACCTCGCGGTACGCGGGAAGCTGCTGGAGCAGATCATCGAGGACCAGGTTCCGAGGGCCGCCGAACTCGCCCCCGACCTCGTCTCGTTCTCCGCGGGCGGCAACGACATCCTCCGTCCCGGCACCGACCCGGACGACGTGGCCGAGCGGTTCGAGGAGGCGGTCGCCCGACTCACCGGGGCGGCCGGGGCGGTCCTGATCACCACCGGGTTCGACACCCGCGGCGTGCCCGTGCTCAAGCACCTGCGCGGCAAGATCGCCACCTATAACGGGCACGTGCGGGCCGTCGCCGACCGCTACGGCTGCGCGGTGCTCGACCTGTGGTCCCTGAAGACCATCCAGGACCGCCGGGCCTGGGACCACGACCGGCTGCACCTCTCGCCCGAGGGGCACACCCGTGTCGCGCTGCGCGCCGGGCAGGTCATGGGCTTCGACGTCCCGGCCGACCCGGAGCAGCCCTGGCCTCCGCTGCCGCCCCGGGGCGCCCTGGACACACGCCGCGACGACGTGCAGTGGGCGCGCGAGTACCTGGTCCCGTGGATCGGCCGCCGACTGCGCGGGGAGTCCTCCGGGGACCATGTGACGGCCAAGGGCGCGCTCTCCCCGGCCGACATCAAGACGTGGATCGCCTCGGTGGCCTGACGGGGCGGTCGCCGCCGGAGCGCGGTGGGCGCCGCGAGCAGGGCGCGCGGCAGCGGGAGACGGGGGCGCTTCCACGGAGGCGCCCCGTTCCGCTGCCCGGCGCCGCGGCTGCTCGGCGGCCTCTGCTTCTCTGCGTCCTCTGTGTCTTCGGCGTCCCCGGAGTCTTCGGCGCTTTCGGCGTAGCGGCGTAGCGGCGTCTCCCGGCAGGCGACAGCCGGCCGCCTGACTGTCGGCGCCGCCCTCCATAATGGAGATCTGACTGATTCCAGCAGGAGGTATCGTGGCCGGCTTCCGTTCTCTCAGCTCCGGGCTCCGCGCGTTGCAGCCCGCGGCCTTCGGCGCCGACCCCGACGGAGCGCGCCTGGAGCGCATCCGCCGCTCGCCCCACTTCAAGGACGGCGTCTTCCAGAATCCGGGAGGAACCGCGTCGACGCGGCCCTCCGCCTCGACGATAGACCTCGCCAAGCTGTACTTCGACAAGGACGCGCGTCCGCGCCGCTCCCCGCAGGGCGACATCCCGGTGCACGCCACCACATACGCCGACCTGGCCAAACCCCCGGCCACCGGTCTGCGCCTGACCTGGCTGGGCCACGCCAGTGTGCTCGCCGAGATCGACGGGCGCCGGGTGCTCTTCGACCCCGTCTGGGGCGAGCGCTGCTCCCCCTTCCCCTTCGCCGGTCCCCGGCGCCTGCACCCGGCGCCGCTGCCGCTGGAGGCCCTGGGCGAGGTCGACGTGGTCGTCATCTCGCACGACCACTACGACCACCTCGACATGCCCACGATCAAGGCGCTGGCGGGCACGGACACCGTCTTCGCGGCGCCGCTCGGCGTCGGCGCGCACCTGGAGCACTGGGGCGTCTCCGCGGACCGCCTGCGCGAGCTGGACTGGCACGAGGAGACCAGGGTCGCCGGGCTCACGCTCACCGCGACCCCGGCGCGTCACTTCTGCGGCCGCGGGCTGCGCAACGCCCAGCACACCCTGTGGGCCTCCTGGGTCGTGCGAAGCGAGGAACACCGCGTCTTCCACAGCGGCGACACCGGCTACTTCGACGGGTTCAAGGACATCGGCGCCGCTCACGGCCCGTTCGACGCCACGATGATCCAGATCGGCGCGTACTCGGCGTACTGGCCTGAAAACCACACGGACACGGAGCCGCTGCCGGGGGCCTGGCCGGACATCCACATGTCACCGGCGCAGGGCGTGCAGGCCCACCTCGACCTGCAAGGAGGCGTGCCGCACGGCGTGCTGCTGCCGATCCACTGGGGGACGTTCACTCTGGCGTTCCACGCCTGGGCGGAGCCGGGGGAGTGGACCCGGGACGCGGCGGAGGAGATCGGGCAGTCCGTCGCCTGCCCCCGGCCCGGCGAGCCCTTCGAGCCGGCCGGCCGGATCCCTACGGACCCCTGGTGGCGCGCCGTCTCCCACCCGATCGCCCACCCCTGGCGCCGCCCGCGGTCGGCGATGGCCGCGACCGCCGAGGACCGGAGCGACGACCTCGACTTCGCGGGCGACGTGTAGGCGGGGCGCCGGTTCCGTCAGCGCGCGCGGACGGGCGCCGGGCGGATCCGCTGCCCGGCGCCCGTCCGGACTCACGCCGCCTTCTGGCCCTGCGTGGTGTGCAGGAGCGCTTCGGTGGTGGAGATCAGCTCGCGCTGCTCCTCCTGCGAGCCGACCATCGGCTGGGAGCCGTGCAGCGGGACCTGGGCGCTCTCCGGCAGGAACTTCACGGTCACCAGACCGATGACGCCCGCCAGGATCAGGTAGTACGCGGGCATCAGGTCGTCGCCGGTGGCGTTCACGAGGGCGGCGGTGACCAGCGGGGTGGTGCCGCCGAAGGCGGCCACGGCGAAGTTGAACCCGATGCCCATCGCGGCGTACCGGATGGCGGTCGGGAAGAGCGCGGGCAGCGTGGCGGCGCTCGGCGCGGCGAAGCAGGCCAGCAGCGTGGACAGGATCAGCACGCCGAGGACCGGCGGCCAGGTGCCCTGCATCTTGATCAGCAGGAAGGCGGGGACGGCCAGGACGATCATCGCCGCCGCCGCGACGCCGTAGACCGGCCGTCGGCCGATCCGGTCGCTGAGGCGGCCGATGAAGGTGATGAGCAGCACGATCCACACCATGCCCACCAGTACCAGGACGTCGGCGGAGCCGCTGGAGCGGTGCAGGGTCTCCGTCTGGTACGTGGGCAGGTAGCCGGTCACCATGTAGTTGGTGACGTTGTAGAGCAGCACGAGGCCCATGCACAGGAGCAGAGCCGGCCAGTGCCCCTTGACGATGGTCTTGAACTCGCTGCCCGCCGACTTCTGCGCGAGGCTCTTCTCGTGCTCGTCCAGTTGCTGCTGGAAGGCCGGCGACTCCTCCAGCTTCATCCGCATGTACAGGCCGATCGCGCCCAGCGGACCGGCGACGAGGAACGGGATGCGCCAGCCCCACGCGAGCATCTGCGCGTCGGAGAGGCCGAAGTTCAGCAGGGTGACCAGGGCCGACCCCAGGGCGTAGCCGACGAAGGTGCCGAAGTCCAGCCAGCTCGACAGGAAGCCGCGGCGCCGGTCGGGGGAGTACTCGGCGACGAACGTGGTGGCGCCGCCGTACTCGCCGCCGGTGGAGAAGCCCTGGACCATGCGGGCGAGCAGCAGCAGGACGGGCGCGGCGATGCCGATGGTGGCGTAGCTGGGTATCAGGCCGATGGCGAACGTGCCGACGGCCATCATGATCATGGTGGTCGCGAGCACCTTCTGACGGCCCACGCGGTCGCCCAGCGGCCCGAACACCAGACCGCCCAGCGGGCGCACCACGAACGCGGCGGCGAAGGTGGCGAACGACGAGATCACCTGGGCGCCCGGCGAGGCGCCCGGGAAGAACACCTTGCCGAGGGTGGCGGCGAGGTAGCTGTAGACGCCGAAGTCGAACCACTCCATGCAGTTGCCGAGGGCGGAGGCGCCGACCGCCCGCCTGAGCAGCGGCGGCTCGACGACCTGGACGTCCTCCGGGCGCAGGGCGCGCTCGGTGCGACGCAGCCGGTGGGTCAGCTCCTCGCGCACCTGCCGCGGCAGAGCTGCGACGTTCGCCCCCCGCCGTCCCGCGCTCGAAGGACCGGCTTCGCCCTCTGGGGTCACATCCACTGCCACGCCACCTGCTTATTCGTTCGTTTTCATGCGTTCCCTACGATTCTCTTCTTCGTGGGGGAGGATCGGAATCCAGCACGTGACGAGCCTGATGCCCCGCTCAGGGAAATTCACTCCTGCAATTTTGTGAAGCGGGGCGGAGGCAAGGGCGGGAACGTGATCGGCGGGGCGGCGGTGCGCCGGGTCAGCGCACCCGGCGGTCGCGTACGACGCGGCGGACCCGCACGGCCCCGAGCACCAGGTCGATGGCCAGCACGACCACCCCGATGATCAGCAGGTAGAACAGACCGTGGACGGCGACCCCGATGAGCCCGAGGGCGATCGCCACGATGATCAGCAACAGGAACAGAGTCATCTGTCCTCCCGGCGGTGATCCGCCTCAGCGGCGGGCGAGCCGTCGCTCGCCCGCGGCGCCGGGGGTGTACGCCATCTCGTAGTGCGCGAAGACGGCCGGTTCGTCGGTGGCGGGCAGCACGCCGTCCGTGTCGATCGACGGCGCCTGCTTCACCGCCCTCTTGGTCTGGGCTACCTTCAGGTACCCGGGCCCGACGGTGGCGCCGACGAGCGGCACGAACACCAGTCGGCGCCGGGTGGGCAACCCCATGGTGACCGTGGCGAAGAAGGGCTCGTCGGTCATCGTGTCGACGTAGACGGACTCCAGGGTGCCGAGCTTGCTGCCGTCCGCATCGACGACGTCGCGTCCGCGCCATTCACGGATGTCGCCGGCCTCGAACATCACTGACCTCCTGGTGAAAGGGCTCCGGAACTCATCTCCCGTGTTCCCCGGATGACGCACTTCACCGTGCCGTGCGCGACCGCGCGCCGCGGCAGCGCGCCGCGACCGCCCCGGCGCCTGTCGGGGCGGCGAGGGAGACGACGCGAGCGGCCCGGCGCCCGCCCGAGGGGACGGGGGCCGGGCCGCTCGCGGGAGCGCGGCACCGGTCAGCAGCGGCCGAGGTCCTGCCAGACGCCCCACTCGCCGGTCGTGCCGGGCTGCTCGCCCGTCGTCCACCACTTGGCCTGCCAGGTGCGGCCCTTCCAGGAGACCTGCCGGCCGCCGGTGTAGACCGCCGCCTTGGACCAGGGGGCGGCCGGGCACGGGTGGCCGGCGCCCCTGGTGAACGGCGCGAACACGTGCGTGAAGTCCCAGGTGTTCTGCTGGAGACCGGAGCAGTGGTCCGCCGCCGCGCCGCCCGGACAGCCGCCGTTGTCCCGCTGGAGCGCCCAGAAGGACAGCGTGCCGATGCCCCGTGAGACGGCCCAGTCGTAGACCGCGGAGGCGTCGGCCAGGCTGAAGGTCTCGGCCGGACCGAAGTCGTCCACGCCGATCATCTCGGTGACGCCGATCATGTGCCACACCTGCGCGGCGGTCTTGCCGGGGTAGAGCTGGGCGAGCGTGTCGTGCAGGCCCTGGGCGGCGGTCTGGGTGTCCTTCGCCATGTCGTGGGCCTGGTTGTCGTAGTAGTCGAACGTCATGATGTTCACGACGTCGACCCGGGCGCCGTTGCTCACGGCGTTGCGCAGCAGGGCCAGGCCGGTGTCCCCGAGGCCGTGCGTGGTCGTCGGCAGCGTGTAGGAGAACCGCACCGTGCGCCCCTTGGCCGCCGCCCAGTCCTGGACCAGCTTGATGGCCTTGTTGCGCCGGTCGATGCCCGCGGTGTCGTTCAGCGCGTCGACCTCGACGTCCATGTCGAGCCGCGAGACGCCGTAGACGCTGACGACCTTCTCGTACGCGGCGGCGATCTGCCGGACGTCGGTGCAACTGTCCGCGATCTCGGTGCCGGTGCTGTCGGCCGCGTAGCCGCCGAAGGACGGGATGACGTCGCCGCCGTCGCGCTGGATCTTCTTGATGTCGCCGCCGAAGGAGGAGGCGGCGACCGGGGTGGCGGTGTTCCCGTTCCAGTACGGGGTGCAGGAGCCCTTGGACGCCGTCTGGAGGAACGCCATCGTCAGGTGTTCGGCGCCCGACTGGGCGGCCAGGGCGGCGGGGCTGTCGCCGGTCCAGGACTCGAAGTAGGGGGCGAAGACGTGGGCCGGCAGCGGCGCCGCCGCCTGGGCCGCGCCCGCGCCCGAGAGGGCGAGGCCCACGGCGGACGCGGTGGTGACGGCCGCGGTCAGCGCGGCGCGGAAGGAACGCAGGAGTCTCATGTCCGTCCGGTGTGAGGAGTCGGGTGGGGCAGTTCCCTTACGCAGGAGAGGTGTTGGCGTGTGGTGATGCGTATGGGATAGCGCCCGCACACCGGGTGGGTCAATGGTCTGAACCATAGGGGGACTAGACCAATAGGGGAGGCGGGGGGTGACCGTCGTCCTCTGCCTGGGCTGAGTCGGCGGAGCGGGGCTGGACCACCGGGACGGTCCCGTGGGCGCGGTCGGTCGCCCGTGCGCGGGGTGGCCGGCGGCGCTCACGCCGGGTCAACCCCGCGGGCGACCCGTCCTTATCGGTTCTGTGTGCGAGCCCTCATACCAGAGCGGGATGATCCCCGGGCGATTTCGCCGACTGCCGCCGAGCGGGACGCACCCGTGACTACCGTGAGTCGCCGTCGGGCCACTCAACGCCGCTTCCCGCGGTCCGGGCTGCCCGGCACAGCGATGGCGCACGCCCGCTCGCGCCCCGCGCGAGCCCACACGCCCGACGGACCAGTACGAGGATCAGATGTCTCACCTCCGCGCACCGGTCGCCCGCGCAGACCGCCGTGAGGGCGGTCGGCACGGGCGGCCGGTCGCCCGCACCGCCGCCCCCTCGCTGCCCGACTCCGGACTGCGGCCCCAGTTGATGCGCCTGGCGCTGCTGCCGCCGACCGCGGTCGCCCTCGGCGCCGGCGCCGCCGTGCTCTTCACGGTGCGCTCCACCGGCGCCCGCCCCAGCGTCGCCCTGTGGGCCGTGCTCGCCGGGGCGCTGGCGGTGACGGCCGCGGGCATCGCGGCCGCGGCCGTCGCCGCGGGGCGCGCGACCCGCTCCGTGCACGAACGCCTCGACGACCTGCGCCGCACCACCGCACGCCGCGGAGCCGACCTCGCCGCCCTCGTCGAGACGCTGCGCCAGGGCGGAGCGCCGCCGCGGCGCCAGCCGCCCGGCGAAGCGCCGGGGGACGCCGACGCGTTCGAACTGCTCGCCGCCGACCTGGCCCGCACCCACGACGGCGCGGTCGGCGCCGTGGTCCGGGCCGCCCGGCTCTCCAGCCGCACGGGCAGCGAACAGAAGCTCGAAGTCTTCGTCAATCTCGCCCGGCGGCTGCAATCCCTGGTGCACCGCGAGATCTCCCTCCTGGACGAGCTGGAGAACGAGATCGAGGACCCCGACCTGCTCAAGGGCCTCTTCCACCTCGACCACCTCGCCACCCGGATCCGCCGGCATGCCGAGAACCTGGCCGTCCTCGGCGGCGCCGTCTCCCGCCGCCAGTGGAGTCACCCCGTCCCCCTCACGGAGGTGCTCCGCTCCGCCATCGCCGAGGTCGAGCAGTACGCGCGGGTCAAGCTCGTCCCCCCGGTCGACGGCCGCCTGCGCGGCCACGCCGTCGCCGACGTCATCCACCTGCTCGCCGAACTCGTCGAGAACGCGACCCTGTTCTCCGCCCCGAACACCCAAGTGCTGCTGCGGACGGGCCTCGTCACCGCCGGGCTCGCCGTGGAGGTCGAGGACCGCGGTCTCGGCATGCCGGTCGGCGAGCAGGCCGCGATGAACTCCCTGCTCACCCACCCCGACCAGGTCAACGTCGCCAACCTGCTCGCGGACGGCCGGATCGGTCTGTACGTGGTCTCCCAACTCGCCCGGCGACACGGCATCACCGTCCGCCTCCAGAGCAACATCTACGGCGGAGTGCAGGCCGTCCTCGTCGTCCCGCAGGCGCTGCTCGGCATGGAGGCGGGCACGGAGGCGGCCACGGGGGCGACCGCGCAGGCGGGCCCGGCGCTCCTCCCGGCCGACCGCGGCGCCCTGGACGCACACGCGGCGGACGGCGCCGACCCCGGTGCCGGTGATCCGAGCGGGCCGCCGGCGATCAGCGCGCCGGCCGTCAGCCATCCGATGCCAGCGGGCACGAACCCCAGCGGTGTGCCCGTACCCACCGGTCCGGTCCTGCCCGATGAGTTCACGCCCACCGGTTCAGAGCGGCCCCGCGAGTTCGCGCCCACCGGCACGCACCGGGCGGCCAGCGGCGTGCCCGCGCACCGCGCGCCGGAGCCCGATGCGCCCGAGCATCGCCTGCCCGCGCACCGCGCGCCGGAGCCCAATGCGCCCGAGCATCGCCTGCCGGAGCACCGGATGCCCGAGCCTGAAGCGCGCGAGCGTCGTCTGCCAGCGCACCGCCTGCCCGAGCCTGCCGCGCCCGTGCACCACATGCTTGAGCACGACGAGCCCGTGCACCACATGCTTGAGCACGACCAGCCCGTGCACCACATGCCTGAGCACGACGAGCCCGCGCACCGCCTGCCTGAGCACGACGCGCCCGCCGCCGCCCCCGAGCCGCCGTCCGCCTTGGCGGCCCTGTCGGCCTCCTACACCCCGACTGCCCTTCCTTCGCCGCCGCCCTCTCCGTCCGACGCGCCCGAGCAGCCGTTCACCCCGTCAGGGCCGCCCACCGCGGCGGGCGGGACCGTCGCCGGGCAGTCGGCGGCGGACGTAGGCGGCCCCGCCCCGCTGCCCCGGCGCAGCGACCGCCGGGAGCGGGCGAATCCGGCCGACGCCCTGCCGGGCATCAGCCCCGAGGACCGGGCCGCCGTCGCCGCGCACGCCGGCGTCGTCCCCGCGCCGCGCGTCGCCACGGCGCCCGACGGCCAGAGCAGGCCGCGGCTCCCCCGGCGGCAGGCGCAGCAGCACCTCGTGCCCCAACTGCGCGACGGGCCTGCGCCCCGCCAGGACGGCGCGGACGTCGCCGGGCACGACCCCGGACTGATGGCCGCCTTCCGGCGCGGCGCCGGGCTCGCCGAGACCCAGCAGCGCCGGGAACCGCACCTGCCGGACGCCGATCCGCCGCCGGAGTCTCCGGAAAGTACGCCCTCGCCCCTGCCCGCACCGGCGCCCGGCGCCGCCGTCCCACGGCATCGGAGCGCCCCGCCCGGATGACCGCCGCCGCAGCCGTACCCAGCGCCCCCGCGGATCCCCGTACCGCGAGGACTAGTACCCCAAGGAGTCGATCCACCATGGCGAGCGATGCGCCGACCGGCCGTGCTTCCGACCTCGACTGGCTGATGGGCGGCCTCGTGCAGCGCGTGCCGCACACCACCAGCGCGGTCCTGCTGTCCTGCGACGGACTGGTCAGGTCCGTCCACGGACTGGACCCCGACAGCGCCGACCACATGGCCGCACTGGCCTCCGGGCTGTACTCCCTCGGCCGCAGCGCCGGGATCCGCTTCGGCGACGGCGGCGACGTACGGCAGGTGGTCGTCGAACTCGACTCGACGCTGCTGTTCGTCACGACCGCGGGCTCCGGCACCTGCCTGGCCGTGCTGGCCGGGCGCGAGGCCGACGCGGCGGTGCTGGGCTACGAGATGGCGATGCTGGTCAAGAGCGTCCGCCCCTACCTCGCGACCGCACCCCGGCAGCACGCCTCCGCCCCGCGGGCGCCGCGGTCTTGAACGCGGCGGCGACCGGCGACGGACCCTGGCTGGACGACGCGGCCGGACGGCTGGTGCGCCCCTTCACGATCAGCGGCGGCCGCACCCGGCCGAGCATCGCGCTGGACCTGCTGTCGCAGGTCATGGCGACCGGGGCGGCGCCGCTGGGATATCTCGGCCCCGAGCACGGCCAGGCGCTCCGGCTGTGCCTCGCCCCGGTCTCGGTGGCCGAGGTCGCCGCGCAGCTCAGGCTGCCGGCGGCGGTGGCGAAGGTGCTGCTGTCCGACCTCGTCGACGTCGGGGCGCTGACCGCCAGACCCCCCGTGCACTACGACCGCCCCACCGACCGGGCTCTTCTGGAGGCAGTGCTCGATGGACTACGACGACATCTCTGACCACGGCGCCCGGCGCCGCCCCGGCGACGCCGACCCGTTCCCCACCGCGCTGAAGGTGCTGGTGGCCGGCGGATTCGGGGTGGGCAAGACGACCCTCGTCGGGGCCGTCAGCGAGATCGCGCCGCTCAGCACCGAGGAGTTGCTCACCGCGGCCGGCGAGGCCGCCGACCGTCTCGACGGCGTGGAGAACAAGGTCGAGACGACGGTGGCGATGGACTTCGGGCGCATCACCCTGGATGCGCAGCACGTGCTGTACCTGTTCGGCACGCCCGGACAGGAGCGGTTCTGGTTCATGTGGGACGAGCTGTCGGCGGGCGCCCTGGGCGCGGTGATCCTCGCCGACACCCGCCGCCTGGAGGAGTGCTTCGCCGCCGTCGACTTCTTCGAGCAGCGCGGTCTGGCCTTCATCGTCGCCGTCAACGAGTTCGACGGCGCCCACCGCTACCGCGCCGACGAGGTGCGCGCCGCCCTCGACCTCGACGACGCCGTCCCCGTGGTGCGCTGCGACGCCCGGATCTCCAGCTCGGGCATCCAGACCCTGCTGACCCTCGTACGGCACCTCATCGCCCACGCCCCCGTGGCCGCCGCCCCCGGCGCCGGAGCCCGGCCATGAGCTACGACCCGCCGCGTCCGGCCGGTCGCCTGCTGCTCACCCCGGAGGACAGGGAGGCGCCCGCCCGTCTCGCGCGGCTGCGCCGACTGGGCCTGGGGGAGCGGCCCGAGCCCGTCCTCGACGCGTTCGCCGACCGGCTCGCCGCGCGCACCCAGGCGCCGTACGCGATGGTCAACCTCCCTGACGGGAAGGGGCAGTTCTTCGCCGGACTGCACCGCCCCGAACGGGACGTCCTGAACGTGGACAGCGCCAGGCCGCCCGGTCCCGGCAGACCCGCCGGACCACCCGGATCGTCCCGACCCGCCGGACCCTCCCGTCCCGGAGAGGGCTCCGGGGCCGCCGCGCCCGCGGGGGCCGCCGGGTTGGCGGGGTCCGCCGACCCAGACGGGGTCTGGCGGGAAGTGGGCCGGCGTCTGGCGCGCGACCACGGCTTCTGCCCCCATGTGATGGCCCGGCGCAAGGCGCTGGCGCTTGAGGACGTGGGCGACTACCCGCGGTTCGCGGGCAACCCGGTGGTCGACGAGTTCGGCATCCGCTCCTACCTCGGCGCCCCGCTCATCGACGGCGCCGGGACAGTGCTGGGCACGGTGTGCGTCGTCGACGTCGCGCCGCGCCCGTGGGGCAGGCCGGGCCTGGACGCCATCAAGGCGGCGGCGGCCGAACTCGTCGGCTTGATCGAGGGGTGGGCGCCGCCGGCGGCTTAGCGGTGGGCGGGCGACGCGCGGGGACCGGCGGCCCAAAGGCGGCATCCGGCAGCCGAGCGGTGAGGTCGATGCGGGCGCGGCGCCAGGGACGCGCGGTGTGAAGCAAAGCTGCGGCCGCGCTTAAGAAATCCTCGATGGACCCACGCGCCGTCGTAGGGCAGATTGCTGAGCGATCCCACCGTGTTTCCCGGGCTGGGGCCCTCCGGCGCGCCCGAAGGCCGGACCCGGGGCCTGATCCACAGGAGCCGTACCGTTGAAGGCGCTGGTCAAGCAGAAGGCGGAGCCCGGACTGTGGCTCGCGGACGTGCCCGAGCCCGCCGTCGGGCCCGGTGACGTACTGATCAAGGTCCTGCGGACCGGCATCTGCGGCACGGACCTGCACATCCGCTCCTGGGACGGCTGGGCGCGGCAGGCGATCAGCACCCCGCTCGTGATCGGGCACGAATTCGTCGGCGAGGTGGTCGAGACCGGCCGGGACGTCACCGACATCGCGATCGGCGACCGGGTCAGCGGCGAAGGACACCTGGTGTGCGGCAAGTGCCGCAACTGCCAGGCCGGCCGCCGCCACCTGTGCCGGGCCACGATCGGCCTGGGCGTGGGCCGCGACGGCGCCTTCGCCGAGTACGTCGCCCTGCCCGCCGCGAACGTCTGGGTGCACCGGGTCCCCGTCGACCTCGACGTGGCCGCGATCTTCGACCCGTTCGGCAACGCCGTGCACACCGCGCTGTCCTTCCCGCTGGTCGGCGAGGACGTCCTGATCACCGGCGCCGGGCCGATCGGCCTGATGGCCGCCGCCGTCGCCCGGCACGCCGGCGCCCGCAACGTCGTCATCACCGACGTGAGCGAGGAGCGCCTGGAACTGGCCCGCAAGATCGGCGTGAGCCTCGCGCTGAACGTCTCCGAGGCCGCGATCGTGGACGGTCAGCGCGCGCTCGGCCTGCGCGAGGGCTTCGACATCGGCCTGGAGATGTCCGGCCGCCCCGAGGCGATGCGCGACATGATCGCCAACATGACGCACGGCGGCCGGATCGCGATGCTGGGCCTGCCCGCGGAGGAGTTCCCGGTCGACTGGGCGCGGATCGTCACCTCGATGATCACCGTCAAGGGCATCTACGGCCGCGAGATGTTCGAGACCTGGTACGCCATGTCGGTGCTGCTCGAAGGCGGCCTGGACCTCGCCCCGGTGATCACCGGCCGCTACCGCTACGACGACTTCGAGGCGGCCTTCGCCGACGCCGCGAGCGGCCGCAGCGGCAAGATCATCCTGGACTGGACGGCGTAACCGCGCACGCCGTGCGCACGACGTGCACCCCGTACACCGTGCGCACGGCGCACCGCCTAGCCCGCACCACCGCTCGACCGGCGCACCCGCCGCCGCCGGAAGCATGCTGAGGAGCCTTCCCATGTTCGACTCCGTGCGCGACGACCTGCGCGCCACCCTCGACGAGATCCGCGCCGCCGGGCTGCACAAGCCCGAACGCGTCATCGGCAGCCCGCAGTCCGCGACCGTCGAGGTCACCGCGGGCGGCCGACCCGGCGAGGTGCTCAACTTCTGCGCCAACAACTACCTCGGCCTGGCCGACCACCCCGAGGTCGTCGCCGCCGCCCACCAGGCGCTGGACCGCTGGGGCTACGGCATGGCCTCCGTGCGCTTCATCTGCGGCACCCAGGAGGTGCACAAGGAGCTGGAGGCCCGGCTGTCGGCGTTCCTCGGCCAGGAGGACACGATCCTGTTCTCCTCCTGCTTCGACGCCAACGGCGGTGTCTTCGAGACGCTGCTCGGCGCCGAGGACGCGGTCGTCTCCGACGCCTTGAACCACGCCTCCATCATCGACGGCATCCGCCTGTCCAAGGCCCGCCGCTTCCGCTACGCCAACCGCGACATGGCGGACCTGGAGCAGCGGCTGAAGGAGGCGCGCGAGGGCGGGGCCCGCCGCACGCTGATCGTCACCGACGGCGTGTTCTCGATGGACGGCTACGTCGCCCCGCTGCGCGAGATCTGCGACCTCGCCGACCGCTACGGCGCCATGGTCATGGTCGACGACTCGCACGCCGTCGGCTTCGTCGGCGCCCACGGCCGGGGCACCCCCGAGCTGCACGGCGTGATGGACCGCGTGGACATCATCACCGGCACCCTCGGCAAGGCCCTCGGCGGCGCCTCCGGCGGTTACGTCGCCGCCCGCGCCGAGATCGTCGCCCTGCTGCGCCAGCGCTCCCGGCCCTACCTGTTCTCCAACACGCTCGCCCCGGTGATCGCGGCTGCCTCCCTGAAGGTCCTCGACCTGCTGGAGTCGGCGGACGACCTACGGGTGCGGCTGGCCGAGAACACCGCGCTGTTCCGCGGCCGGATGACCGAGCACGGCTTCGACGTGCTCCCCGGGGACCACGCCATCGCTCCGGTGATGATCGGCGACGCGGGGAAGGCCGGGCGGATGGCCGAGCTGCTGCTGGAGCGGGGCGTGTACGTGATCGGCTTCTCGTACCCGGTCGTGCCGCAGGGCCAGGCCCGCATCCGCGTCCAGCTCTCCGCCGCGCACTCCGCCGAGGACGTCCACCGCGCCGTGGACGCCTTCGTCGCGGCCCGCGCGGAGCTGGAGGGCTGAAACGGCGCCCGTCCTGAGCGCGGGGGCGCCGGGCGGCGGGCTGGTCTCGCACGTCCGGCACTCCTGAGATAATCGATCTCGTGATCGAAGCGCGACGGCTGCACATCCTCCGGGCGGTGGCCGAACACCGGACGGTGACGGCCGCCGCCGCCGCGCTGTACCTGACCCCGTCCGCGGTGTCGCAGCAGCTCACGGCGCTGGAGCAGGAGACCGGCCACCGGCTGGTGGAGCGCGGCGCCAAGGGCGTGCGGCTGACCGCCGCCGGGGAGATCCTGCTCCGTCACACCCACGCCGTCCTCGCCCAGCTCGAACGGGCGGAGGCCGAGCTGGCGGCGTACGGCTCGGGCGCGGCCGGGACGGTCACCGTCGCCTCGTTCGCCACCGGCATCGCCGAGGTGGTGGCGCCCGCGGTGTCCCGGCTGGCCGCGACGGCGCCCGGCATCCGCATCCGGGTCCAGGACGCCGAGGGCGACGCGAGCCTGCCCATGGTGCTGGACCGGCTGGTGGACGCGGCGGTCGCCGTGGAGTACCGCGGGGCGCCGCCCGCGGACGACCCGCGTCTGACCCACGTCCCGCTGTACGCCGAGCCGTTCGACGCGGTGGTCCCGGTCGCCCACCGGACGGCCGAGGACGCCGAGGTGCCGCTCGCCGAGCTGGCCAAGGACCCGTGGATCAGCCCGTACCCGGGCAACCCCTGCCACGACGTGGCGGTTCTGGCCTGCGAGAACGCCGGCTTCCAGCCGCGCATCGAGCACTCCTCCGACGACTTCCGGGCGGTCGTGGCCCTCGCCTCGGCCGGCGCCGGCGTGGCGCTCGTGCCGCGCTCCGCGCTGCGCGGCATGGACCTCGCGGGCGTGGCCGTGCGCCCTGTCGACGGGGTGGCGCCCACCCGCCGGGTCTTCGCGGCGGTCCGCCGGGGAGCGGAGGGCCACCCCCTGATCCGCCCGGTCCTCACCGCGCTCTGCGAGGCGGCGCGGTCCTGAGCGACCGGCCGGAGACACAGCCCTCTCACGGGTGAGCGCTGGGGAAACCGGCCGTCTCCTCTCTGGCGCCTTCCGGCCGCGACCGTCTTTCTCAGCGCCCGTTTCTGTCATCAGCAGCGCCCGTTCTGTCACCGACGGCACCCCTTCCGTCACCAGCAGCGCCTGCTCCGTCACCGGCCGCCGGGACGGTCGCCGCGCCGCGGCCGCCTGAGCGCGTCGTCGGCGCCCTGTGAAGGGACGGGGCGGTGAGGTTTCGGTTGCACCTGGTCTGCCTGCGCACTCTTGCGAAACTTACGCGATCGATTGACGCGGGATGTGCGGGCGCCGACGATGCCGGGCGACCCCTCGGCCGACCGCGCCGGACGGCTTCCCCCGTGCTCGGCCGCCGCGCTCCGGGTGAGCCAGCCGCTCACCTCCCCCTCGTCGCCCCCCAGGAGCAGGACATGCCCCCCACCTCCACCCCCTCGCCTCCCGCCTCCGGCAGAGCGTCGGCGGTCGCGGCAGTCGCCACGCTGCTGTGTCTGCTCGCCGCGCTGACCGCGTTCGCACCGGCGGCCCACGCCAACGCCCCGGCCGCTCACGCCCACGCTCCGACCGCCCACGCCCACGCCCCGGCGGCCCACGCCAACGCTCAGGCCGCCCACGCCGACGCCGCGGCCGGCCGGGCCCTGCTCGTCGGGCAGAGCAACACCGGCGCCTTCAACGACCTCACCGCGTCGACCGGCGCCGATCCGCAGGGCGGCTCGATCTACTACAGCGTGCGCGACGGCGACTTCTCCGGAGCGTGCGGGAGCCGCTGCGAGACCGACTACGCCTCGTTCCTGGCCGCGCGCGGCAAGCAGATCGAGGTCGGCGTGAGCTGGAAGGACGACCCGCCCGGCTGGGACGGCGACAACGCCGACAAGCAGGCCGCCGCGCAGCGGGCCACCGCGGCGATCGCCGCGGGGACCTACGACGCCCAGTTCAACGCGCTGTCCTCCTTCATCGCGGCCCACCCCTCCTCTGCCTTCCTGGTGCGCGTCGACTACGAGGTCAGCTCCGCGTTCTTCTGCGCCGGCGGAACCGACTGCTCGACGTACAAGAACGCCTTCCGGCACGTGGCGCAGCTCGTGCGCGGGCGCAGCGGGGCGGGCAGCCGGGCGCAGTTCGTGTACCACCCGGTGAGGGGCGAGTTCGACAAGCTCTACCCCGGTGACGACGTGACCGACTGGGTGGGCGTCAGCGTCTTCAACCAGGACCTGTGCCAGCCGTACCGGCAGAACGGCGTCACCTACTGGAACGGCGCCGAGGACACCTCCGCGCGCACCTGCTCCGGGTACTACGACGACTACGTCAACGGCAACGTCAACGCGATCCCGCACGGCTACCCGGTCGACCTCAACATCCTGCGGATGATGTGGTGGGCCCAGGCGCACCGCAAGCCGATGCTCGTGGCGGAGTCCGGGATCCAGCGCATGTCGGACGGCCTGGCCGGCGACGGCACCCAGTCCGACGCGGACGCCAGGACGTTCATGCAGCGGCTGCGCACCCTGGTCACCTACCGCGGCCCGCTGCCCAACGGGCAGATCGACGGCGGCCAGACCCGTTTCGTCGGCACCGGCTACGACCTGTCGCAGGTGATCCGCGCGGTGACGTACATCAACGTGGACTGGCGCTACGGCTTCGACGGGCAGACGTCGCCCAGCGCGCCCATCGCGCTGCCGCCCAGCAGCGGCTGGTACGTCAACTCGCTGATCAGCCGCTATCCAGGGGCCCGTTCCGAGTTCTGCGGCATGCTCGGCTCGGCGGGGTTCGCCACCGCCTGCCACTGATCCGCGGTCGCCGACCGCGGCGGGCGGTCGGGAGCCGGGCGGCCGGGGCGGGCGGGCGCGCCCGCCCCGGCGCGCCGTCCTCCCAACCGTCCACACCGTCCCGACCGCCCGCACCCTCCCCACCGCCCGCACCCTCCGGGCCCCGGCCCGGCCGGAGCACGGAGAAGCCTATGCATCCGCAGGACAGACCCCAGGTCACCCTTCGTGTCATCGCCGACGAGGCCGGTGTGTCGCTGGCGACCGTGTCGAAGGTCATGAACGGCCGCCCCGGGGTCTCGCCGTCCACCCGTCGGCGGGTGGCGCAAGTGGTGGAGCGTCACCGGGACTCCCGTCGTCCGTCGCACCGGCGACCGGGCCTGCTCGTGGACGTCCTGCTGAACGAGGTGGACAGCCTGTGGGCCGCGCAGATCATCGCCGGCGTGGACCAGGTGTTCCAGTCCAGCGCGACCACCCTGGCGCTGTCCGCGCTGCACGGGAACTCCGCCTACGCGGCCACCTGGCTCGACCGGCTGGAGACCCGGCCCTGCGACGGCGTGGTCCTGGCCGTGTGCGAACTCAGCCCCCGCCAGCACCTGCGTCTGGCCTCCCGGGGGCTGCCGGTCGTCGCGCTCGACCCGGTGGGCGGCGTGGAGATCGGCGTTCCGACCGTGGGCGCCACGAACTGGGCGGGCGCCGTCGCCGCCACCGAGCATCTGATCGCCCAGGGACATCGCAGGATCGCGCATCTCGCCGGTCCGACGACCATCGCCTCCAGCCAGGCGCGCGCCGCCGCGTTCCGCACCGTCATGGCGCATGCCGGACTCCCGGTGCCCCCCGGGTGGCTGCGCTTCGGCGCCTTCGACGACGCCTCGGGACACCGCGAGACGCTGGCGCTCCTCGACGAGAGCGCGGCCGCCGGACTGCCCCGGCCCAGTGCGGTGTTCGCGGCCAGCGACCGGCAGGCCATGGGCGTCTACGCGGCGCTGCACTCCCGCGGGCTGCGCGTCCCGCACGACATCAGCGTCGTCGGCTTCGACGACCTGCCGCTGACCCCGCTGTCCCAGCCGCCGCTCACCACGGTGCGTCAGCCGGTGCGGGAGATGGCCGCCCTCGCGGCCCGCACCCTCCTGCGCCTGATCGACGGCGAGGCGATCGAACCGCCCCGCGTCGAACTCGCCACCCGTCTCGTCGTGCGCGGCAGCACCGCCGCCCCGGCGCCGACGCGACCGACGCGGGCGGGCGCTTCGGCGAGATGATCGACGCGAGCGAACGCGTCGGCGAGGTGACCGGGCCGCCGGGAGAGCCGCCTTCGTCGGCGCCGACGCCCGGATACGGCCTGCTCGTCTGAGCGCCTTACCGGCGACGCGATCGCCGCCCCTCGCCTCGGTGCGCGCCTTTTCCGTCCCTCGCCTGCGGAGAATCCGCGAGCGATTTCCTCCCGCCCATGAGGCGGCGTCGCCCTTTCGCGCGGCGCTCAGCGACGAAATCACCCGGAAACATTCCGGCTTCCAGATGCCGAGGAGTCGCGGGCTCTCCTGGCCGGTACGCCTTCTTTCGCGGTCGCTGCCAGGACGGACCGAGCGGATGTCGGTTTTGCGTGTGGGAGCTTCCAATTCTTCAAAGCCGTGCACAGCCTTGACGGTGTCCGCGGGCGCGTGGGTCCATACCTGCGGTGATGTCGCTCCGAGGTCACCGGACGGCTCGTCCGCAATTCGCTCGCCTCTGGTGAATGCGCGGCTGCCACAGACGAATGGGCCGCACGCGGTTCTCCCTCGGCACGGCGTGATGACGGACGGTTCTCTCTCCCGCTGTGGGCCGCTCGGCCGTATACGCCGACGCGGCCGACGAACGGGTCAGGAGGTTGGATGCGTTACGTACTGGGCAAGGTGGCGTTCGCGGTCGCCCTCGCGGTCGTGGCCGTGCTGGGAACCGTCCTGCCGGGAGGGGCGCCGACCGCACGGGCGGAGGCGGCGGGCAAGCCCTTGGCGACGTTCAAGGTGCTGTTCCTGATCTACCCCCATGTGCGGGTTCCCGGTCAGCCGGCCGCCGACTTCGACGACCGCATGCTGTCCGCCGCGCAGACAGCGGCGTCGAGCACCTGGCCGCAGGAGGTGGCGGACTACACCGCCGGACAGGTGCGCGCGGTGCCCACCGTCGTCGTGGTGCCGCACACGCTGACCAGCAACGAGCGGTATCGCCGCGGCAACGACCCGTCGGTGTGGACGAACGTGTGGCCCGAGGACGTGCCCCAGGACGTCGACGCCTATGTGAAGCCCGCCGGCCGCTATGACTCGGTGATCGTCTGGGACGCGACCGCCGACTACCACAACACCACCGCCGGCGGCGGCGCCCGCACCACGGACGCCCAGGTCACCTGGTCCACGCAGGGCAACCCGGGCAGCCCGGACGGCTACGGCCGGGGCAGCGACATGCTCGCCGGAACCAAGCACGAATGGCTGCACGGCCTCGCCCAGTACTACTTCGACGAGAAGGGGCTGCGCTCGCGAGCCCCGCAGTGCGCCGACGACCCGAGCCACGTGGACGGCGTGCACTGCGGAGAGGCGTACGGCTACACCCGCACCCAGGGCGGCTACGACAACTGGAACCTCTGGTACAAGGACTTCCTCAACGGCGCGATCAGCGGCGGCTCGCTCGGCCTCGGCCCGGCCGCCTGGGCCAAGGGCGTGCCGCGCGCCCGCTTCGGCGGCCCCCTGGACGGCTCCGACGCCGCGCACGCGATCGTCGGGCAGGGCAGCGGCAAGTGCCTGGACGTCTCCGGCGGCGGCGCCGCCAACGGTACCCCGGTGATCACCTGGGGGTGCCACGGCGGGACCAACCAGCAGTGGGTCGTGAGCGGGGACGGCACGATCCGCAACCCGGTCTCCGGGCGCTGCCTCGAAGTCCAGGGAGGCGCGGCGGCGACGGCCAACGGCACGAAGGCGGGCCTGTGGGACTGCTGGGGCGGCGCCAACCAGAAGTGGACGGTGAACGCCGACGGCAGCATCCGCAACCCGAACTCCGGCAGGTGCCTGGAGGTCGCGGGCGGCCCCGATGAGAACAACGACGGCCAGCCGATCCAGATCTGGGACTGCTGGGGCGGCGCCAACCAGAAATGGAGCCTGCGGTGACGGCCCTCAGACGGGCCCGCCGCCGCGGGAGCGGGCGGATGCGCGGGGCGGCCGCGGCGGCGGGCCTGGCGCTGGCCCTGGCATGGCTGCCGGCGCCGTCCCTGGCCACACCGGCGGCCCCGGCGGCCGCCGCCGCGGCGGAAGTGATCACGGTGGACACCGGCCAGCAGAGCGGGCCGATGAAGAAGCCCGGTCTGGGCTCGCTGTTCGGCGTCAGCTCCCAGCCCGACACCCCGGCCGCCTTGGCGGACCAGAGTGAGAACCTCCTCGCCCAGCACGCCAGCCGCGACGGCGACACCTCCTACCCCACCTCGACCGAGTCCGTCGCGGGCGGACTGGCCGGCACCGGAGTGCGGATGATCGCGCGCTACAACGACCTGATGGGAGGCTGGCCTTACGTCTGGAAGGGCCTGGACGACTGGCTCGGCAAGGTCGACAGCGCCACCCGTTCGATACAGCACTACCGCTCCCAGGTCTACGCGGTCGCGCCGTTCAACGAGCCGGACGACAAGCTGGGCACGTCGCCGAGCAGCCCGTTCATGACCGACTCCCAGGTCCAGGGCGCCACCTACGACGCCAAGGTCGACTGGCTGTGGACCCAGACCGTCCGGCGGATCCGGGCGATCGATCCCACGATCCGGGTCATGGGGCCGAACTACGAGCACTACAACCCCTGGGAGGCCGCCGACCGGCAGCCTCGGATGCAGGCGTTCCTCGTCAACGCCATGAACACCGGGACCGTCCCGGACGTCATCGGATGGCACAGCCTCGGCCCCAGCCCCGGTGACGTACCGGCCTGCCTGACCAGCTACTACCGCCCGCTGGAGAAGCAACTCGGCCTGCCGGGCGCGCCGAAGCCGGTCGTCGTCGAGGAATACGGCCCCGGCAGCGGCGACTTCGAGGGCGTCCCCGGCACGATGGTGAAGCACTGGGCCGAGTTCGCCCGCTACGGAGTCGACGCCGCCGCCATGGGCACCTACACCAACGTCGGGCTCCTCGGGAACACCCTGCGCCGCGCGGCGAGCGGACAGCTCCAGCCGAACGCCGGCTGGCACTTCATGAACTGGTACCGGCAGATGCAGGGCGCCCAACTCGCCGTGAGCCGCTGGGACACCCGCCACTACCAGGCAGCCGACGGAGTCGCCTCCTGGGACTCCGCGAGCCGCTCCGCGACCCTTCTGGTGGGCGGCGAGAACACCGACCTCGACGTGCGGATGCTGGGACTGGCCGCCCGCGGACTGGGCAGCCAGGTCCGCGTCCGCGTGGACGACGCCCACTGGACCTCCGACCCGAACGCCGCGGACCGCACGGTGGAGCGGGCTGGGGACCCGCAGAGCGGCGGCTACACCGTCCTCGACAAGACGATGACGCTGGACGGTTCGGGGAACCTGACCGTGCCGCTGCGCAGGATGCAGCAGTACGACGGCTACCGCGTGACCGTCTCGCCCGCCGCCGCACCGGCCGCGTACCCCACCAAGTACGAGGCGGAGCAGGCCCACTGGACCGACGCCGTCCCGCACACCGGCTCCGACACGGCCCTCGCCTCCGGCGACGGCTACGTCGGCGGCATCGACCACCCGGACAGCTCGCTCGCGTTCGCCGTCCGCGTCCCCGCCGCCGGCATCTACACCATGGCCGTGCGGTACGCCAACGGCACGACGAGCAGCGCCGCTCACACGGTCACCGTCGACGGCCTAAGCGAGCAGCCGGTGACGTATCCGCCCACCGGCGGATGGCTCGACACCGAACCGGACGTCGTCTACACGCGACTCAGCCTGAACGCCGGCGCCCACACCGTCACCCTGGGCAAGGGCGCCGGCTACGCCGAGGTCGACTACATCGACGTCCGCCCCGACACCCACCGCTACGAGGCCGAGTACGCCGCGGTGACGGACGCGAAGATCAGCGCGTTCAAGTGGAACGGCTTCCCTGACTACGTCGGCCGGATCGACCAGCCCGACAGCGGCGTGGACTTCGCCGTGCAGGCGCCCGCCGCGGGGACCTACCGGTTCACCGTCGGCTACGCGAACGGCACCGCGAGCGCCGCCGCGCACCAGGTCCTGGTCAACGGCAGCCCGCAGGCCACCATGGCCTACCAGCCCACCGGCTCCTGGTTCGACACCAGCGCCCAGGACCGCGACGAAGCGCGGAGTTCGGTCCAGGTCACCCTCAACGAGGGCGTCAACCACATCAGTCTGCGGAAGGCCGACGGCTACGCCGAACTGGACTGGGGCCTGCTCACTCCCACGTAACGCCCCCCAAGACGCCCCCCGGCGCCGGTCCCGGTCCGCGCAGCGTTTTCCGGCCCGGGACCGGGTTCTCGTCCCGCTCACCTTCGACGAAGAGGTCGCACTCATGTCCCCCATCGCACTGCCACCCGTACGCCGGGCGCTCGCCGCGCTGACCGTGCTCCTGCTCGGCGCGGCCCTCGCCCTCCTCCACCCGGGAACCGCCCGCGCCGACACCCAGATCTGCGACCAGTTCGGCAGCACGTCCATCGCCGGCGGCCGTTACATCGTCCAGAACAACGAATGGGGCGACACCAGCCCGCAGTGCCTCACCGTCACCGGCACCGGCTTCAACGTGAGCACGGCCAACCACAACGTGCCGACCAACGGCGCCCCGGCCGCCTACCCGTCGGTCTACGCCGGGTGCCACTACGGCAACTGCTCCTCCGGCAGCGGACTGCCCCTCCAGGTCAGCGCCTTCGGCAACCCCGAGAGCACCGTCGCCTACCACACCTCCGGCGGCGCGTGGGACGCCGCGTACGACATCTGGTTAGACACCAGCCCCAGCCCCGCGGGCCAGAACAACGGCGCGGAACTGATGATCTGGGGCAGCCACGCCGGCGCCCCGCAGCCGGCCGGATCCAAGGTCGGCACCGCCTCCATCGAGGGCGCGACCTGGGACGTATGGGAGGGCCGGCTGTCCAACGGGGGCATCTCCTGGAACGTCGTCTCCTACGTCCGCCAGCAGACCGTCAACGGCCTCGACGTCCACATCAAGGACTTCACCAACGACTCCGCGTCCCGCGGCTACCTGAACTCGGCCTGGTACATGACCAGCGTGCAGTTCGGCTTCGAGCCCTGGACCGGGGGAGCGGGCCTCGGTGTGGACAACTTCAGCTTCACGACCAACGGCTCCGGTGGCGGCGGGGGTGGCGGCGGCTCCACCGGGAAGACCCTCGTCGGCCAGGGCAGCAACCGCTGCCTCGACGTGAACGCCGCGGGCACCGCCGACGGAACCGTCGTCCAGCTCTGGGACTGCAACGGCAGCGTCGCCCAGGTGTGGCAGCGGACCGGCAACACCTTCGTCAACCCCCACTCGGGCAAGTGCCTCGACGTGTCCGGCGGCCGCACCGCCAACGGAACCGTCGTCCAGCTCTGGAGCTGCCTGAACAACGCGGCCCAGCAGTGGACGGTCAACTCCAACGGCACGATCGTCAACCCGAACTCCGGCAAGTGCCTCGACGCCGCGGGCCAGGGCACCGCCAACGGCACCCGCATCCAGATCTGGGACTGCTACGCCGGGGGCACCCAGCCCAACCAGGTGTGGTCCATGCGCTGACACGCCGCCGCCCTGCCCGCCCTCTCGCGGCTCACGGCGGTGAGCCGCCAGAGGGCGGGACGACGGTTCGAGGACTCCGGGCGCGACACGGACGCGCCCGGAGTCCCGGCCTTCGCACGCCCGCAGTCCGGGCGCAGGGTTCGTGGTTCACGGCGCAGGTGAGACGAGCGGGACGACTGTCAGTGGGCGCCGCTAGCGTGCGGGGCATGCCGGATGCCGACGACGTACGCCGTATCGCCCTGTCCCTGCCGGACACGGCCGAGAAGACCGCCTGGAGCATGCCCACCTTCCGGGTCGCGGGGAAGATGTTCGCCACGCTGCCCGAGGACGAGACGTCCGTCGCGGTGCGCTGCCCCAAGGAGGAGCGGGACGAACTGGTCCTCGCCGAGCCGGGGAAGTTCTGGATCGCCGGCCACGAGGCCCAGTTCGCCTGGATCCGGGTGCGTCTGGCCGCGCTGGAGGACGAGGGCGAACTGCGGGACGTCCTCGCCGACTCCTGGCGCCAGGCCGCCCCGCCCGGACTGCTGGAGGCCCACCCGGAGGTGGGACCGCCCGCCGCGGACTGACGTCTCCCCGGGCGGCTGCCCGGTCCGTTCAGCCCTCCCCGTCTCCCGGCGCGTGCCCGAGGAATCCGGAGATCCGCTCCCGCAGCGACCGGGCGTCCAGGCCGTACGCGGCGGTGTGCTCCTCGGCGCTCCCGTACCGCCGCAGCTCAGCGCGGCCCACGCCGAGGCCCAGCACTCGGTGGGGCACGTCGCACAGCACGTCGTTCACTGCGGCCGTCGACGTGCCCACGAGATACGGCTCGACGAGGACGACCTCGGCTCGACCTGGGCCACCACCGCGTGCGGCCGTCCCGGATGCGGCGCGGTGAACGCCGCGTACAGTGCTTCGTGGTCGCGGCCGTCGACGGTCAGCGTCGACCAGCCCGCCGCCTCGAAGCGGGCCGCGATTCCGCCGGGGCGGGCGTAAGGGCCGAGGCGTTGTCTATGACGACGGTGTGCAGCCGGTCCAGCCCCGCGGGCCCGGCGAACGCGAGCGCCTCGTGGTTGCTGTCCTCGTCCAGCTCGGCGTCCCCGGTCAACGCCCACACGCGGGGGTCGTGCAGGCCCTGGGCGCGCAGCCCCAGCGCGACGCCCACGGCGATCGGCAGCCCGTGCCCGAGGGAACCGCTGCCGATCTCCACGCCCGGCACGAGGGTGCGATCGGGATGGCGCCCGAGCGGGGAGTCGTAGCCGCCGAAGTCCGGCAGCCAGTCGACCGGCACGAAGCCCTTCGCCGCCAGCACGGCGTAGAACGCCATCGGGCCGTGCCCCTTGGACAGCAGGAAGCGGTCCCGCTCCGGATCGTCCGGTCGCTCCGGGCGGACCCGCAGGACCCGGTCGTAGAGCACCCAGAGCACGTCCAGGGTGGACGTGGCGGCCCGGTCCGTGCTTCTCGTCGCCCGTCATGAGCCCCATCAGGCGCGGGTCAGGTCGGCGTACCCGTGGGGGCGCCCCAGCGCGTCGGTGATCGTCATACGATCTATCGCGCAACCTCAACCGAACGTGAGGTCAAGGGCAGGACGCGGATCGTGGCGGGACCGCGCCCGCGCGAAAGCGGTGCGCGACCACCGACCCGAGTGCGGTATGGTTTCCCTGCACGTCCGGCAGGGGGAAACCCCAGGTCAGACGGGCATCGGGACGTGGCGCAGCTTGGTAGCGCACTTGACTGGGGGTCAAGGGGTCGCAGGTTCAAATCCTGTCGTCCCGACTCGACGGAGTCGTAGATCAGGGCCGGTTCGGAGACATCCGAACCGGCCCTTGATCATTCTCGGGGACCAGCCGGGGACAGGGGGGCCAGTCGGGGACCGTCGTCCTCGGCGACTGCCGCTCCGGCAAGCGTGCCCAGAATGCCGTGCTCGCGGCGGACAACTGTCGTGATCGCACCCGCATGTCGCGGTCCAGTGGATCTCACCGCTTCGCCTCAGACCCCCCATGTCACCTCGGGAACTGGCGTACACGTGTTCGCGTCCTTGCTCACGACGTGCTGAGTGAACCGCGGCCGCTGATGGAGGTTCGACGGGGATGGGTTACACGATTCCGGGCTGGCTGGACGAGGTCCTGGACTTCATCGGGATCAACTTCCCGAACGTCGACGAGGACGATTACCGCGAAATGGCCGACGCCATGCGGGACTTCGCCGACCAGTTCCAGGGTCATGGAGCCGAGGCGCATCTGGCGTTCGCCCGGATCCTGTCCTCCTCCCAGGGCTGGGCAGTCGACGCGATGGAGAAGCACTGGAACCAGGTCAAGGTCAGTCATCTGGAGAAACTCCCGGAGCTAGCCCGGCTGTTCGCGGACGCGTGTGACGCTCTGGCCGAGATCGTCTTCTGGATGAAGACCAAAGCCGAGGCCGAACTGGCCCTGATGGCCGGGTCGGTGGGCCTCTCGCTCGGGCTCGCCTGGGTGACCGGTGGCCTGTCGGCGGTGCTCGGCGCGGCCGAGGTCACCGCGATGCGGCAGGCGGTCAAGCGGATCATCGACGAGGCGGTGGACCGCATCGTCGACGAGGTGATCGCCAAGGTCACCGAGCCGGTCAACGCCAAGCTGGAGTCGATGGTCGAGGACATGGTCCTCGACCTGGCCGAGGGCGCCTTCTCGCCGCCGCCCGCAGGCGGCAGTGGCGGCGGGCACGGGAGCGGTGGGCAGGAGGGCGGAAAGCACGGCGGGATGCGGCTCGCCTCAGCCGGTGACTCCGGCTCGTCCGGCGGTGGTGCGAAGACCAGGATCGACCACTTCGAGTTCGAGGACGGGGCGGACAAGGTCTCGCGCCACGGTGCAGACATGCACACCGGCGCGTCCGCACCCATGGGCCGGGTCAAGGAGGCGTTCGGCCGCAGCAAGGGCCGCGACCCGTTCACGAAGGTCTTCGACAGCGTGCTGCACGGTGCGATAAAGGGCTCGGAGAAGGTCCTGAAGAAGATCACCCAGCACATCACGGAGACCGTCCCCGACCGGGTCAAGGCCGCTTCGCGGCTGCACAAGCACAACGACCGCGGCGTCCGTGACCAGGTCAACGGCATCGGCGTAGGCAAGCACGGCGCCAGCGCCGGCGGCCACGGACGGCCCGGCTCCGGCGGCAGGCGCGGCCCCGCCGACGGGCCGGGGCAGCCCCAGGAGAAACTGTCCCAGCGTGCGCGCTCACTGCTGAGCAAGTTCACCTGCGGCGACCCGATCGACATGGCCACCGGCCAGATGATCCTCGCCCAGACCGACGTCGACCTGCCCGGCGTTCTCCCCCTGACGCTGCGCCGCACCCACCTGACAGGCTACGCCCACGGCATCGCCTTCGGCCCGTCCTGGGCCTGCACCTTGGACGAGCGCCTGGAAGCGGATCAGGAGGCAGGCGGCGTGTGGTGGCGGCGCGAGGACGGCTCCAGCCTCTACTACCCGCGCACCCCGGACATCGTCGGCGACCGCGTCGACCCGGCCGCGGGCGAGCGGCTGCCGCTGACGTACGTGTCCCAGGGCGCCTCCTACGCACTGGTCGTGCAGGACCCGTACGCGGGCCTTACCCGACACTTCGAGCCCTCCGGGACCCGTGCGGGCGTGTGGTGGCTGACGACGGTCGAGGACCGCAACCACAACCACGTCACCGTGGAGCGCGCCAAGGACGACAGGCTGCTGGAAGTCGCCCACTCCGGCGCGTACCGCCTCACGATCACCACCGCCCCGGACAGCCACCGGGTCACCGGCCTGCACGCCGTCACCGCGGACGGACCGCTCCGGCTGCGCGGCTACGGGTACGACGGAAGCGGCGACCTCACCGAGGTCGTCAACGCGGTCGACGCGTCCACCCGCTTCGACTACGACGCCACGCATCGCGTCACCGGCTGGCGCGACTCCAATGACACGGTGTTCGCCTACGTCTACGACGAGTCGGGCAGGGTCGTCGCGACGCACGGCACCGACGGAATCCTGAACTCCCGTATCGGCTACGGCGGTCCGGACGAAGACGGCGCCACCACCGCCACCTACACCGACTCCCTCGGCCATGCGAGCACGTATCGCGCCAACCGCCACGGCCAGATCGTCGCGATCACCGACCCACTCGGACACACCACGCACCAGCAGTGGGACCCGCGTGATCACCTGCTCAGCCGGACGGATCCCTCGGGGCACGTCACCCGCTGGGAGTGGAGCGGCGAGGGCGACCTCACCGAGGTCGTCGACGCCGACGGCGCCGTCACCCGTTTCTCCTACAACGCCCTGCACCTGCCGGTGGCGGTGACGAACCCGGACGGCGCCGTCGTCCGCCAGGACTTCGACCGGCGCGGCAACCGCGTCGCCGTCCACACCCCCGACGGCGCGACGACTGCGTTCACCCACCACACCACCGGCGCCACCGCCGAAGTCACCGATCCCCGCGGCACGACACTGTCCGTCGACGCGAACGCGGCCGGTCTCCCGATCGCGGCCACCGACGCCCGCGGCGCCACCACGAACTGCACCCGTGACGCCTTCGGCCGCCCGCTCACCGTCACCGATCCGCTGGGCGGCGTCACGACCCTGGACATGGACGCGGAGGGCCGCCTGGTCGCCCTCACCGCCCCGGACGGCAGCCGCGAGTCGTGGACCTACGACGGCGAGGGCAACTGCACCCGCCACACCGACCCGCTCGGTGGCACGACCACTCTGACCTACGGTCCCTTCGACCTCCTGGCCGCCCGCACCGCCCCCGACGGCGCCACCCACACCTTCGCCCACGACACCGAGCGCCGCCTCACCCGCGTCACCGACCCCCAGGGCGCGACCTGGTCGTACACCTTCGACGCACGCGGGGAGGCGGTGGCCGAGACCGACTACGACGGCCGCCGCACCGCCTTCGCGCACGACCCGACCGGCTTCCTCGTCTCCAGCACCACCGCGGCCGGCGATGTGTTCACCTTCGTCCGCGACGCCGTCGGCCGCCTCACGGCCAAGGAGGTCTCGGGCGAGCGCACCAGCTACACGTACGACGCCGCCGGCCGGCTGACCGGAGTGACCTCGGCCGACTCCGTCCTCACCCGCTCCTACGACGCGCTCGGCCGGCTGCTCGCCGAGACCGTCGACGGGCACGCCACGCACTACCGCTACGACGCCGCCGGACAGCGTGTCGCCCGCACCACCCCGAGCGGCGCGCGGACCACCTCCGACTGGGACGCGCTCGGCAACCGCACCCGCCTCTCCCTGGACGCACGGCACACCCTCGCCTTCGCCCACGACCTGCTCGGCCAGGAGACCGAACGCGTCATCGGGGGAGAGGCGTCGCTCTCCTCCGTCCACGACCGCCTCGGTCGGCTCACCCGCCAGTCCCTCAGCGTCCCGGCGCGTCCCGGCGCCGACCGGCGCCTCCTGCGCGACCGCCGTTACACCTACCGCCCCGACGGTCACCTGAGCGAACTCGCGGAGCAGGTGACCGGCCGCACCCTCGCCTACACCCTGGACCCGGTCGGCCGCCCGCTCGCCGCCACCGCCAGCCGCGGCGGCTGGCACGAGCAGTACACATACGACAGCGCGGGCAACCAGACCAGCGCTCACTGGCCGGACCGCCCGGCCGGCCCCGACGCCCGCGGACGGCGCACCTACTCAGGAACCCGCCTCCTGCGCGCGGGCGACACCGCCTATCGTTACGACGAGGCCGGACGCCTCGCGTCCCGCACCCGAAAACGCCTGTCCCGCAGGCCCGAGACCTGGCGCTACACCTGGAACGCCGAGAACAGGCTGACCTCCTGCACCTCCCCCGACGGCCGGACCTGGCACTACCGGTACGACCCCCTCGGCCGCCGTACCGCCAAGTACCGGCTGGCGGACGACGGTTCCACGCGGCTCGACGAGATCCGCTTCTCCTGGGACGGCGCCCGCCTCGCCGAGGAGACCCACCCCGCGACCGGCGTCACCGTCACCTGGGAACACGACGGCCACCGCCCCATCGCGCAGTACGAGCGCAAGCATCTGTCGGACACCGAGGTCGACTCCCGCTTCTTCGCCATCGTCACCGACCTGATCGGCACGCCCACCGAACTCGTCACCGAGGACGGCGACATCGCCTGGCACACCCGCACCACCACATGGGGCGCCACCGCGCCGAACGCCGACGCCCTCGCCGACACACCGCTGCGCTTCCCCGGCCAGTACCACGACGCCGAGACCGGCGGCCTGCATTACAACTACTTCCGCCACTACGACCCCGAGACCGCCCGTTACGTCTCACCCGACCCTCTCGGCCTGGAACCGGCCCCCAACCCCTGCGCCTACGTCCTCAACCCGACGACCTGGTTCGACCTGCTGGGTCTGCTCACCTGCAAGCAGAACGCCAAGATCCTGCGCGGCAACATGGAGGCGAACGGCGTCACCTTCAAGCCCGGTCAGGCCGCCGCGCACCTCGTCCCCTCCGGGGGCGCGCAGGGCCACTGGGCGCCGGGCGCCCGCGCGCGTCAACTTCTCCAGCAGTACGGGGTCGACGTCAACGACGCGTCCAACGGCATCCCGCTCGACCATCCGACTCCGCACAACTACACCCACCGGGCCAAGTTCCTGCAACGTCTCGACCTGCACCTACAGACCCACGAGCAACTGCTGGCAGCCAGTGGCGCGAAGCCGGCCGCTATCGCGAACTCCCTGAAGTCCGAGCTCCGTAAGATCGGAGCGGACGTGCTCCAGGAACTGAAGACCGGATCTCCCAGCCCCACCGCGCATTGGACCGCACCATGACCTCAGAGACCGGCCGGACGGCCGGCGTCTTCCGCATCACGCCGTCCTTCGGCGACCACTACAAAGGTCTCCTCGTGGACGCCCTTCCGCTCATTCGCTGGGAGATGGACGGCAGCGCTCATCCGCTCCCCGGGGAACTGAACGCCGACTGGCATGGGAACCCCGGCGGAAGGGTGTCGGACTACCCCAGCGGGCACGCCGTGGTCCCGGTGCTCAGCCGAAGGCTGGCCGAGGAGACCTTCGAGCGCTTCCACGCCTTCGGCCACTACATTCCCGTACACGTGTCCGACGCCCGGGACGGCGACTACCGCGCGTACGTCCCGAGCGTCGTCGCCGACTGTCTGGACAGGAAGGCGTCGTCACCGCCGACCGAGGTCGGCGAGATCGAGCACGCCGAGTTCATCCCGGAGGAACTGCCCCACGACGCACCTTGTTTCCGCCTGACGGACAACAGGACGTACGTCTACTGGAACGGATGGGCAGCACGACTGATCCAGTCCCTCGCCGGTCCGGAGAACGTCGAACTCCGACTGGTGTGGTCCAGCGACCCCAACGCCGAAGCCCACCCGCGCCCGATGGGCTTCTAGGCCGTGCATCGGACACAGGGTCCAGCACCCGCAGGCGGGTCGACGTCACTCGCCTGGGGCTTCAGCGCTCTCGTTCCATTGCTCAAGCCACCTGCGAACCTGTTCGCTCACCTCGTCCAGTCCTGCGGCTACCGCGTACTCGACGGGGGCTTGCTGGGGGTTGTCGGCGACCAGCAGGCGTGCCCGTAGAGCCGGTGGCTGCTCTGGCTCCCACCACACGCGAATGATGAGAACTCCGGTGTGAGGACGATGAACGGCCATGACTCCAGCGTCGCGGACTTCCGACACCCGAACGTCACGGCCGCGTGTGCCGGCCTTCGACCGCGTCGGCCATCCGGCGGCACAGTGGGGGCGAGGGCTCCAGTCCCAGTTCGGCGCGGAGAAGCCGCCGCAACTCCCTGAAATGCCGGATGGCTTCGCCGGTGTTGCCCTCCGCGAGATAGGTCTCGATGACCTGCCGGTGGGCGCTTTCCCGCAGCGGCTCTCCGGCGACCGCCCGCAGTCCCGCGTCCAGCGCCTGACCGAAGTTGCCGGCGGATCGATGGAGGCGGGCGAGCGATTCCAGAGCGTGAAGGCGCATCTGGTGCAGCCGCTCCCGCTCGATGATGACCCACTCGTCCCACGCCTCCGGCAGGAGGTCGCTGCTCAGGGCTTCGTCCGCGAGCGTGATGTCCGGATGCGGCGCCTCGTGCGGGTCGCGGTGCGTCGGCCGCTCGGACCAGGCGATCGTCCGCTGGAGGACGTCCTCCGTGGCCGTCAGATCCGTTTCGACGTCCTGTGACAGGTGAAGCGTGCTGGCCGTGGCGACTACCAAGGGCCGATTCAGCTTGGGCAACCGCCACAGAGTCGAGCGCAGACAGCCCGCCGCCCGCATGCCAGGGGCATCCGGCCACAGTCTCTCGGCGGCGTATTCGCGGGTGAGCGCGCGGCGACTCAGCGCGAGAAGGCTCAACAGCCGCTGGCCCGCCGGGGCGATCAGCACGGACCGTCCTTCGTAATGCAGGTCGAAACTGCCCATGAGCGTCAAATGCGGTAGATCGCGCGCATTGAATTCGTCGGAGCTTCTGTGCATCTCGTTCACGACTCCTCGGACCGCGAGGAAGCCGTCACCGACGAAAGGGAAATCTCTGGCGTGAAATCTCCGACGGTCGTTGTATGGCGACCGTGCATTTCACGTGGAAAACCGCTGTGCGCCGTCAGCCACAGGCTCCCGGGTCCTCGCCTTTTCGTGATGCGGCGCCGTACGAGTGCCGCACCTCCCCATTGGAACACCGCGAGGCTGTCGGCACATCTGGGCACGCACGTCTCTGCCTGGGCCGTGCGCGCAACGCGAGTACCCCACGTCACGTCGGCGTGTCAGCGACCGTGACGCCTGGGTGACGGCGCGGTGACCTGGCCTCTCCAGACTTTTGTGGTGACTCGGCATCGGGGACCAGAAAAGAGACGAGAGGAGACCCTGTGTTCACGCACCGCTCCCCATCCCCACCATCTTCCTCCTGGCATGCGTACTCTCTTTCGCGCGCCGGATTCGGCCGGTTCGGGACCGCCAGAATTCCTGCTCTGCTCTACGACGTCTTGCTCCTGTTCCTCGTCATTCTGACCCTGATGCATCACGTGCTCGGCCTGGGATTCCTGCTGGCCGCCTTTCTTGTGTGGCGGTCCATCGGACGGTCCTTCGCGCGCAGCCGGCTGACGGCTTCCGCTTCCAGCGGCCCTCGCTGTGAGCAGCGCCGATGAGCGCGCCGACGGTCGCACAGCCGAAGCGCCCCGCCGCCCCGGACGAAGCCTCACTCGTCCTCGGAGAGTTCCGCGACATACGGTCCCGTGGCAGATGGCGGTTCCGGCTCGCTCTGCTCGGTCCCGCCTTCGTCGTGGCCGTCGCGTACGTCGATCCGGGCAATGTGGCGACCAACGTCGAGGCGGGCGCGCGCACTGGCTACATGCTCGTCTGGGTGGTCGTGCTCGCTGACATCATGGCCCTGCTCGTGCAGTACCTGTCGGCGAAGCTCGGACTGGCCACGGGGAAGAACCTTCCCGAACAGTGCCGTGAACTCGCGCCGCGGTGGCTGAGTCGGCTGCTGTGGGCGCAGGCGGAGCTGGTCGCCATGGCCACGGACCTGGCGGAGTTCGCCGGGGCCGCGCTCGGGCTGAGCTTGCTGTTCGCCATGCCGATCCCTCTCGCCGCAGTGGTGACGGCGCTGGTGTCCTTCGCTGTCCTGGCCTGTCAGCAGAAGGGCTGCCGCCCCTTCGAAGTCGCCGTGGCCGCCTTGCTGCTCCTCGTCATGGGCGGGTTCGCCTACGATCTGCTGGCCGTCGGCCATCAGTCCGCGGCAGACGCCGCGGCGGGCATGACGCCTCGCCTTAACGGTGAGACCACGGGACTGCTCGCGGCGGCCATCGTCGGCGCCACGGTCATGCCGCACGCGGTCTACCTCCATTCCGCGCTCACACAACGCAGGGTGCGGACGAGCGATCCGCGCGATCAGCGTTTCCTGCTGCGTTTCCTACGGATCGACTGCGCGCTGGGATTCACCCTCGCGGGCGCCGTCAACCTCGGAATGCTCTGTCTGTCGGCAGCGCTCTTCCGTGGTAGGGAATGGGGGAATCTGGACGCCGTCACCGCCGCGCACGCCGATCTGGGCAGGACCGTCGGCGGTGGCGCGGCGCTCGCCTTCGCGGTGGCGCTGCTCGCGTCCGGCCTCTCCTCATCGAGTGTGGGCACGTGCGCGGGACAAGTGGTGATGCAGGGGTTCCTGCGACGGCGGATCCCTCTTTTCGCACGGCGGCTGCTGACCATGGCCCCTGCGCTGCTCGTCCTGTCCATGGGGCTTCCCGTCACCTCCACCCTGGTGTTCAGCCAGGTCGTCCTCGCCTTCGGCATCCCCTTCGTCCTGCTCCCGGTCGTCGTCCTCACACGGCGACGGGACCTCATGGGCCCCCTGGTCAACCGGACCGCCACCACGGCCGCCGGCGCCCTCGTGTGCGCCCTGGTGATCTGCCTGAACGCCTACCTCATCGTGACCATGGTGGAAGGCGGCTGACAGCCCAGGACTTGGCATCGACCCACACCGGCCGGCCTCAAGGAAGGGGCCGCGCGAGAAGGAGACCGAAGTGGTGATGGCGGGGTGACGCCGACGGCGCAGAATGCATAGCAAGTCCTACGAGCCCACCCATCCTTCAAGCGAGGAGGCGGCATGACCGTCTATTCCACAGGCAGGATTCCGCAGCCCATTGCGGACGGTAAGGGCGGCACCGATCCGGGTCCCCGCAACATCGCGGTGGATCTCCAGAATCCGGATCTGCTCGTCCCTCCGGAAACCGACTCAGGCACCGTGCCGAACCTGAAGTTCTCCTTCTCGCAGGCCCATATGCGGCTGGAAGAGGGCGGCTGGGCCCGCGAGGTGACGCAACGTGAGCTGCCGATCGCGACCGAACTGGCCGGCGTCAACATGAGGCTCAATCCGGGGTCCTACCGGGAGTTGCACTGGCACAAGCAGTCCGAGTGGGCCTACGTACTGGACGGGAAATGCCGGATCAGCGCCGTCGACCAGGAGGGGCGCAACTTCCTGGAGGACGTCTGCGCCGGTGACCTGTGGTTCTTCCCGCAGGGCGTCCCGCACCACATCCAGGCGCTGGAGGAGGGCGTTGAGTTCCTTCTGGTCTTCAACGACGGCCAGTTCTCGGAGAACAACACCTTCCTGATCAGTGACTGGTTCGCGCACACGCCGCGCTCCGTCCTGGCCAAGAACTTCGGGGTCTCGGAAGAGGAGTTCGCCTCGATTCCCACCTCCGAGCTGTACATATTCAACGGCACTGTGCCGCCGGAGCTGGAGTCCGACCGCGTGCTGAGCCCGAGCGGCGACGTGCCCCGCAGCTTCAAGCACCGTCTGGACACGCAGGCCGCGGTGCGCACCAGCGGCGGCAGCGCCCGCATCGTGGACTCGTCCAACTTCACGGCCTCGACCACCACTTCGGCTGCCCTCGTGGAGATCGATCCGGGCGCCGTCCGCGAGCTGCACTGGCACCCCAACGACGACGAGTGGCAGTACTACATCTCCGGCGAGGCCCGGATGGGTGTCTTCCTGGACTCCGGCCGCAACCGGACGTTCAACTTCCAGGCCGGTGACGTCGGGTACGTGCCCTTCGCCACGGGCCACTACATCGAGAACACCGGCGACGCACCGGTACGGATGCTCGAGATGTTCCGCACGCCTCGCTTCGAGGACGTCAGCCTCGCCCAGTGGATGGCGCTGACCCCGCCAGAAGTAGTGCGCCAGCATCTGCATCTCACCGACGCTGCCATGAATGCGCTGAGGGTGGAGAAGCAGCCCGTCTTCCGGCCGTGAGCCTCCGCCGAACTGGTTGCACAGCCGAGCGGTTGGAGTGACACCGGAGTGAAGCCTCTGGTGGAGGGGTCCTCGACCAAGAGAACCGTCTCCACCAGAGGCTCCGCATGTGTGAGACCCGATTATTGCGTTAGCGCCGTCAACGGGATGTAACTTGGACTGACCGTGTCGCTGGTGTACGGTCGCCCCATGACCGCAGAAGTCGCCCCATGACCGCAGAAGACGAGGCGCCGGGCGCCGCGGTGACCGCTGCGGAGATCGCGCGCATGGCGGGCGTGACGCGCGCCGCGGTGTCCAACTGGCGTAGGCGCCGTCCGGACTTCCCCGCGCCCGTCGGCGGCACCTCGGCCAGCCCCCTGTTCTCGCTCACCGAGGCACGGAAGTGGCTCGACGGGCAGCGTGACGGGCGGGAGGTCGGCGAGGAGGTCCGGCTCTGGCAGGCGCTGCGCGGCGCCTACGGCGAGGACATGGTCAGGGCGCTGGCCGCCGTCGGGGACCATCTCCGGGGCGACGAGGAAGGGCTGACCGACCAGGCCGCCCGCGCGGCGGTGGCCGGGCTGCTCGTCGACCGGAAGCCCACCGAGGTGATGGACGCTCTGGTCGCCCGGCTGCTGGAGTCCACCGCGCGCGCCGCGTTGGACGGCGCCTCGACGTCGCGGCTGGCTCGCGCCGTCCGGGAGTTCGCCGGTGAGACCTCTGGCGCCGTCTTCGACCCGGCGTGCGGCATGGGTTCGCTCCTCGTCGCGGTGGGCGGTGCTGCGGTCGGGCGCAGGCTGGGGCAGGACACGCACGGGGACGCGGCGCGCGTGGCCCGGGTGCGCGCGGCCCTGGCCGCTGCCGGGCCGGCGGCGCCGGTTCAGGTCGTGGCGGGCGACGCGCTGCGCGCCGACGCCTTCCCGGATCTCCGCGCGGACCTGGTCGTGTGCGAGCCGCCGACCGCCGTGGCCGACTGGGGCCGCGAGGAGTTGCTCGTCGATCCGCGCTGGGAGGCGGGCGTGCCCTCGCGCGGGGAGAGCGAACTCGCCTGGCTTCAGCACTGCTACCACCACACGGCGCCCGGCGGGCGGGCCGTGGTGGTCCTGCCCGCGTCGGTCGCCCACCGTCGCTCCGGGCGCAGAATCCGGGCGGAGTTGCTGCGTCGCGGCTGCGTCGCCGCGGTGGTGGCCCTGCCGCCGGGCCTTGCCGCCAGTCACGCGCTTCCGCTGCACCTGTGGCTGCTCAGCCGCCCCTCGGGCCCTGGGCGGGCGGCGGGGACCGTACGCATGGTGGACCTCAGCGCCAACAGCCCGGACGGACCGTGGGAACCCCAGTCGCACCAGGAAGCGCGGGTGCCGCTGATCGACCTGCTGGACGACGAGGTGGACCTCACGCCCGGCCGCCACGTACGCGAGCCGGAACCCGACTACGCGGTGGAGTACGCCAAACTGCGTGCGGATCTCGACACGCGCCTGAGCCGCCTGCGGGCGCTGCTTCCCGAACTGCCCCCGCGTGGCCGGGCCGACGGCTTGGACGACGGCGTCCCGGTCGCGGTGAGCGATCTGCTGGCCGCCGGCCTGGTCAGCCTGGACGGCGACGAACTCACCTCCGTCAGCGACCAGTTGGACCCCGACTACGTACGCGGATTCGCCGGCAGTGCGGCGAACGCCCGTCGTGGCACGTCTTCTTCGGGTACGTTCCGAGCCGACGTGCGGGCGGCGCGGCTGCCCCGCATGGATGTGGAGCGACAGCACCGCTACGGCGACGCCTTCCGCTCGTTGGGGGCCTTCGAGCGCGAACTCGCCGAACTCGCCAGGACGGGCGAACGGGCTGCGCGGCTCGCCCGCGACGGCCTCACCGGCGGCGCGCTCGATCCGCCGACCCGTGACGGCGGCGACGCCGAGCACCGAGGCAGGACGGCCGACGGAGACGCCGCAGTAGGGCGAGAGGACAGGACGCTTTGAGCACGAACCAGGAACTGGCCGACTTCATCTGGTCGGTGGCCGATCTGCTGCGCGGTGACTACAAGCGGTCGGAGTACGGAAAGGTCATCCTGCCGCTGACGGTGCTGCGCAGGCTGGACTGCGTCATGGCCCCGACCCGCCAGGCGGTGTGGGACCGGGCGGCCTCCTACACGGGGGAGAACAAGGACGGACTGCTGCTGGCGGCCTCCCAGCTCAAGTTCTACAACCTGTCCGAGCAGACCTTCGACACCGTCAGCAGCGACGCGGCCAACGTGGCGAAGAACCTCAAGGACTACATCCGGGGGTTCTCCTCGGAGGCCACCGAGATCATCAACCGCTACGAGTTCCACCTCCAGATCGACCGTCTGGACAACGCCGACCTGCTCTACCAGGTGGTGCGGAAGTTCGCCGGGCTGGATCTGAGCTTCGCCGCCGTGGACAACCACGCCATGGGCTACGTCTTCGAGGAGCTGATCCGGAAGTTCGCGGACGCCTCCAACGAGACGGCCGGTGAGCACTTCACGCCGCGCGAGGTCATCGAGCTGATGGTCGAGCTGCTGCTCGCCCCGGACGACGACCGGCTGACCAAGAAGGGCCAGGTCGTCAAGATCCTCGACCCGGCCTGCGGCACCGGCGGCATGCTCTCGGCGGCCGAGGAGCACATCCGCAGGCTGAACCCGGGCGTGCGCGTCAATCTGTTCGGACAGGAGCTGAACGCCGAGTCGTACGCGATCTGCCGCTCCGACATGCTGCTGAAGGGCCATGCCGCCAGGAACATCCGCTTCGGCAACTCCTTCAGCCAGGACGGCCACGACGGCGAGACCTTCGACTACATGCTCGCCAACCCGCCCTTCGGCGTGGAGTGGAAGAAGGTCGAGAAGGCCGTCCGCCACGAGCACGAGGACCGGGGATACGACGGCCGCTTCGGCGCCGGCCTGCCCCGGATCAACGACGGCTCGCTGCTCTTCCTACAGCACATGATGAGCAAGATGCAGCCGCTCAGGAAGGACGCGGCGGGCGACGAGGTCGGCGGCGCCCGCCTGGCCGTCGTCTTCAACGGCTCCCCGCTGTTCACCGGCGGCGCCGGGTCGGGCGAGTCGGAGATCCGCCGGTGGATCATCGAGCACGACTGCCTGGAGGCGATCGTCGCCCTCCCGGACCAGCTCTACTACAACACGGGCATCTCCACGTACTTCTGGATCGTCACCAACCGCAAGCCCGCTGATCGCAAGGGCCGCGTGATCCTGCTCGACGCCCGCGACCAGTGGACCAAGATGCGCAAGTCCCTCGGTGAGAAGCGCAAGGAGATCACGCGGGCGCAGATCGGCGCCATCTGCGCGGCCTACCGCGATGCGCTGAGCGTCGTCGGCGACGAGACCCATCCAGAGCACGGGCGGGTGAAGGTCTTCGCCAACCGGGACTTCGGCTACCAGCGCATCACCGTGGACCGGCCGCTCAGGCTCCGCTTCGAGCTGACCGAGGACGGCCTCGCCCAGCTCGGCGCGTCGGCCGCCGTGAAGAAGGCGGCCGGAGGCGAGGCGGCGGTCGAACTGCTGCTGGCCGCGCTCAAGCCGCTGCTCGGTTCGCGGTGGTCGTCCAAGGCCGAGGCGTGGGACGCCCTGCGCACGGCGACGGCGGCCGGCGGCGTGCTGTGGCCCTCCGCAGCGCCCTTCCAGAAGGCCCTGCGCGATGCCGTGGGCGTGACCGACCCGAAGGGCGAGGTCCAGCTCGTCAAGGGCGCACCCGAGCCGGACCCCGATCTGCGCGACAACGAGAACGTCCCGCTCGGCGAGGACATCGACGAGTACTTCGCCCGAGAGGTGCTGCCGCACACCCCGGACGCCTGGATCGCGCACACCCGCAATCCCAAGACGAAGGGGACGGAACGGTACAAGGTAGGGTACGAGATTCCTCTCACTCGTCACTTCTACGTCTATACGCCGCCGAGACCGCTGGCGGAGATCGACGCGGAACTGAAGTCGCTGGAGTCGGAGATCCAGGAACTGCTGGGGGAGGTGGCGGGGTGACTTCCTCTCGCCTCAAGGACATCGCCCGCATCAACTCCCGGACCCTTTCCGAGAGGACTGACGCGGACTATCGCTTTCGGTACATCGACATCGGCTCGGTCGACGAGTGGGGCAAGGTAAGCATCCCGAAGGAAGAGACGGAGTTCGCGCACGCGCCCTCGCGGGCCAGGCGTCTCGCTCCGGCGGGATCCGTGGTCGTTTCGACGGTCCGGACGTACCTGAAAGCCATCGCCGCAGTGCCGCAGAGCGACGATCCGTTGGTCTTCTCCACAGGATTCGCGGTGCTGGAGGCGACGGACAAGGTCGATCAACGCTATCTGGCCTATTACTGCCGGTCGCAGCCGTTCATCGAAGCCGTCGTCTCCCGCTCCGTCGGTGTGAGTTATCCGGCCATCAGCCCGAGTGACATCGGAAACCTTCCGGTGGTGCTGCCCCCGATGGAGGAACAGCGCCGCATCGCCGCGTTCCTCGATGCCGAGACCGCTCGTATCGACAGGTTGAGAACCCTTCGACAGCGACAGAGGGAGCTTCTGGTCTCCTACCGGGATCAGAGGATCCGGCATGCGATCACCGGGAGTGCCGGTGCTGTCGACGACGGAAAGCGGGTGCCGTGGCTGGGCCCGATTCCGTCAGGGTGGCCGGTGGTCAACGTCAACCGTGTCGGGACCTTCCATATGGGCACCACGTTTCCGCACGAGTTCCAGGGCGCCGACAGCGGAGACTTCCCCTTCGTCAAGGTCGCGGACTTCTCGGCGGCCGACGATCTGGGGCGCGTCGAAAGCGCCGCCAACTGGGTCACCAAGGAAACTGCTTCCACGCTGGGCGCCCGCATCATTCCACGGGAATCGGTCCTGTACGCCCGGGTCGGCGCCGCACTGCTGCTGAACCAGCGACGCATCGCGACGCGCGACTGCATCATCGACGACAATGTGCGCGCGATTCACTTCTCCTCCGGTGCGTCGCGTTTCTGGCTGCACCTGCTTTCCCTGCTTGACCTCGGACACATCTCCAATCCCGGACCCGTTCCTTCGGTGAGTGAGACACAGATGGCTTCGGTCCGGGTTCCGGTGCCCGGCGACGAAGAGCAAAGACGCATCGCGGACGACGTCGATGAGATCGTTCTCCGTGTGAAGCGCCTCCAGCGTTGTCTTGACCAGCAGCTCGCGCTCCTCGCCGAGCGTCGGCAGGCGCTGATCACCGCCGCCGTCACCGGCCTGCTCGACGTCACCACCGCCCGCCCGGCGCACGATCGCGGCCTCTGAGGGGGATGCAGATGAACGACGTCCGCGTGTACACCGAGAAGGCGTTCGAGGACGCCGTCGAGGCGGCGCTGCTGCGCGGCGGCTGGCGGCGCGGGCTGTCGCACACCTACGAGCACGCTCTCGGCATCGACCCCTCCGAGCTGGCCGAGTTCCTCGAAGCGTCGCAGAACGACGCGTGGCTGGCGCTCCAGGCCGCCTACGGCGAGGACGAGGAGCGAGCCCTCGCCCGGTTCGCGAAGCGCGTGGCGCGGGAGATCGACTCGCGCGGACTGCTGGACGTGTTGCGCCGGGGCGTGAACGACCGGAACATCAAGATTCAGCTCGCGTACTTCCGTCCCGCGCACACCCTCGCCGCGGACGCCTTGGCCGAGTACGACGCCAACCGACTCGTCTTCGTGCGCCAGTTCCACTACTCCGCCGCGCGCCCGGCCGACACCCTCGACATCGCGTTCTTCCTCAACGGACTCCCCATCGCCTCGGTGGAGCTGAAGAACGGACTGACGCGGCAGACCGTCGAGGACGCCAAGCGGCAGTACCGCCGCGACCGCGACCCGAAGGAGCTGTTCTTCGCCAAACGCAGCCTGGTCCACTTCGCGGTCGATCCGACGCTGGCGTTCCTGACGACCCGCCTGGCCGGAGACGCCACCCGCTTCCTCCCCTTCAACACCGGCTCCGGCGGCCCCGGCCGGATCGGCGGCGCGGGCAACGTCCCCGCCCCGACTGACGGGAGGTACCCCACCTCCTACCTCTTCGACGAAGTGTGGGCCCGGGACGACTGGTTGGAGCTGTTGCAGCGGTTCCTGCACGTGGAGGACGCCGCCGCGAAGGCCGGCCGGGCGCCGTCCCACAAGCCGGGCAGCGCGCACACCCAGCCGTTGATCTTCCCCCGGTTCCATCAGTGGGACGCGGTGCGCAAGCTCGTCGCGCACGCCGCCCGCCACGGGGCGGGGGAGAACTACCTGATCCAGCACTCCGCCGGCTCGGGCAAGTCCCACACCATCGCCTGGCTCGCGCACCACCTGTCCA
Organism: Streptomyces sp. NPDC046985; assembly: GCF_040644415.1. Taxonomy (NCBI): domain Bacteria; kingdom Bacillati; phylum Actinomycetota; class Actinomycetes; order Kitasatosporales; family Streptomycetaceae; genus Streptomyces; species Streptomyces sp. NPDC046985. The sequence continues at coordinate 44,288 of NZ_JBEYWK010000030.1, forward strand.
GCCTGCACACCTCCCACGACCCCGGGCAGCTCGCGCCCGCCGCGCTCGCCTCCGGTCTGGGGGCGAACAAGCTGGTCTTCGACAAGGTCGTCGTCATCACCGACCGGCGAGTGCTGGACAAGCAACTCCAGGACACCGTCCACCAGTTCGACCACAAGGCCGGCGTGGTCGTGCGGATCGACGAGAACTCCCAGCAGCTCGCGGACGCGCTGACCGGGCCGACGGCGCAGATCGTGATCACCACGGTGCAGAAGTTCCCCTTCGTCCTGGACAAGGTCGCGGGGCTGGGCGGCCGGCGCTACGCGGTGATCATCGACGAGGCGCACTCCTCGCAGGGCGGGGAGAGCGCGGCGGCGCTGAAGAAGGCGCTGGGACGTCTCGGCTCGGACGCGGTGAACCCCGTGAACTCCGTAGAGGGGGACGGCGATCCGCTGACGGCCGCGGCCCTGGCGCGGGGCCAGCAGCCGAACCTGTCCTTCTTCGCGTTCACGGCCACCCCCAAGGCGAAGACGATCGACCTCTTCGGCACCCCTCACGCCCATCCCGGGTCGGGGGAGCAGGAGAAGGGGCCGTTCCACGTCTACTCGATGCGGCAGGCCGTCGAAGAGGGCTTCATCCTGGACGTGCTCGGCAACTACATCACCTACGCCACCTACTTCAAGCTCCAGGAGGCCGCCGCCGACGAGGCGGAGCAGCAGGTGGACCCGCGCAAGGCCCGCTCCAAGCTGGTGCGGGCCGCGCTGATGTCGGAGGCGTCGATGGCGTCCCGCGCGAAGATCATCGTCGACCACTTCCGCGCGCACTCCAGCCCGCGCCTCGGCGGCCGGGCCAAGGCGATGGTCGTCACCTCCGGCCGCGACCACGCCGTACGGCTCTACCAGGCCATGCGGGCCTACATCGACGAGCGGGGCTTCACCGACTGCGGCGCCCTGGTCGCGTTCTCCGGCGCGCTGACCCTCGACGGCATCGAGTACACCGAGGCCAAGCTCAACGGCTTCCCCGAACGCGAGCTTCCGGCGCGTTTCGGCTACACCCGCGCGGACGACCCGAACCCGCCCTCCGTGCCCAAGCCCGAGCACCGCATCCTCGTCGTCGCCGAGAAGTACCAGACCGGTTTCGACCAGCCGCTGCTGACCACCATGTACGTGGACAAGATCCTCGTGAAGCTGGCCGCGGTGCAGACCCTTTCCCGGCTCAACCGCACCCACCGGCTCAAGACCGCCGAGGACCTGTTCATCCTCGACTTCGCCAACCGGCCCGAGGACGTCGAGCACGCCTTCCAGCAGTACTACGAGGCGTCGGTCACCGAACCCACCGACCCCAACCTGCTGTTCGACCGGGAACGCGAGGTGATGGCCTATCAGCTCTTGGCGGAAGCCGAGATGGACGCCTTCGTCACCGCGTACTTCGCGGCCTTCCAGGGCGGTACGGCCGCCGACACCGCCGTCATGACGGCCCACGCCCGCCTTTACGGCCACTTGCAGCCCGCACTGGACCGGTTCAACGCCCTCAACGCCGCCGAACCGGACACCGCCGCCGAGTTCCGCCGCGCTCTGGACGCCTACACCAGGGCGTACGGCTGGCTCTCCCACGTCATCGGATTCGAGAACCTCGAACTGGAACGGCTCTACCAGTACGGACGCTTCCTGCTGCGCCGCCTGCCCGCCCCCGCCCGCAGCGCCGGCGCCGACATAGGGACGGCCGCACCGACTCACCTGCGCATCGCCCAGACGGGCGCCCCGGAGCTGCGCCTGGAGGCAGCGGGCGCGCAGGTACTGCCTGGCCTGGCGCCCGAGGCGGCCGGAGCTGTGGCCGAGGCCGAGGAGACGTCGCTGGCCGAGGTGATCCGGTCCGTCAACCACGAGTACGGGACTGGGCTCTCCACCGCCGACCAGATCCTGCTCGGTCAACTCGTGGTGGCGGTCAGCGAGGACCCCGAACTCCGGTCTATCGCCCTGCACCAGGACCAGGACGTCTTCGGCGGGGAACTGGAGAAGGACCTCGACCGCCTCGTCATCGGCCAGGCGGCCTCCAACGACGCCCTGATGGTCCGGTACTTCGACGACTCCGACGTCAACCGCCTGTTCAAGCAGGTCGCGACCCAGCAGGCGTACCAGCTCATCCGCCGCCCGGTCCGACGCGAGGCCGAGCGCCTGGCCGCCGAGCAGCGGGCCGCCGAACTCAAGTCGTCGGGAAGCCGGAGGGCGCAACCGCCGACCGCGTAGCCGGTGCTCTGCGGCACGGCAGGCAAGAGGCCGGTCTGACGCCCGGGGAACGCGGCGGCTGTTCCCCGCCTCCGCAGCCGTCCGGGCCGCCCGGTCCCGGGCGCGCTCAGTCCTCCAGATCCGTGAGGAACTGGCGGGCCGGGGCGAAGAACGTCACGCCGGTGACGGCCCGGGAGAAGTCGAGGATGCGGTCGTGCAGCGGGGGCGGGTCCCCGACGAACATCCGCTCCAGCATCTTCTCGGTGACCCACAGATGCCGCGAGTAGCCGATGAAGTACGTGCCGTACTCGCCTCGCCCCGGCGTCGCGAACGGCATGTTGTCGCGCAGGATGTCGTGCTCGCCCTCGGCGTCCTCGATGGTGCACAGCGTCTTGTGCGACTTCTGGCCCTCGGCGGCGTCCGGCAGTTCGACGTTGTCGAACTTGGTGCGCCCCATGATGGCCTCCTGCGTCTCGGTGGTCTGGGCGCGCCAGTCCGCGAGGTCGTGCAGGTACTTCTGGATCACGACGTAGCTGCCGCCGGCGTAGGCCGGGTCCTCTTCGCCGACGACGGTGGACTCGGGCAGGTGGAGGCCGTTGGGGTTGGCCGTGCCGTCGGCGAACTCCAGCAGGTCGCGCCCGTCGAAGTAACGGAAGCCGGCCGTGTCGTCCACCGCGGTCACGCAGTCACCGAACGCGTCGAGCAGGATCTTCTCGAACTCCACGACCAGATCCGCCGACCCGGCCCTGATGTGGTAAAGCAGATCGCCGGGGGTGGCGACCGCGGTGTGCCGGGCGCCGCGGATCTCCTGGAACGGCCTCAGCTCCTTGGGGAGCGGCTTCCCGGTCAGCGGCGCCCAGGCGTGGTGCGAGATGCCGACGTTGCAGGTGAAGGTGCCGCTGCCGTCGCGGACGAGGAGGTCCTTGATCAGGTCGCCGGTGCTGGCGACCACGGACCGGGCGGTCGACATCGCCTCCTCGCCGCCGCCGATGACCAGCACCAGGAAGGCGGCCGCCATGGTCAGCGGCGCGTCGATGTACTGCGGCTCGGTGTCGGCCGCGCGCTGCTCCGCGGCGGCCGACTGTGCGGCAGCGTGGTCCATGACCCCTCCCGGTCGGCGCCGGACGTGTACCCGTGGGCTGCCGCCTAGGCGGTAACCCGGCCCCACCAGCATCTTGCACCGCAGCACTGTCCGCCACCTCCACCGTCCGTCGCCGGTACAGCCACCTCCACCGCCCCTCGCCGGTCCAGCCACCTCCACCGCCCCTCGCCGGTCCAGCGGCGACCCCGCCGACGGCGCGTGTCCGGCGGCCGGGTTACGTTGCGGGCATGGCACCACTCGCACCACCGGCGTCTTCGCGCGGCGGATCCTCGGACGCCGGTCACGACGGACTGATCCGGGTCCGGGGCGCCGCGGAGCACAACCTGCGGCACGTCGACGTGGACGTGCCGCGCGACCAGGTCGTCGCCTTCACCGGGGTGTCGGGGTCCGGCAAGTCCTCGCTGGCCTTCGCGACCATCTACGCCGAGGCGCAGCAGCGCTACCTGGAGTCCGTCGCGCCCTACGCCCGGCGGCTGATCGACCAGGGGGCGGCGCCCCGGGTCGGTGAGATCACCGGGCTGCCGCCAGCCGTGGCGCTGCGGCAGCAGCACAGCGGCGGCAGCACGCGCTCGACGGTGGGCACGGTCAGCCGGGTCTCGAACGTCCTGCGCATGCTGTACTCCCGCGCCGGCACGTACCCGGCCGGCCGGACGCCCCGGGATCTCGCCGGGACGTTCCCCCGGGACGCCGCGCCGCTGGACTCGGACAGCTTCTCGCCGAACACGGCGGTCGGCGCCTGCCCGACCTGCTCCGGCTTGGGCCGCCTGCACACCGTCGACGACGCCAAGCTCGTCGGCGACGACTCCCTGAGCATCCGGGAGGGCGCCGTCGCCGCGTGGCCGGGGGCCTGGCAGGGCAAGAACTACCGCGACATCCTCGCCACGCTGGGCATCGACGTGGACGCCCCGCTGCGCGCGCTGCCCGCGGCCGAGCGCGAGTGGCTGCTGACCACCGACGAGCAGCCCACCGTCACGGTCCACCCCGTCCGCGAGCCGCACCGCGTCGCACGCTCCTACCAAGGCACCTACATGAGCCCCCGCACATGGGTGACGCACACCTTCGCCACCTCCAAGGCGGCGCACCTGCGGGCGAAGGCCGCCTCCTTCATGACCGAGCAGACCTGCCCGACCTGCCGCGGCAGGCGGCTCAACCCGCGGGCGCTGGAGGTGACCGTCGCCGGGCAGGACATCTCGGTCGCCGCGTCGATGCCCCTGACGCAGCTCGCGGACTTCCTGCGGGCGGCGCGCGACCACCCCGACACCGCGGCGCTGCCCGCCGAGCGGCGGCAGGCCGCGAACGCGCTGATCTCCGGCCTCCTCGACCAGCTCGGCACGCTCGTCGACCTGGGCCTCGGCTACCTCGCGACGGGACGGGCGACCTCGACCCTCTCCAGCGGCGAACTCCAGCGGCTGCACCTGGCCACCCAGCTCCGCAGCGGCCTGTTCGGCGTGCTGTACGTCCTGGACGAGCCCTCGGCCGGTCTGCACGCCGCCGACACGGAGCTTCTGCTCGCCGCCCTGCGACGGCTGCGCGGCGCCGGGAACAGCGTCTTCGTGGTGGAGCACAACGCGCAGGTCCTCCGATCGGCCGACTGGATCGTCGACATGGGACCGGGCGCCGGCCGGCACGGCGGACAGATCCTGTACGACGGCCCCGCCGACCGGCTGCGCACCGCGCCGGACTCGGTGACCGCGCGGTACCTGAGCCCGGCCGCACCCGCCGCCCCCGGCCCCGACCAGCCCCGGCGGCCGCGGGGGTGGCTGCGCCTGTACGGCGTCACCGGCCACAACCTCCGTGACCTGGACGCGCGCTTCCCCCTCGGCACGCTGACCGCGGTCACCGGCGTCTCCGGGTCGGGGAAGTCGACGCTGGTACGGCGTGCCCTGGCCGACACGGTCCGCGACCGTCTGCACGCCGACGGGGCCGAGCAGGACCAGGCCCGCGACCCGGCGCCGGTGCGGGACGCCGACGAGGAGCGAGACGGGACGCCTGTCGGGGACCTCGCCGAGGACCGGGTGACGGTGCGCTCCAGCACTGGACTCGACGACGTCGACCGCCTGGTGGTCGTGGACCAGAAACCCATCGGCCGCACCCCGCGCTCGAACCTCGCCACCTACACCGGCCTGTTCGACAGCGTCCGCAAGCTGTTCGCCGCCCAGCCGACCGCGCGGGAACTCGGTTACACCGCCAGCCGTTTCTCCTTCAATGTGGCGCAGGGCCGCTGCCCGCACTGCCTGGGCGACGGAGTCGTGAGCGTCGAGCTGCTGTTCCTGCCCACCGAGACCGCCCCCTGCCCGGTCTGCGACGGCGCCCGCTACAACCCCGGCACGCTCACGGTGCGCTACCGCGGCAAGACCATCGCCGACGTGCTCGCGATGAGCGTGGAGGAAGCCCACGACTTCCTGCGCGACGTGCAGCCCGCCGAGCGCGTCCTCAAGCTGCTGGCGGACATCGGACTCGGTTACCTGACGCTGGGGCAGAGCGCCACCACCCTGTCCGGCGGCGAGGCCCAGCGCATCAAGCTGGTGAGCGAACTGCACCGCGCGCCGCGCGGCCACACCCTCTACCTGCTCGACGAGCCCACCAGCGGGCTGCATCCCGCCGACGTCGACCTCCTCGTCGGACAGCTCCAGCGCCTGGTGGACGCGGGGAACACCGTCGTCGTGGTCGAACACGACCTGCGCACCGTCGCCGCCGCGGACTGGGTCGTCGACCTCGGTCCGGGCGCCGGCGACGAGGGCGGCCGTGTCGTCGCCGAGGGCCGCCCGCACGACGTCGCCCACGAGGGCGGCGCCCCGACCGCCGATCACCTGCGCCGCCATCTGGCGACGCGGACGCGGCGGCGGCCGACCGGCGGGGAAGACGGCGGGGAAGGGAGCGTGTAAGGCGGCGTTGACATCGCTTAGGGGCTCTGTCTATTTGTCGCTATTCGTCGGCATTCTCGATGATGGTGGCCAGCGTGAAAGTGGCCGTGGTCGCGAGGCGGCAGGACGACCGCAAGCGCGGCCGCCAGGGCGACTGCCGACTCCTGACACGGAACCCCGAGAACCGCGCCACCGGGTGGGCGCCACGCATCACGTGGCGCCCACCCGGGTTGGTGACCGGGCTCAGTACACGTAACCCACGTGCGCCAGCGCCTGCTTGAGCAACACCCCGTGCCCGCCCGGCATCTCGCTCTGGAGCGCCGGGGACGCCGCCTCCTGCGGACTGAACCAGACCAGGTCCAGGGCGTCCTGGCGCGGCCGGCAGTCGCCGGCGACCGGGACGATGTACGCCAGCGACACCGCGTGCTGGCGCGAGTCGTGGTACGGCGTGATGCCGGCCGTCGGAAAGTACTCGGCGACGGTGAACGGTTGCAGGGACGCGGGCACGCGGGGCAGCGCCACCGGGCCGAGGTCCTTCTCCAGATGGCGCAGCAGGGCGTCCCGCACGCGCTCGTGGTGCAGCACCCGGCCGGAGACCAGGGTGCGGCTGACCGTTCCGTCCGGTCCGATGCGCAGCAGCAGGCCGATGCTGGTCACTTCGCCGCTGTCGTCTACGCGCACGGGCACGGCTTCGACGTAGAGGATCGGCATGCGCGCGCGGGCCGCCTCCAGCTCGTCCGTGGTGAGCCAACCGGGCGTGGTCTCGGTCATGTCAGACATTGTTTGATCATACTTTCAGTGGTTCCTGATGGCATCGAAGCCGCACGAGGTGCGCACGCGCGTGTGGCGGCCCGCACCGGTGTGCGCACCCGCGCACCGCCGTTCCGCCGGACGGCCCGCGGCCGCGACTCCGGCCCGCGTCCGCGCCCGCCGCCCGTCTCGTGGGTCGATTCGGCCGAACGGGCCGCCGCCCTGGCCTGGGGGAGCGGGCTAGGGGCCCGGGGGAGCGGGCTAGGGGCCCGGCGGACGCCCGACGAGTGCCGGACCGGCATGACGTCGGCCCGGACCGCGCCCCCGGGTGGCTCAGTCCACGTCGTCGGCCACGTCCTTGTCCAGCGCGGCGCGCACCAGCGCCGCCGCCAGCACCGCCGGGTCGGTGTCACCGGCCAGCTCGACCAGCCGGTCGGGGTCCTCGGGCAGGCCCAGGCGGCGCGTTCCGGACAGCGCCTTGGCGTCCGGGTACGGGGCCGCTTTGGGCCGCACGCGCTGCGCCTCGCGCAGGAAGACGTCCGCCCCGGCCGGTCCCAGGCCCGGCGCCTCCTGGAGCAGGTCGCGCAGCGCGGCGACGTCGCCGTCGGCCTCCCGGCGCAGACGGCGCAGGTCGCCGCCCCAGCGCTCGGCGACCAGCTCGGCGCCGTCGCCCAGTCGGGTCGCCGTGCGCTCGTCGTAGCGGCGGTATCCGCCGCGGCCCAGCGCGTCGACCCGTTCCTGCCACTCGGCCTCCATCATGCGGCGCGGGTCCCGCAGCCCCGCAGCCGCCGGCTCGCGGGCCGCGGCGACGGCGACCGAGCCGCGGATCCGGGCGCTGAGCAGAACCGCGAGCACACCGCCGGGCGCCCGTCAGCCGCCCAGAACCCGGTTGTGTGCGGGGCCGGTCGTGCGCGGGTCCGCTCCCGGCCCGGTGCCGGTTCCGCCGCGGGGCGCCCTTCCGGCGGCGCCGACGAGGAGCGCACGGCGCTGGCGGGAGAGCTTCCCACTGGGCCGGGCCGCGGTCTATAGTCCTAAACTAGCGGTGCTAATTAATGGCCCGAGCGGCCGTGTGAGGAGTCCTGTCGTGCGCCCCGTCCACTTCGCGGCCGCCCGCCGCACCCCGATCGGCAAGCTGCGCGGAGCCCTGTCCGGAGTGCGTCCCGACGACCTGGCCGCGACCGTGATCCGTGCCCTCGTCGCCGACGCGCCCGCGCTCGACCCGGCCCGCATCGACGACGTCTACTGGGGCGCCGCCAACCAGGCGGGCGAGGACAACCGGAACGTCGCCCGGATGGCCGCCCTGCTCGCCGGACTCCCCGACACCGTGCCCGGCGCCACGGTCAACCGGCTGTGCGCCTCCGGGCTGGAGGCCGTCACCGCCGCCGCCCGCACCATCGCCGCCGGTGAGGCCGACGTCGTGCTCGCCGGGGGATCGGAGTCGATGAGCCGCGCCCCCTTCGTGTTGCCCCGCCCGGACGAGGCGCTGCCGCACCGCATAGAGACGTACGACACCCGGCTCGGCTGGCGCCTGGTCAACCCGGCGATGAAGGAGCTGCACGGTCTGCTGTCCATGGGGGAGACCGCCGAGGAGGTCGCCGCCCGCTGCGGCATCGCCCGCGAACGCCAGGACGAGTTCGCCCTGCGCAGCCATCGGCTGGCCGCACGGGCTCGCGAGGACGGCCACTTCGCCAGCGAACTCCTGCCCGTCGAGCTGCCGGACGGCACGGTCGTCGACGCCGACGAGTGCGTCCGCGAGGACACCTCCTACGACCGGCTGTCCCGGCTCAAGCCGGTCTTCCGCCAGGGCGGCACGGTCACCGCGGGCAACGCCTCCCCGATGAACGACGGCGCCGCCGGCCTCCTGCTGGTCAGCGAGGACGCCCTGAACGACCTCGGCCTGGAGTCCCTGGGCCGCTACGCCGCGGGGGCCAGCGCGGGCGTCCACCCCGACGTCATGGGCCTCGGGCCCGTCCCCGCCACCCGCAAGGCGCTGGGCCGCCTGGGCTGGGACGTCAGGGACGTCGAGGAGGCCGAGTTCAACGAGGCGTTCGCGGCGCAGGCCCTCGCCTGCATGGACCAGCTCGGCATCGACGAGGACCTGGTCAACCCGAGCGGCGGCGCCATCGCCCTCGGTCATCCGCTCGGCTGCTCCGGCGCCCGCATCCTCACCACGCTGCTGCACCGCATGCGCCGCACCGGCGCGTCCCGCGGCCTCGCCACGATGTGCGTGGGCGTGGGACAGGGCAGCGCCGTGCTGGTCGAGCGGGGCTGAGGAAGACAGCCTCCGGCTAGCCGGCTAGTGCTGTGGCCGGAAAGGTCCGCCGGGCGTCGCGAGCCGGTGAACCTGTCCGGTCACAGCATTAGGAGGCCGCGCGGGCCAGGGCGGCGCGCAGACGGTCGTAGCGCTGGACGTGCGCCCAATCGTTGGTGCGGCGGCGTCTGCTTACGACACAGCCCCAGAGGCTCGCCATCATCCCGGTCGCCATCGGGATGAGCAGCCACGTCAGTGGGTCCAAGGTCGTCCTCCCTGCCCTGAGCGGATCCGTGGGTAAGGTGACCATGGCATAAATCTTCAGTTGTCCATATTTGCGCTCGGAGCGATTCTCGGCTTTTCACTCGTAGGGGTGTGGAAACGGCGCCGGTCGTCGGCGGGTCAAGTGATCGTTAGGATGGGCCGGTTGCGGGGGGCGGCTTACGCGGATTCTTCGGGGACAAAGGACGGTCTACGGGTGCTGGTGGCGGATCGGTACCGGCTGGACGCGGTCATCGGGCGGGGCGGCATGGGCGAGGTCTGGCGCGCCCACGACGAGGTGCTCGGGCGGCCGGTCGCGGTCAAACTGCTGTTGAACGACACGGCGGACGCCTCCGCCGAGGCGCGGTTCCGGCTGGAGGCGCAGACCTCGGCCCGGCTGCACCACCCGCACGTGGTGGGCACGCTCGACTTCGGGGCCCGGGACGGGCGCTGCTTCCTCGTCATGGAACTGATCGACGGCGACAGCCTCGCCGGGGAACTCGCCTCCGGAGGGCCGCTCGCGCCGGAACGGCTGGCCCAGGTGGCGCAGCAGGCGGCCGAGGGCCTGGCCGCCGCGCACGCGCAGGGCATCGTGCACCGGGACATCAAGCCCGGCAACCTGCTCAGCGACCGCGCCGGCGTCATACGGATAGGCGACTTCGGCATCGCGCGGTTCGTCGACGACCCGTCGGCCGGGCTCACCACGACCGGCCAAATCGTCGGCACCGGACTGTACTTGGCGCCCGAGCGCGCCATCGGCACCCCGGCGAGCGCGGCCTCCGACCTGTACTCGCTGGGCTGCGTGCTCTACCAACTGGCCGTCGGCCGACCGCCGTTCGAGTCGCAGACGGCGACCATGCTGCTCTACCAGCACGTCGACGCCGTACCGGTGCCGCCGCACCAGCGGGGCGCCGCGCTGCCGCCCGCCTTCGAGGCGTACCTGCTGAGCATGCTCGCCAAGCGCCCCGAGGAGCGGCCCACGGCCCGGCAGGCGGCGGACTGGTTCCGCAGCGGCGCCTGGCGCGGCGCCCCGGCGCCGCTGCCGCCCGAGCAGCGCGGCGCCCGCCCCGCGCTCCACCCGGCCTCCGACGCCCTCCCGGCCCCCCGGCCCCGGCACGGCGCCGCGAGCACGGCGGCGCCGGTCCTCGACAGCGGCTGGAACACCACTGTCCACCGCGTCCCGCCCCGCCGCACCGGCCTGCGCGGCGACTCCCGACTGATCGTCCTCGTGGGCGGCGCCGTGCTGTTCGTGACGGCGCTGCTCCTCGGCATGGCGCTGTTCTAGGGCTGCGGCCGGAGTGGTTCTGGGGCTGCGGCCGGAAGGCGTGCCGGGCGTCGCGAGCCGGTGAACCTCCACGGCCACAGCGTTAGCCAGGGCGATGGCCCGACCCGGCCCTCCGTCGGACGGCCGGGGTCCCCCGACCGGTCGTCGGCGCCCCGCCCTCAGCGTCGGCGCCCCGCCCTCAGCCTCGGCGTTCCGCGCACAGCTCCGTGATCGCCTCCAGCGCGGCGTCGCCGCGGAAGAGCGCGCGCCCGGCGGTGATCCGGTGCTCCCGCTCGGGGCCCGGCCTGGTGAGCCGGGCCAGGGACAGCAGCAGTGCGGCCTCGTCCCGCGCCTGGTCGGACACGCCCAGGGACGCCATCCGGCGCACGCCCTCCGCCCCGTGTCCGGGCAGCGGCCGGTACCCGACGACCGGCAGTCCGGCGGCCAGGGCCTGGACGGCGGTCTGGCCCGCCGCGTTGTCCACCAGCGCGTCGCACGCGTGCAGCAGCCCCGGCATGTCGTCCACCCAGTCAGGGACGAGGATCCCGGGCACGCGCGACAGGGAGCGCCGCAGCCGCTCGTTGCGCCCGCACAGGACGACGGGCATATAGCCGCGGGCGGCGAGCAGCCGGGCCGTACTCTCCAGCCGCGCCCCCGCTCCCCACGCGCCCGCCGACACCAGGACGGCGGGCCGTTCGAGCTCGTGCCGCTCGAACCGGCGCCGCCACCGGGTCGCCGTAGGGCCCCCGGAGAGGAAGGCGGGATCCGTCATCGGCCCGACGACCCGCGCCGGGCGGCCCAGACCCCGGCGCACCTCGCGGGCCGTCTCGTCGGTCAGGCACAGGTGCAGATCGTTGCCCGGGTGCAGCCACTGCCGGTGCACGGCGAAGTCGACGACGACCACCGCGCTCGGCACGCGCAACACGCCCCGCTCGCGCAGACGGCCGGTGAGCTGCGCCGCCAGATGGAAGACGGGCACGACCGCGTCGGCCCGCGTCTCGCGCACCAGCTCCATCAGGCGGCCGGCCGCCAGTCGCGCGAGCGGGGCGCCGCTCGGTCGCGGCTGGGGGCCGGGCCGCAGGAACAGGTCGTAGATGCCCGCGTAGACCCACGGGCAGTGCCGGACGGCCCCTTGGTAGAAGCCGCGCAGCCCGGCCCCCAGGCCGTACGGCAGCAGCGCCAGCACGTCGACGACGTACGCCTGCTGCCCGGCGGCGCGGGCGCGCCGGGCCAGTTCGGCGGCCACCGTGTCGTGGCCCGAGCCCATGCTCGCGCTGACGACGAGCAGCCGACCGGCGCCCGACGGCAGGCGGGGACCCGGGCCGGCGGTGGGCGCGCGGCCGGTCAGAGGCCCCCGAGCGGCGGACAAAGGTGGCGGATCGGGCGATTCGGACGACACTGGAAGTGAATAACCCTCACTCACCGCAGCCAAACGACCGGGCGCGCCGCGTCCGCCCCCCATGGGCCCGGCCGCCGGACCAATGCCCCCGGCGTGGCCCGTCCCGGACCGCCGGGACCGCACCGCCGGTCCCGGTTCCCGACGACCCAGAGGTGCACCCGATGTCCTCAGCCCCTTCCCGCGTCCGGTCCGGCTCCGGGGCTCCCGCCGGCGCGGTCGAGGCTCAGGCGGCGGACGGCGCCGGGCGTCCACGCGGCGCCGGGCCGCCGCCGGGCGGGGGCGCGCTGGTGACCGGCGCCTCGTCCGGGATCGGCGCGGCCGTGGCCCGGCGGCTCGCCGCCGAGGGCGGCTGGCGCCTGGTGCTCAACGGACGGGACCGCACGCGCCTGGAAGAGGTCGCGCGCGGCACCTCGGCCGTCGCCTATCCGGCCGATCTCTGCGGACCCGGCGCCGAGCGGCGGCTCGCCGAGTTCGCGCTGAACAGCGTCGGTCCCGTCGATCTGCTGGTGGCGGGCGCGGGCGTCGGCTGGGCCGGACCGTTCGCCACGATGCCGCACCCCGCCATCGACGAGGTGTTCGACGTCAACGTGCTGGCCACCGTGCACCTGGTGCGGTGGCTGCTGCCCCACATGGTGGCGCGCGGAACCGGGCGGGTGGTCATCGTCGGCTCGCTGGCCGGGACGGTCGGCGTACGGGAGGAGGCCGCGTACTCCGCCGCCAAGGCCGCGCTGGGCGCCTTTGCCGAGGCCGTGCGCTACGAACTGCGCGGCACGGGCGTCGGCATCACCCACGTGGTCCCCGGCGTGGTGGACACGCCCTTCTTCGACCGGCGCGGGGTGCCCTACCGGCGTTCACGGCCCCGGCCCGTCCCCGCGAGCCGGGTCGCCGACGCCATCTGGGAGGCGGTCGCGCACGGCCGCGACGAGGTGTACGTGCCCGGCTGGACCCGGCTGCCCGGCCGGGTGCGCGGCGCCGCACCCGGCCTGTACCGGCGCCTGGCCGCGCGGTTCGGATGAGAGGCCCGCACGGTGCGGGGACAGGGACGCGCCGTCCCTCACCCGCACCGCACAAGGGGGGCGTAGGCACCGGTGCGCGCGTATCCCGGCAGGTGGCGACGGAGACGTGAGGACGTGAGGAGGCCGAAAGTGGGATCGACATCCCGGGCGGGAGACGCAGGGGCACGGGCGGGAGCGGGGGCAGGCGGCGGCGTCCTACGCTCCGTGGCAGCGGCTTTCGCGCCTGTGGCCGTCGCCGCCGCGGCGCACGTCGTACCGGCCGCCACCTGGCTGCCCCGACTGCGCACCGTCTGCTGCCCGCGCCTGGCCGGCCTGGGCAGATCCGACCATGTCGCGCTCACCTTCGACGACGGTCCCGACCCCGCCTCCACCCCCCACTTCCTGGACTCCCTCGACCGGCTCGCCGTGCGCGCCACCTTCTTCGTCCTCGGCGAGAGCGCTGCCCGGCACCCGGACCTCACCCGGGAGATCGCGGCGCGCGGACACGAGATCGCCGTGCACGGATGGGTCCACACCCGGCCCTGGCTTCCCGACCCGGCCCGGGACCTGCGGGAGACCGCGCGGGCCGTCCGCGTCGTCCGGGACGTCACGGGCGCCGCGCCGACGTGGTACCGCCCGCCCTACGGCATCCTCACCGGCGGACGCTGGGCCGCCGCCCGGCGGCTCGGGCTGCGCCCGGTGCTGTGGACCGCGTGGGGCCGCGACTGGACGGCGGACGCGACGCCCGCCTCCGTGCGCGCCTGCGTCGCCGCCGACCTGCGCGGCGGCGGCACGATCCTGCTGCACGACTCCGACCGCGCCGCGGCGCCCGGCTGCTGGCGCGCGGCCCTCGGCGCGCTGCCCGGCCTGGTCGCCGCCTGCCGCGACGCCGGATGGCAGACAGGCCCCCTCGGCGAGCACGGAACCGGCCCCGGCAGACCGCGGCGGCGCACCACCGAGACACGGCCTCCCGCGCACCGTGAGGCCGCCGACCGGTCCGCACTCGAATCGACCTGACCGGCGCCCGCGTCCCGCCACCGGACGCCGCCGATACTGCGTCCCGCCGCCACCTGACCCCGCTGACTCCGGGCGCTGCCGACACCGGCCTCTGCCGAGATCTCACACTCCCGGTACCGGACCCTGCCGATACCGTCGCCGCCGACACCGCGTCTCGCCGACACCGCACCCCGCCGTCACCGGCCGCCGCCGGTACCGGCCTCTGCCGAGACCTCACGCCGCCGCACCGGACCCGGCCGACCCCGCACGCCGCCGCACCGGCCGCCGCCAACACCTCACCCCGCCGACACCGCGCACCCCGCCGATACCGGCCGCCGCCGACACGCACCCCGCCGACACCGGCCGCCGCCAGCACCGCACCCCACCAGCACCCCGCCAGCACCGCACCCCACCAGCACCCCGCCAGCACCGCACCCCACCAGCACCTCACCCCGCCGACACCGCGCACCCCGCCGATGACCGGACGCCGCCCACCAGGCCCCCTCGCCGCGCCCCGTAGGCTCTGCCCCATGTCGGCGCACATTCTGGTTCTCGGCGGCACCGCCGAAGCGCGCGAACTGGCCGCGGCGCTCCTGGCCGGCCGCCCCGGCACATGGGTGACCAGCTCGCTCGCGGGACGCGTGACCCGGCCGGGTCCGCTGGAGGGCGAGGTGCGCGTCGGCGGGTTCGGCGGCGCCGAGGGGCTGGCGGCGTGGCTGCGCGAGCACCGTGTGGACGCCGTCGTGGACGCCACCCACCCCTTCGCCGCGTCGATCACCCGCAACGCGGCGCTGGCCGCCACGGCCACCGGCGTGCCCCTGGTGGTCCTGCGCCGCCCCGGCTGGCGCCCCGCGCCCGGGGACCGCTGGCACCGCGTCTCCTCGCCCGCGGACGCGGCGGAGCTGCTGCCCCGGCTGGGCCGCCGGGTCCTGCTCACCACGGGCAGGCTGGGGCTTGCCGCCTACGCCCGTCTCGACGGCCTGCACTTCGTCGTCCGGTCGGTGGAACCGCCCGCACCCCCCACGCCGCCGGACATGGACGTGGTGCTCGCACGCGGGCCGTTCACCGAGTCCGACGAGACGGCCCTGCTCCGTGCGCACCGCATCGACGTGCTGGTGACCAAGGACAGCGGGGGAGCGGCCACCGCCGCCAAGCTCACGGCGGCCCGCCGGCTCGGGCTGCCGGTCGTCGTCCTGCGCCGCCCGCCGCTGCCGGACGGCGTGACGGCGGTCCCGGACCTGCCGTCGGCGTTGCGACGCCTGGACAGTCGCCTCGACGGCTGACCGCAGCGTCGGCCCGCGGCGGCTGACCGGCCGGGCGCCGCCGCGCGTCAGCCGAAACGGTGCTCGGCGCGCCGCCCCGGCAGAAGGTCCCAGCGGGCGGAGGGCGGGGCGGCGGGAGCGGGCTACTCCCTCGGCCGGCGCCGCAGCAGATACGTGTCCATGATCCAGCCCTTGCGCTCGCGGGCCTCGGCGCGCAGCCGTGCGATGCGCGGCGCCGCCTCTGCGATCGGCCCGGAGTCGAGGATCTCGTCCGGGGTGCCCAGGTAGGCGCCCCAGTAGATGTCGATGTCCTGGTCGGCGTACTGCCGGAACACCTGGTGCGCGTCGAGCATCACCACCACGTCGTCGACGCCCTCGGGGAACCCCTCGGCGAGCCGCCGGCCGGTGGTGATCTGCACCGGCCGGGCCACCCGGTTCAGGCCCGTGCGATGCCGGGCCACCAGCGTCGAGACGCTGCTGACGCCCGGCACGACGTCGTAGGCGAACGCCACCGCGCCCCGCGCCAGCACCTCTTCCACGATGCCGAGCGTGCTGTCGTAGAGCGCCGGGTCCCCCCACACCAGGAACGCGCCCGTCTCGTCCTCGCCCAGCTTCCCGGCGATCAGGTTCTCGTAGAGGTCGGCGCGGGCGCTGCGCCAGTCCCCGACGGCCGGTCCGTAGGCGGCGCCGCCCGCCGAACGGTCGCGTTCCGGGTCCCGCGCCTCGACCACGCGGTACGTCCCCTCCGGCAGGTGCGTGCGCAGGATGCCCCGTCGCAGCTCCACCAGGTCCGACTTCACCTCGCCCTTGTCCAGGACGAAGAACACGTCCGTGTCGCGCAGCGCCCGGACCGCCTGGAGAGTGAGCTGGTCGGGGTCGCCCGCGCCGATGCCGATCACATGAATCTTTCGCACGCCCCGAGTCTGCCGCAGGGCGCCGACCCCGCCCCCACCGGCACCGCAGCGGGGGACCGGGCCGCCCGCCCCCACCGGCGCCCCGGCGCGGATCCGAGTCCCGCCCGGCCCCGCCCGCCCCCACCGGCGCCCCGGCGCGGGACCCGCCCGGCCCGGCCCCACCCGTTTACGCCGCGCCGCGCAGCCGAGGCGCCTGCCGAGCGGCGTCCACCGTTCCCGCCGAGCCGTTCTCCACGGCCTCGGCCAGCCGACACGCCCAGGCGAGGAGTCCCCCCGTGTCCAGGCCGTGCGGTCGGCGCGCGCCGGTGTCCGCGCTCCACTCCCGCACCGCCTGAGCCCCGCGCCGCAGCAGCCGGGCGCCGCCGGTGCCGTTGCCGCGCGCCGCGTGCGTGAGCCCGACCGCCATCTGGGCCAGTCCGCGCCACAGTTCGCGTTCCTCCGCCGGGCCGGACTTCCAGGCGTCCTCGAACACCTCGTGCGCGTGGAACGGGCGCCCCGCGTCCAGCAGCGCCTGCGCCTGCGCGACCGTCTCCGGCGGGGTGCGCACCACGCCCTCGGGCTGCCGGGGCACGCCGTCCGCGTCGTAGGGGAGGGGGCGCCCGAGTCCGTCCCGCGGTCGTGCGTTGCGGGCCCGCCCCTCGCTGTCCCGGTCCCGCGCGCCGACCGGCCGTCCGGAGGATGTGCTGCTCATACGCCGATTGTCCCCCTGCTTTCGCCCCGGTCTGCGTCCCTTTCCGCACCGGCGCCGACGTGCGGTAAAGTAGCCTCCGCGCGATCACGCGGACTACCGCGTGCGAGCGCGGCGGGACGTGGCGCAGCTTGGTAGCGCACTTGACTGGGGGTCAAGGGGTCGCAGGTTCAAATCCTGTCGTCCCGACTCGACAGAGTCGCAGATGAGGGGCGGTTTTGGAGGAATCCGAAACCGCCCCTTGATCATTTCTGGGGACCAGTCGGGGACCAGCGGTTCTTGACCGGTGTTAGCGTGTGAGGACAGTCGTCGCGGGAAGGGTGCGTGGGGCGCGTAGCACGCTGAGGTGTGCGGAGAGTGCCGTACCGGCGGCTGTGATCTTGTGGACGTCCGGGTGCAGGTAGCGCTGGGTGGTGGTCAGTGAACCGTGGCCGGCGATCCTGCGCAGGACGTGGATGGGGACTCCGGCGTCCGCGAACCAGGTCAGTCCGGTGTGCCGGAGGTCGTGGCGGCGCAGGTGCTCGTAGCCGAGCTTGGTGACCACGTCGTCCCAGTGTGTGGCGTCGCGCAGGACGGCGGTGGAGATGCTTCCGCCGCGCGGGCCGGTGAACAGGCGGGCATCGGGATTGGGGCCGGCGGACAGGACACGCTGGGCGACGAGAGAGCGGATCTCCTCGACGATGGGAACCTTGCGGGCCCGCTTGCCTTCGGTGTCCTTGTCGGTCAGCCCGCCGGGCGCAGGTGTGGTCTGGCGCCGCACGGTCCAGATCCACTGGACCCTTTCCAACCTGGCCGTTGGATAGGTCCGTTGGGCTGACAGACAGGTGAAGCCCCTGGTAGATGGGTTATCGACCAAGAGAACCGTCTCCAC
>NZ_JBEYWK010000031.1:0-61812 GCF_040644415.1 Streptomyces sp. NPDC046985
CAACGGTACGGCTCCTGTGGATCAGGCCCCGGGTCCGGCCTTCGGGCGCGCCGGAGGGCCCCAGCCCGGGAGCCCGCGTCCCGAGGGACGCGGGCCGCCGTCCGGGTCGCGCTCAGCCGGCGGAGACCGGGCCGGCGCCGGCGGCCTGGGCTATCCGCCGGTGCATGGAGGCGGAGTCGTTGGCGCGCGGGAACTCCTCGGCGGGCGCCTCGACTCCGAGGAACGCGCACAGCGGCTCCCAGCCCTCCCGCACGTCGTAGACGAGGACGTTCTCCGCGCCGAGGGCGCGCACGACGTCCTCGGTGTGCCGGTGGTAGACCTCGATGGCGTGGTCCTTGTCCGAGAACCGGCCGCCGAAGAGGCCGTCCCAGACCAGGGCGTCGACGACGCCGAACAGCCGGGCCTGGCGGGAGCCCGGCTCGGGCGGGTGCGCCAGGGTCCGCAGCGCGAACTGGTAGAGCGTGTCGTACGTGCTCCTGTACCAGTCCTCGGCGTCGCGCACCGTGAGGATCACCTTGGCGTCGGGGAACGCCTGGCTGAGCTGGCGGTAGTAGACGGTGGAGGGGCCGTCCACCGCGCTGGCGTAGCCGTCGTACAGCGCGGCCCAGTCGGGGCGCTCGCCGTCGCGGACGACCCGCTCCCACTGCGCGAGGCGCCGGTCGTCGTCGACGACGTCGAACATGTGGAAGCAGGGGCCCAGGCCCAGCCGTTCCAGGGCCGCCTGGAGCGATGTCGTGCCGGTCCTGCCCAGGCCGGCGTTGATGAGCTTCAGCACGGTGATGCGCCCTTCCCGTCTCAGCGCCAGGCCGCGTCGTCCTGGTCGGTGGTGAGGTTCACCCGGTTCCAGAAGTTGACCAGGCTGATGTGCATGACCAGGGCGCCGAGCTGCACGTCGGTGTAGTGCGCGCCGGCGTGCGCCCAGACCTCGTCCGACGCCCTGGACTGCGCGCCGGTCGTCAGGGTGACGGCCTCGGCCAGCTCCAGCGCGGCGCGCTCGGCGTCGGCGAAGGAGGCCTCGGAGCGCCACTGGGCCACCAGGGGCAGGCGCTTGTCCGCGGGCTCGGCCGGGAGGACGTAGACGCGGCCGTTGATCTGGCTGACGCGCAGCCGGACGAGGTCGAGGGTCGACTGCGGCACGCCGGCCTCGCCGATGGCCGCGGACAGGTCGAGCAGGGGCTGCAGGGCGCCGGGAACGGCCAGGGAGGGGTTGTCCATCCGTGGAGCCATCGGGAGTTCTCCTGTGGTGAGAGGGGTGCGCGGGAAGGTGGGCCGCCGGAGCGGGCCGTCGGGCGGGCCGTCAGACGGGGATGGCCTCGATGATCGAGATCGGCGACGTGGTGGGGATCGCCCTGGCGATCTCGAAGCCCGCCCTGGCGAACAGCTCGGCGTACTGCGCGAGCGTGCGGTCCTGGGAGCCGATCATCAGCATCAGCCAGAGGTCGACGGTGTGGCCGATGTGGCGCTCGTTGCCCTCGGGAAGCAGGTACTCGATGCAGAGCAGCCTGCCGTCGGGGGCGATCGCCTCGCGCGCGTTGCGCAGGGCGGTCAGGGCGTCCTCCTCGGAGAAGTTGTGGATGATCCGCTTGAACAGGTACGCGTCGGCGCCCTTGGGCAGCTCGCCGAGGTAGCTGCCGTGTCGGACGGTGCAGCGGTCCGCGACGCCGGCCTCCTCGAAGAGCGAGGCGGAGTCCGCGGTCGCGATCTCGAAGTCGTACAGCACGCCCCTGGCGTGCGGCGCCTGGCGCAGGACCCCCGCCAGGAGGTGGCCGCGGCCGCCGATGACGTCCACGACGGTGCGGAAGCGGGAGAAGTCGTAGGCGGCCAGGACCGGGTCGGTCTCCGACTCCGAGACCTTGCCGAACGCCTGGAAGAACGCGGCGGCGTAGGCGGGGTTGGCGTGGAAGAAGTCCAGCGTGCTCATGCCGCGCAGCTTGGGCAGGTTGGCCTCGCCGGTGCGCACGGAGGCGAGCAGGTGGCCCCACTCCTCGTGCAGCAGGGGGTGGCTCATCAGCAGGGCGAACTTCCGCATCGAGTCCTGCGCGTCCTCGCGGAGCTTGTCGGACAGCGCCGTGTTCTCCCACCGGCCGTCCGCGCGGACGGCGAAGACCCCGTGGCCCGACAGCGCGCGCAGGATCCGGTGGACCGCCCGCGCGTCGGCCTCGACCCGCAGGGCGATGTCCTGGGCGGACAGCGGCGCGGCGGCGAGCGCGTCGGCGATGCCGAGCCTGGCCGCGACGGAGATCGCCTGGGTGATGACGGCGCCCTGGATCAATTCGAGCAGCGCGTAGGAATCCGACTGGTCGCGGACCTCGGCCGATGCGGACATCACTTTCCCCTCGGATTGTCTTTCTCGCGGATTCCAGACGACGGGCCGGACGACGGGCGGCGTTTCTCTCCGCCGCCACCGGCCGATTTTCTCAGATCGCCGACGGGAATGTTTCGGCCGGGAATTCTCGTGTTTGAACGGAGCCCACCTCTACTGACGCTCGACCGGGAATCCGACCCCGCTTGTCAGGCTGTGCCGACCGCGACCCCGCAGTCGCCCTGAAGGAGGCCGACGTTGGCGCACGACATCTCGACCCCGGTGGACTTCTGGTTCGACCCGACCTGCCCCTGGGCGTGGATGACGTCCCGGTGGGTCCTGGAGGTCGCGCAGCGGCGGCCCCTGGAGATCCGCTGGCGCATCATGAGCCTGACGGTGCTCAACGAGGACCGCGCCGGCCTGGACGAGCGCTGGCACCGGGACCTGGCCCTGCGGATGGAGCCGGTGCGGGTCTGCGCCGCCGCCGAGCGCGCGCACGGGCCCGGGGCGCTGCACCGGCTCTACACCGAGCTGGGCGCACGGTTCCACCTGGAGAAGGCGCCCAAGGAGCGGGCCACCTACGCGGCGGCCCTGGCCGCCGCGGGCCTCGATCCCGCCCTGGCCGAGGCGGCCGGGTCCGACGCGTTCGACGCCGCGGTGCGCGCTTCGCACCGCGAGGGCATCGACCGCGTCGGCGCCGATGTGGGCACCCCCGTCATCGCCGTGGGGGACGTGGCCTTCTTCGGCCCGGTGGTGACGCCCGCGCCGCGCGGGGAGGCCGCGGTGAAGCTGTGGGACGGCGTGCTCGCGGTGGCCGGGACCGACGGGTTCTTCGAGCTCAAGCGCACCCGGACCCGGGACCCGGTCTTCGCCTGAGTCCCGGCGCCCGCCTGACGCCGACGCCGACGCCGGCGCCGGCGTCAGGCGGCCGCGACCGCCGGGGGGGTCCAGTTGTCCTTCAGCCACGCCTCCAGGGAGAGCAGGCCGGGCCTGCTCCTGCGCAGCTCGGCCAGGTCGGCCTGGAAGCCCTCGCGCTCGAACCAGTCGAACATGTTGGCGAGGTCGGGGCGGCCGGCGCGCAGCGGCTCGATGGGCAGTCGCCTGAAGCGGGTCGGGATGGCGGAGGCGGCCTCGAACGCCGCGGCCATCTGCGGCCCGGTCAGCTCCTCGCCGGCGATGTCGACCGTCCGGCCGATCCACTCCCGCGGGTTCTCGAAGGCGTCCGCGGCGAACGCGCCGATGTCGCTCGTCGCGATGACCTGCACCGGGGTGCGGGGGTCGAGCCACATGGCCAGGACGAGGCCGCCCTGCGCCGGGCGCGGGGCGATGTCGAGGAGGACGTCGTAGAACATCGCCGGCCGCAGCACCGTGGTCGGCATGCCGAGCGCGGCAAGGTGCCGCTCGCCCGCCAGCTTGCTCTCGAAGTGCGGGACGCGGGTGTCGCGGTCCGCGCCGCCGACCGAGCTGTAGACGAAGTGCTTCACCCCGGCCCGCGCCGCGGCGTCGGCCACCGCCCTGCCCTGGCGGATCTCGGCCTCGACGCCGCCCGGCCCCCGGAAGGTCTGCACGCTGAACACGCCGTGCACGCCGTCCGTCGCCGCCGCCAGCGACGCCTCGTCGTCCATGTCGCCGCGGACGAGGACCGCGCCCGCCTCCTGAAGCGCCCGCGCCTGCTCCTTGCCCGGGTCGCGGACCAGGGCGCGCACGGCGAAGCCGCGCCGCAGCAGGTCGCGGGCGACCGCCCCGCCCTGCCGGCCGGTGCCGCCCGTCACCAGGATCGTCTCTGCAACCGCCACTGTCTGCCTCCATGTCGTGTGCCCGCCGGGCCTCGCCCGGCCCGGCTATCGGGTGTGCAGGCCGCGGACCGCCGCGGCTCCTCGCGGGCCGGCGGCGGCGCGCGCTACCACGGGACGGGCCCCTCGTCCGCCAGCAGCCGGCCCGAGGGGCCGGACGCGTCCAGCGTGGCGAGCCGGACGGCGATCGCCGCGCCCTCGGCGGGCGACCGGCCCCCGCGACGGCGGTTGATGTCGGTCGCCACCACGCCGGGGAGCGCGGCGTTGACCTTGACCGGGGTCTCCCGCAGCTCCTTGGCGTACGCGAGCGTCACCGCGTTCAGGGCGGTCTTCGAGGACTGGTAGGCGATCATGCTGACGCCCGCCAGAGGGCCGTCCGGGGCCGAGCCCAGGGTCAGCGAGCCGACGTGGCTGGAGAGGTTGACGATGCGGCCGGCCGGGGAGCGGCGCAGCATCGGCAGCATCGCGTGGGTCACGGTGACCACGCCGAACACGTTGGTCTCGTAGACCTCCCGCAGGTCGGCGGCGGTCGCCTCGCTGGGCGCCCCGGTGAAGGCGCCCGCCACACCGGCGTTGTTCACCAGGATGTCCAGGCCCCCGAACAGGCGCTCGATCTCGCGGGCGGCCTCCTGCGCGGAGGCCGGGTCCCTCACGTCGAGCCGGAGCGGCACGGCCGTGACGCCGTCGTCCGCGAGCGCGTCGGCGGCCTGCTTGCCGAGCGCCTCGTCCCGGGCGCCGACGACGACGGTGATCCCCTGCTCGCCCAGTTGCCGCGCGACGGCGAATCCGATGCCCTTGTTGGCGCCCGTGATGAGCGCGATCTTCTCGACCGGCACGTCTTTTCCTTTCGTGAGGTCCGGGGCGCCGCCGGCCCCCGGAAACGCCGCTTCGCCGGATGCGGGGAGGCGGCGAGCGGAACGCGGTGCGCCCGGTTTCCGAGGAATGAATTAATACGTTCACGACACGAAACGCAAACGCCTGGGCGCCTTCCGCGGCGCCGCCGGAAATCCCTGTTCGAGCGCCGAAAGTCCGCGGTCGAACGGCGGACCGGCGCGCCGCCGCGCGAGCGGCGCCCGTCTTCTAGGCGCCCTCCAGCCGGGTTCCGGGCGGCCCGGCCAGACTGCCCACGCCTGTTCCGGCGCCGACCGTCGTCGCCCGTGCGGGTCCTGACTGCACCGTAACGATGAAGGAGCTGGTGGAATGACTGGGAGCGAACAGGCTCAGGCGGGCGGCAAGCCCCACGTGGTCATCGTCGGGGGCGGCATCTCGGGACTGGCGGCGGCGTTCCACCTGCGGAACGAGCCGGTGCGCGTGACGCTCCTGGAGGGCTCGTCCCGGCTGGGCGGAAAGCTGCTGGTCTCCGACGTGGCGGGGGTCGCGGTCGACGAGGGCGCCGAGTCGCTGTACGCCAACCGCAGGAAGACCACCGGCCTGATCAAGGAGGCGGGGCTCGGCGAGCAGATCGTGTCGGCGGGCCCGGTCACCGCGTCGGCGATCTGGACCGGGGGCGCGATCCGGCGCCAGCCCGACCGTCAGTTCATGGGCGTGCCCTGCGACATGGACGACCTCGCCCGGTCCGCAGTGCTCTCCGCCGAGGGCCTGGAGCGGGCGCAGCAGGACCTCGTGCTGCCCTCGTTCGACCTGGAGGGAGACGTCTCGGTCGCCTCCTTCGTCGGCGGCCGGTTCGGCCAGGAGGTCGTGGACCGCCTCGTCGAGCCGTTCCTGGCCGGCGTGTTCGCCGGGCGGGCCGCGGACCTGTCCTTCGAGGCCACCCTGACCCCGCTGGCGCGGGCGTCCCGCGACCACGTCTCGCTCGCGGACGCGGCCGGCTCGCTGGTGCCGCGCCTGCGGGAGGGCGAGAAGCCCCCGCCCATCAGCGTCGCCACCCTCGAGGGCGGCTTCGGCACGCTGCCCGCGGCGATCGTCCAGCAGGTGCGGGACGCCGCGCCGGACACGGCGCTGCGCACCGGGGCCCAGGTCCGGGAGCTGACGCGCAGCGGCGACGGCTGGCGGGTGACCGTCGGGTCGGGCGCCGACGCGGAGGTCATCGAGGCCGACGCGGTCGTCCTCGCCGCCCCGGCCGGCCCGACGGGCAGCCTGCTCTCCCAGGTCGCGGGCACGGCCTCCGCCGTCTCGGCGCTCGCCGAGGTGCCGTACTCCAGCGTGGCCGTGGTGACGCTCGCCTACCCCAAGTCGGCGTTCCCCGGCGGGCTGTCGGGCCGCGGCTACGCCGCCTACCGGGTGCCGGCGCAGGAGGGCAAGGCCGTCAAGGAGGTCACGTTCGCCACGGTGAAGTGGCCGCACCTGGCGGGCGAGGTGGAGATCGTGCGCTGCTCGCTCGGACGGTTCGGCGAGGAGCGCCTGCTCCAGCGCGAGGACGCCGACCTGGTCGCGCTGGCGGCGGCCGAGCTGGCCGAGGCCACCGGCGTGACCGGCGTCCCGGTGGCGTCCCGCGTGAGCCGCTGGGAGAGCGCCCTGCCGCAGTACACCGTCGGCCACGTGGACCGGGTGCGGCAGATCCGCGAGGCCGTGGCGACCCAGCCCGGACTGGCGGTGTGCGGCGCGGCGTATGACGGCGTGGGCGTCGGCGTCTGCATGATGACCTCGCGCAGGGCCGTCGACCAGATCCTCCCCTTCGTGAAGAAGGCCGCCGCCTCCCCGGTCGCGGCCGGAGTCTGAGCCCGATCCCCCGGGGCGGTCCCGGCGGGACGATGAGGGGGCCGTGCCCGATCGGGCACGGCCCCCTCTCGTTCTCCTCCCGCCCGTTCCGCCTCTCCCCGCCCGTTCGCCCCTCCCGCCTCTCCTCGTGCCGGCCGCCGGCCGCGGAGCCGGCGGCCGTCGTCGCCGAGCCGGCGGCCGCCCGTCGCGGAGACGGCGGACGCCCGTCGCGGAACCGGAAGACCCGGCCAGAGACCGGGTCTCTGGCCGGGCTCTGACCGGGTCTCCGGCCGGGCTCTGACCGGGCTTCTGGCCGGGTGTCCGGCCGGGTCAGCGGCCGGGTCAGCGGCCGGGTGTCCGGCCGGGTCAGCGGTCGAGGATCGCGGCGAAGACCTCCGTCAGGGTCTGCTCCGCGTCCTCGTCGGCGCCGGCGCTGCGCCAGGCCACGTGCTGGTCGGGGCGGATCAGGAGCGCGCCGGCGCCGGTGATCTGCCGGACCGCCTCCCATCCGCCGTCCGGGTCGGCGTACTCGGCGCCCTCGCCGATGCGGACCGCGTCGACCGGGACGGAGAACTTCTGCGCCACGCGCGCGGCCGCCTCGCACCACGCGGTCCCCTCCGGGCCGGTGATCAGCGTGAAGCCGGTCCTGCCGGTGAGGTCGAGGGTGGACAGGCGCTCGCCGTCCCGGGCGATCCAGGCGTGCGGCAGCCGGTGGCCGGGGCGCGACGTCGGCGTGTGCTCGTCGCGCATGGGGACGCGGGCCGGGCGCTCGGCGCCGTCGGGGACGACCGCGCCCTCCTCGTAGGCGAAGCCGATCTCCATGTCGAAGGACTGGCAGCCGCCGCGGTGGGTGTGGAACAGCTCCAGGGCCCGCGCGCGCACGGTGTCGCCGAGCGGGGAGGGGTCGAAGTACGCCGCCAGACGCTGGCCGCGGCGGCCCGCCGGGATGTTGTGGCCGCCGCCGACGGCGTCGATGACCGCCTGGTGGTGCTGGGCGGCGGAGAGCGCCCAGTCGACGTTCTCCCGGCCGACGGGCCGGCGCTCGGCCTCGTAGGTGTCGATCAGGCTGTCGGGCGCGCTGCCGTTGAGCACCGCGGCCAGCTTCCAGGCGAGGTTGTGCGCGTCCTGGACGCCGGTGTTGAGGCCGAGGCCCACGGCGGGCGGCTGCTTGTGCGCGGCGTCGCCGGCGATCAGCACCCGGCCGACCCGGTACTTGTCGGCGAGGACCGCGTTCACGATCCAGTCCGTGACCTTGTGCACGGTCACGTCCAGGTCCGGGACCTTCAGCACTTCGCGGATGCGGGGGACGACCGTCTCATCGTCCCAGCGGCCGGCCGGGCCGGGGGCCATGTGCAGGCCCCACTGCTCGCAGTCCTTGCCCCAGCTCGGGCCCATCTCGATGAGGTTGACCGAGAGGTCGGGGTCCTCGGGGCTGAGGTAGTGGGTGATGAGCGTGCCCTCCTCCCACCACTGCGAGAGGTCCGCGGAGAAGTAGACGGTCGTGGTGTTGACGCCGCTGGGCGGGCCCTGCATCTGGATGCCGACCTGGGA
The DNA here is from genome assembly GCF_040644415.1 of Streptomyces sp. NPDC046985. Lineage (NCBI taxonomy): Bacteria > Bacillati > Actinomycetota > Actinomycetes > Kitasatosporales > Streptomycetaceae > Streptomyces > Streptomyces sp. NPDC046985. The sequence goes on from NZ_JBEYWK010000031.1 coordinate 8,305, forward strand.
GCCGACGAAGCGGCCGCCGTCGGCGCCCAGGAGGTAGCGCGCCCTGACCGTGAGGGTCTCGCCGGTGCGAAGGTCGCGCACCTCGGCGGCGACGTGGTCACCCTCGTCGCGGAAGTCGGTCACCTCGTGGCCGAAGAGGATCCGCCCCGGGTTGCGCTGCTCCGCGTGCCGGCGAAGGATCGGCTCCAGCCACATCTGCGGCAGCTTCGAGGGCAGTTCGGGTCCGGCGGCCGCGTAGCGCTCCGTCAACCCGCCGCCGCCGAAGGCGTCCATCTCGTGGATCTGGCGGGCGTCCAGCGGCCCGTCGCCGGCGAACGTGGTCGCCCAGCGCACCTTGCCGAACTTCTCCAGCGGCGCCGCCTGCGCGAGGACGTCGTCGCGGATCCCGTGCTGGCGGAAGATCTCCATGGTGCGCTGGTTGAGGTAGTGCGCCTTCGGCACCCTCGACGTGTCCGCGTGCCGTTCCACCAGCAGGTGCTCGACGCCCTGGTCGGAGAGGAAGACGGAGGCGGACAGGCCACACCCGCCGCCGCCCACGATCAGGACGGGAACCTCGATTGACGTCATGTTCGCCCTTCCAGGATTCAGATGGCTTCTCCCGCACAGCCTGACGACGGCGGCCGCAACCGCGGTCAAGGACGGCTGGACTCCCAAGAGGCCGCCGGCCGGCCGCGCGGGCGGCCGGCCGGCTTGCGCGCGGGCGCTCAGCCGAGCCAGACGCCGTCGCTCATCAGCGTGCGTCCGGCCAGCTCGTCGGCCTCCCGCCAGGCCTGGACGCGCCGGGGCCGGATGCGGAAGTACTGGTAGGGCTGGTCGAGTGCGCGCGGGTCGAACCCGGTCTTGGCCGCGAAGGCGTCTGCCCTCTCCTCGCCGAGGTCGGCGACGTCCACCGGCTCCGCGGCGCCGTCGACGATCACGACGTCGCGCGTGGGGCCGAGGCCGACGCGCACCCGGCCGTCCGCCAGCAGGTTGCGGCCGGTGACGGAGGCGCGGGGGGTGGAGACGAGGAGGGCGGTCCCGTCCCAGAGGAACGAGAGCGGGACGAGGTAGGGGCCGCCGGAGCCGCCCGCCGAGGAGACCCAGAGATCGACGTCGTCCTCCAGTCTCCTGCGGGTGTCCTCCAGCCGCTCGCGCAGCCCCCGCGGTGGCACAGCCGTCATGCTTCCTCCGTCCATGTCGTGGAGAGCCCCCGTCCGGGGAGGTCTCCTCCTGTCGTCGCACGGGCCGCCGGCGCGTCGGCGGCGACCGCCGCCAGCGCCCTGACGGCCGCACGGACGCCGATCATGTCGTGCGCCCGGTGCACGGCGAAACGCACGAAGCCGTTGGGCAGGGGCAGCACGCGCACCCCGTGAACGGCCAGGCGGCCGGCGCATTCCTGCGGGGTCAGCCCCGCAAGGCGGGCCATGACCATGTTGGTGGGCCGCGGCGGGCGCATCAGCTCGGCGCCGGGGACCGCGGCGAGGCCGGCGGCGAGCGCGGCGGCCGCGGCGTGGTCGGCCGCCAGGTCGGGCAGGCGCTCCAGGGCGACGAGGGCGGGCGCGGCGACGACGCCCGCCTGGTGCAGGGAGCCGCCCAGCGCGGTCCGCAGCGCGCGGGCGCGCGCGACGTAGGCGCGCGTCCCGCACAGCAGCGCGCCGACCGGCGCGCCGAGCCCCTTGGAGACCGAGAAGGCGACGCTGTCGGCGGGCGCCGCCAGCTCCGCGGGGCGGACCCCGAGGGCCACGGCCGCGTTCGCGAGCCGGGCGCCGTCGAGGTGGACGTGGGCGCCGTGCCGGTGGGCCAGGTCGGCCAGGGCGCGGGTCGCCGCGGCGTCCAGGGCGTTGCCCGCGCGCAGCATGCTCGTGTTCTCCAGGCACACCACGGCCGGCCGGCCGTCCCCGGCGGCGAGCAGCGCGTCGACGGCGTCGAGGTCGGGCAGGCCGTCGGGGCGCTGCGCCACCGGCAGCGGCTCGACTCCGGCGAAGCGGCGCAGGCCGTCCGCTTCGAGGAAGGCCATGTGGGTGTCCTCGCCGACGACCAGCCGCGGCGCCCGCGGCCCCGGGGAGGCGGCCGCGGCGAGCGGGGCGAGCAGGTTGGCCATGGTGGCGGTGGGCGTGAGCAGCGCGGCCTCGGCGCCGAGCAGCTCGGCCGCCCGCGCCTCCAGGAGCGCGACCGTGGGGTCGTCGCCGTACACGTCGTCCCCGACCTCGGCCGCGGCCATCGCCGCGCGCATCCGCGCGTCGGGCACGGTGCGGGTGTCGCTGCGGAAGTCGAGCGGGGGGAGGCCGGTGTAAGCCATCTCGGCCTACCCCCGCGTCCGGTGGGCCACCCAGACGGCGCGGGGCCTGGTGTAGCCCTCCACCGCGTGGATGCCCAGCTCGCGGCCGTATCCGGACTGGCCCAGACCCGAGACGCTGACCGTCTCCTCGGTGTTTCCCCAGGTGTTGACCCACACCATGCCCGCGCGCAGGGCCCGGCTGAAGCGCTCGGCGCGGTGGGCGTCGCAGGTCCACACGGACGCCGACAGGCCGTAGGCGGTGTCCTGGGCGAGGGAGAGGGCCTGGGCGTCGGTGTCGAACGCCGCCACGGACAGCACGGGGGCGAAGAGCTCCTCGCGCCAGGCGCGGCTGTCGGGGGGCGGGCCGTCCAGGACGACCGGGTCGACGAAGAAGCCGCCGCCGATCTCCCGGCGGATCCCGGACCGGCCCGGCGGCAGGAGGGCCTTCGCCCCGCGGTTCTCCGCCTCCTGGACCGCCTCGGCCGCGCGGTCGACGGCCGCCCGGCTGATCAGCGGTCCGAGGTCGGTGGCCGGGTCCTCGGGCGGGCCGACGCGGAGGGCGGCGGCCAGTTCGGCCACGCGGGCGACGAACTCGGCGTGCACGGCCCGGTCGACGACCAGGCGCGTCCCGGCCACGCACACCTGGCCGGTGTTGCCGGTGAAGCCGGTGACGACCGCGCGGGCGGCCTCCTCCAGGTCCGCGTCGCGGAAGACGACGACGGGGCTCTTGCCGCCCAGCTCCAGGGAGACGGGCTTGAGGCCGTCGGCGCAGCGGCGGGCGACCTCGCGGCCTGCCGCCGTGGAGCCGGTGAAGGAGACCATGCCGACGGCCGGGTGCTCGCACAGCAGCCGGCCGGCGCCGGCGCCGCCGTAGACGGCGGTGAGCACGCCGGGGGGGAGCACGTCGGCGGCGCGCTCGACCAGCCGCCGGGTCGACAGCGGCGTCTCGGGCGCCGGTTTGACGACGACGGTGTTGCCGTACGCGAGCGCCGCGGCGATCTTCCAGACGGCCAGCAGGAGCGGGTAGTTGTTCGGGGCGATGGCCGCGCACACCCCGACCGGGACGCGGTCGGTGTACGTGCGCATGCCGGGGCCGGCCGGATGGGTCTCGCCCACCGGGTACCGGGCGGCCGCGGCGAACCAGTCGACGACCTGGGCGGCGAAGTCGACCTCTCCCAGGGCGCGGGCGCCGGGCTTGCCGGCGTTGCGCCGCTCCAGGGCGGCGAGCGCGTCGCGGTCCTCGCGCAGCAGGGCGGCGAGCTCGCGCAGGCGGCCGGAGCGGTGGGCCGGGGAGGTGTCGGCCCAGCCGTCGCGGTAGGCCGACGCCGCCCGTGCCACGGCGTCGGCGACGCCGGGCCCGGAGGTGTCCGGCAGGTGGGCGAAGGCCCGTCCGGTGGCGGGGTCGAGGACCGGGCGCCCCGGCGCGGTCATCCCAGCGTCCCGGCGCGGCCGCCCAGCCGCAGCGCGGCGTCGGCCTGGGCGACCAGGGCGAGGAAGGCGTCCCGGCCCAGGCCCGCGCCCGCGCTGCCCAGCAGTCTGAGCTCGTAGCCGTCGGGGTGCTGCCACCAGGCGTCGCAGGCGCCGAACTCGGCGTCCGCGTAGCCCAGGTGCAGCGGGCGGCCGTCGAGGTCGAGGACCTCCTCGACGGCGGGGTGCTGGTCCCTTTTCGGCGGGAACTCCAGGCGGCCGCCTCCGGTGCGCTGCGCCGTCAGGCGCAGTTCGCCGCCGGACGCGGAGGCGTAGACGACGTCCAGCTCGCGGACCGCGGCGCCGTCGCCGAACGTCGCGGCGCTGTCGGCGCGGTAGTCGCCGACCGACGCCGGCGCCCCCTGTGCGGCGAGGAAGGCGGTCAGCTCCCCGGTGGGGACCCAGTCGCCCTCGTGCGCGCGTCCGCGCCGGTGGAAGGAGAAGACGCCGGTGGGCACCGACACCGTCTCGGCCGGCCGGCGGGCCCAGTAGCTCAGCTCGGCGAAGGGGGTGGCCAGCACCCTGGGCAGCGCCTGCGGCACGGCCGGGCGCAGCGCGGCGAAGAGGGCGACGAGCTCGTCGTCGGCGAACTCTCCCTCCAGCACCGAGAGTTCGACGGTGGTGCGCGCCATGCGGGCGCTGGCGGCCCGGTGGCCCAGGTAGTCGGTCCCGAGCCAGACGACCCTGCCCTCGCCGATCTCGTGCGGCCGGGTCGCGCTGCCCCACAGGCAGGGATGGTCCGCGGCGGGGAACGCCCAGTCGTACAGGAACTGCTTCAGCCGCAGCCGCCGTCCGCCGCCGGAGATCTCGGTGCGGTAGCCGCTGGGGTTGGCGTCGCTCCACGGGCTGCGGCCCTCGGCCGGGACGCGTCCGGGGGGCGCCTCGCGCCGGAGCGTGCCGGTGCTGGTGCGGCAGCCCTCGGGGAGCGCGGCCGGGCGCCACAGCACGAAGTTGCACCATTCCTGGGCGCGTTCCTCGGCGAGGGCCGGCGGCGCCGGGTCAAGGGCGGCCGCGCTGTCCAGGACGCGCCAGCGCCAGGGGGGGAGGGGACTGCTCACCGCGACTCCTCGGGTGGTCGGTTCGGAGCTCCGCGAGGTGGTCGAGCCAGGCGGAGCTTGAGGCCAGGAACATCCATTCGCCGACGCCCAGCTCGGCGCGGAGCGCGGCGGGCAGCGGGGGCAGCCCGAAGGGGGCGCCGAGCCCGTCGGCCAGGTCGGTCAGCCGGCGGACGTAGGCGGGGTCGGAGGGGGTGGGGAAGCCCTGTTTGGGGCGGCGGCGCACCGATTCGGGCAGCAGGTCGGCGAGCGCGGCCTTCAGCAGTCCCTTGTGGGTGCCGGGCTCGTTGGCGTCCTTCAGGTGCTCGGGGCAGCGGAAGGCGAGCTCGGCGAGGGCGACGTCCTGGAAGACCGGCCGGTCCTCCAGGGTGAAGGTCGACGACGTGGCGTCCACCATGTCGTTGACGTAGACCAGGAAGCGCCGCATCAGGTGGTGCCTGCCGCGTTTGAGGGGGGACGCCGTCTTGAGCGCCCGGTACTCGGCCATGGTGCGCTCCCACACCATGTCGGTCACCGTCGTCATGGGGACGTCCAGCTCGCGGGCCATCCACTCCACGAGCCGGGCCCAGACCGGGCGCTCGTCGGCGTGGAGGCGGTGGGTGAGGTAGTGGCGGCCGTGGATGAACGTGGGCGCGTAGGGGTCGACGACGGGGAAGTACCGGCCGGCCTGGTAGCCCCACAGCTCGTCGGCGCCGTGTCCCGAGTAGACGACGACCTTCCCGTCGGCGGCGATGGCCCGGTAGAGGCGGTGCATGGCCAGTTCGGCGCCGTGCAGCAGCGGCCGCATCAGCCGGGTGGGCAGGACGGGCAGCAGGTCGGCGGCGGCGTCGCGGTCGAGGTCGAGGACGGTCAGCGGCACGCCCAGCCGCTGGGCGGCCTCCGTGGCGTGCGCGACGTCGTCGCCCGAGCCGCCGACGCCGTCCTGGTAGCGCATCACGTATCCGTCGACGGGCAGTCCCAGGGCGGTCAGGCCGGCGACGATCGCCGTGCTGTCGACGCCGCCGCTGAGCACCGCGGCCCGGGGGACGTCGGACACCGACCGCTGGCGGACCGCCCGGTCGAAGGCGGCTCTGATCTCCTCGGGCCCGACCGGGTCGTCCACCGCCGCGGGATGCCAGTAGCGCCGTCTGCTCGTGCGGGGCCGGTCCACGACGAGGCACTGGGCGGGCGGCAGGGCCTGGACGCCGCGCAGCCAGGTGCGGTCGTCGGCGGCGTCCATCCGGATCCAGGAGCGCAGCAGGTACTCCTCCCGGTCCACCTCGGGGGAGATCAGGCCGGTGCGCAGCAGCACCCCCTGCTCGGAGGCGAACAGCAGGCCGCCGTCGGCGAAGGCGTAGAACAGCGGCTTGACGCCGAAGTGGTCGCGGGCCAGCACCACGCGTCCGCTCCAGGTGTCGTGCCAGGCGAGCGCGAACATGCCGTCCAGCGGCGCCAGCGCGGCGGCTGGGTCGGACTCGCGGCAGACCTGCTGGAGCGCGAACTCGGTGTCGCAGGCGGTGCGGCGCGGCCACAGCGGCGGCGCGGGCGCGCGGGAGCCGTAGACCTCGCCGTTGTGCACCAGCACGATCCGGCCGCTGGGGTCGGTCATCGGCTGGTCGCCGGCGTGGCTGCGGTCGCGCACGGCCAGCCGCGTCGCGCACAGCATGACGGCGCCGCAGGGCGAGACGTAGGGGGCGCGGGCCGCCTCGCCGCGGTGCGCCATGGCGTCGGTCATGGTCCGCCCGAGCGCGTCCAGCCAGCCCGGATCGCGCCGTCCCTCGAAGCTGATGAAGCCCGCTATGCCGCACATGCGTCGCCCTCCGGTTCCCGCCACACCTTCCAGAGCTGCGCCAGAGCCTCGGTGTAGACGTGCTCGATGCCCTGGTGGCCGCCCTCGTGCTCGCGGTAGAGGTGGGGGACGCGGTGCGCGTCGAGGGCCGCGTGCAGCGCGCGGGCGCCCCAGTGCATGCCGTACTCGTCGCGGCGGCCGACGCTGAGGTGCAGCAGGCCCAGTGCGGCGAGCCGGCCGGCGTGCGCGGGGAGCATCCGCACCGGGTCGTGGGCGAGCCAGCGCTGCCACACCTCGTCGCGGAACAGGCCCGTGGCGGGGTCGCACGGCAGCGCGTCCGCCGCGGTGGTGCGGGGGTCGTCGGCGTAGCACACGCCCATCGCGACGATGCTCATCGCGACCATGAAGGGGGCGTCGAGGGGGCCGCTGTCGCGGCGGGCCAGCAGCGCCTGGACGCCGCCGGCCTCCCGGACGGCGTCGAGCGCGCGGGGCAGCAGCGGCAGGTAGCTGTGCTCGAACCCGGCGTCGGGCGAGCAGGCGATCACCGCCCCGAACAGCTCGGAGGTCATGCCCGCGACGAGCGCGCCGTAGCCGCCGCTGGACTTGCCCCCCACGGCGCGCCACCGCGGCTCGGGCAGGGTCGGAAACCGCCGGTCGGTCTCGGCGACGACCTCGGCCAGGTAGCCGGCGTAGGAGCCGCAGGCGGCGGAGTCGATGTACTGCGAGCCGCCGTAGGCGGTCGTGCAGTCGGGCACGACGAGCAGCGCGGGCGGCACGCGGCCCTCGCTCATCGCCCGGCGGAGCCGGTCGGCGACGGACGCGCCGAAGGCGAGCGCCTTGCCGGCGAGGCTGGGGTGGGCGCCGAACCCGGGCAGCCAGTACACGGCCGGGAACCGCCGGACGCCGTCGTAGCCGGGGGGCAGGTGCACCTCGATGCGGCGCCGGCAGGGGTCGCCGGGCGGGTTGCCGCGCAGGCAGGCGCTCTCGTGGTCGAGCACGACCGGGCCGTTCACGCCTGGCTCGCCTCCCGCAGCGCGCGCTCCACGTGGCGCGTGTAGAAGGACGGGTGGTGGAAGACGGCGGAGAGCAGCACGCCGTCGCTGACCCACAGGCCGTAGGAGCTGCCGATCAGGAGGTCGGCGCCGAGCAGGGCCTCCAGCGTGCTCGCCGCCGTCTCGGTCCAGCCCTCCGCGCCGGTGACGTGGCTGCGGGCCGGGCCGGGGCCGAGCGCGGTCACCCGGTCGGCGACCGGGTCGAGCAGGAAGGCGGTCTCGGCGCCGTCGTCCTCGTGCAGCGACACGACGTGCCGTCCGGCGCCGTCGTCCAGCGCCCGGTACCAGTAGTCGGTGGCCACGAGCCGGTCCAGCAGCTCGCGGAGCATGTCCTGGGCGGCGCGGGTCTGGCGGCCGTAGCGGTCCAGGGAGGCGTCGAACGGCGGCACGGGCGCGGCCGGGTCGAGCGTGATCTCGGAGTAGACCTCGTCGAAGTCGTAGGCGCCGGGCGGGACCGGCCCGTCGGTCAGGGCGGCCTTGCCGTGCGCCGCCTCCATCGTCTGGCCGGGGCCCCAGAGCAGGCCGTCGCGTCCCAGCTCCTCCAGGCGGCGCAGGGCCTGGACGGGGGTGAAGGGGAACATCGTCTTGTTGCACCAGGAGTAGTCGCGCGCGCCGTCGCCGCTGATGCGCCAGCCGAACGAGGAGGGCACGGTGACGGTCGCGGGGATCGAGGCGACGTACCGGTCGAAGGTCGCCACGGCGCGGGCGCGGACCGCGTCGGCGTCGCTCAGCGGGCGGCGCTCGGTGAGCACGCCGGGCGGGGAGACGCTGTGCGCGGGGACGAACAGGGCGTCGACGCGCGGCGCGTCCTCGCGCGCGAAGGCCGCGACGGTGTCCTCGTGCAGGAGCGCGTCGCCGCACAGCATGACGGTCGCGTCGGCGCTCTGGATCAGCACGCTCATCTCGGGGAACGACACGGCCGAGGGGAACGTCCGCAGGATCGTGCCGCCCGGGGTGGTGAGCGTGTCGCCCGGGGTGAGGGGGCGCAGGCGCTCGAAGCCGAAGCGGCGCAGCGTCCAGGAGATCGCCTGGTGCCCCAGTCCGGAGGCGGTCAGCGTCGGCGGCACCGGTCCGGCGGGGTAGAGGCAGGCGACCTCGGAGCTCTGGCGCGGGCTGTCGTCGAAGTCCACGTCGGCGCCGTCGACGAGGCGGAGCAGGGAGGGGAAGTGGTGGTGGTCGTAGTGGTGGTGGCTGAGGACCACGTAGTCGACGCCGTCGTCGAGCACCGCGCGGACCAGGTCGTCCGGCAGCGGCGGGTGGTGCTCCCAGAAGCGGTCCAGGCGCTGGGTGAGCCAGGGGTCGAAGAGGATCCGCTCCGTGCCCGTCTCGACGAGGACGGCGGCGTGGCCCAGCGAGGTCAGGCGCATCGGTCGGCCCCTTCGTACACGCAGCGGAAGCCGACCTCCATGTGGCGGTCGGTGATCAGGTCCTTGCCGCGGTAGAACGTGGTCAGGCAGGCGGGCGGCGAGGTGAAGGTGCCGCCGCGCAGCACGTGGAAGGCCTCCTTGCGGTTCATGAAGTCCAGCGGGTGGCGTCCCCGGAAGAAGGGGTCCATGTCCTCGCCGGTGTAGAAGTTGGTCCGGGTCAGCTCCCAGACGTTGCCCGACATCTGCAGGGCGCCGTAGGGGCTGGCGCCCTGCGGGAGGGCGTCGGCCGCCAGCACCGGGCGGGCGGGGCTCTCCCCCTGCTCGACGGTGACCAGGAGCGCTTCGAGGGAGTCGAGGTCGGCGACGGCCTGGCCGAAGGACCGCTCGACGTAGTTGACCCGGTCGGGGTCCCAGTCCTCGCCCCAGGGGAAGCGGCGCCCGTCCGTGCCGCGGGCGGCCTTCTCCCACTGCACCTCGCTGGGCAGCGCGCCGCCGGCCCATTTCGCGAAGGCGAAGGCGTCGTACCAGTCGACGCCCACGACGGGGAGTTCGGGCGCGTTGAAGCGCGGGTCGTGCCAGTGCGCGGGGCGGTGCGATCCTCCCAGCGGCTGGTCGGGGTGGTCGAACTCGCCGGAGTCGCCCGCCTCGTGGAGGAACTCGCGGTAGCGGGCGTTGGTCACGGCGGTGCGGTCGATGAGGAAGGCGGGCACGTCCACGGCGCGCAGCGCGGCGTCGTCCTGCGCCATGCGGAACGCGTCGGGCTGCTCGTCCGCGCCGATGATCGCCGGGCCGGCCGGCACGTGGACGACGTCGTCGTGGCGGCGGGGGCGCGTGCGGGCGGCGTCGACCCGGGCCCGCATGTCCGTGAAGTACTCGTCCTCCAGGCGGCGCAGTTCGGCCGGGTCGCGGGTGCCGAAGACGGCGATCAGGGCGCGCTTGGTGAGCGCGGCGCCGCAGCCGACGGGCTTGCGCGCCCAGTCGGGGCGGGTGAAGTTGCTGGGCCAGCCGGAGATGCGGATGAGGTCGGGGACGGCGGCGGCGATCCGGTGCTCGGTGATGACCTTGAGCGCGGTGAACGCGACCCAGTCGACCGTGTCGTGCGTCGCGGCGGCCACGGCGGCGTCGGCGGCGGGGTCGCCCGCGTGGTGCGCGGCCAGCAGCCGCGCCGCGCCGGCGCGCACCGGCCACTCGGGGTGGGCGGCCGTCAGGCTCGCCAGCAGGGGTATCCCGTCGGCGGGGCGGCCCTTGTCCTCGGCCAGGTCGAGGACGCGCTGCACCGACGCCCAGTAGCGGGCGTCGGTGGAGTCGTCGATCGCCAGCAGGTCAGCGGGAAGGTCGATGACCTCTGAAACCTGATTGCCTACCATCTCTACCTCTCTCGGACGACGAGCCGCCCGTACGGAATGCATTCCGTACGGGCGGCTAATTCGCGGCTCAGCGGATTACCACTTGGAGCACTCCTGCTTGGCGTCGCGGGTCTCGATGAAGTCACGGTCGCTCATGTCGTTCACTCCCTTCCGGGGTGCGGGATCGGGGTCGGTATTCGTGCGGCCTGCCGGCCTCACGGCTCACACACTAACGCAGGCCCGGCCGGTCGCCGCAACGGTGAACGGGGAAAGCGCATTCTTCGATAACCTGCGGGCGAGTTCAGCGGAAATGGACGTTCGAAGAGGGAGGAAAGAATGGTTGACACCGCTTCCCGCGACCTGCGGGAGAACGGGTTCGCACGGCTGCCGGGGCTCGCGGCCGGCGACGCGCTCGCCCGGCTGCGGCGCGCGGCGGCCCGGATCGAGGAGCTCGCCGCGGACCGCGTCGTCTCCGGCGGGGAGTTCGTCCTGGAGGCGCCCGGGGTGGGCGGGTGGGCGGCCTGGCAGCAGGGGGCCGGCGCCCTGAAGGGGGTGCTCCGCTCGGCCGACCGCGTCCACGAGCGCGTCCCGGAGTTCGACGCCGTGCAGCGCGCGCTGGGCCTGGCCCAGGGGCCGGTCGCCCGGTGCGCGGGCGGCCCGGGGGAGCTGGTCAACGCGTTCTTGTGGGCCAAGCCGCCCGTCGTGGGCTCGGCCAAGCCCTGGCACCAGGACCTCGCCTTCGCGCCGCCCGGCTTCGACGCCGAGGAGCACGGCATCGTGACGGTCTGGATCGCGCTGGAGCCGGCCACCGCGCGCAACGGCTGCCTGGAGTTCCTCCCCGGCTCCCACCTGCACGGGCTGTTCCCGCACCGCGGGGACCGTGAGCGGCTGCCGGGCGAGGCGCCGCGGCTGAGGGCGGTCGAGCCGCACATCGCGGACGCGGACCTGCCCCGTGCGGCCGCGCCGGTCGCCGTGCCCCTGGAGCCGGGTTCGGCCGTCGTGTTCGACGGGCTGACGGTGCACCGCTCGGCGCCCAACACGACGGCGGCGGAGCCCCGCACCGCCGTCAGCTTCGTCTACGAGGTCCCGCGCCCGTCCTGGGCGCGGCGGGGGCCGGCGGCGGTTCCCGCACGACGTTCGACCGCGGCGGATCCTCAGTCGAACGGCGCGGCTCAGGACTGAGGGGCGCTCCCGCGGTCGAGGGCGTAGAACGCGGCGCCGTCGAGGTGGCGGATCGTGTTGAGGTCGCGCTGCACGACCTCTTCGAGCTCGTGCAGCAGCGTCACGACGACCGGGTAGGTGAGGTCGTCGACCGTGCGGCGGATCTCCTGGCCGGGCTTCACCGGGGTCGCCAGGGCGTGGAAGCTCTCCAGCGCCTCGATCTCCTCGATGCCCCGGTACTCGCTGAGCACGCCCTGCACCGGGGAGACCATGCCGGCGATGGCGCAGAACCTCCGCACCCGGTAGGGGGTCCCGGCGCGGGCGTGGAACCGCTCGGGGCGCAGGTACGCCTCGACGGTCCGCTCCACCTGCGACTCGCCGATGCCCAGGCCGGCGGCGGCCGGGATGCCGCCGCCCGCCATCCGGGCGCCGGCCTCCACCAGGCACGGCCCGGCGGGGGTCATCCTGATCTCCACGTGCGCCGGGCCGTGCCGGACGCCGAGGGCGTCCAGGACCCCGAAGGCGTACTGGCGAAGGGGCTCCACGACCCGCTCCGCGGAGTCGATCAGCAGGAGGGCGTCGCAGAGGTCGACGACGCCGTTGGCGCTGACCCGGGCGGTGCGCCACACGTCGCACAGGTGGTGGCGGCCGTCGCGGCTGACGGTGTTCACCATGTACTCGGCGCCGGGAAGGTACTCCTGCGCCACGGCGCCCCTGTTGGGCTGGGAGAAGACGTCGTCGGCGGGGGCGAGGGAGCGGAACGCGGCGACGGACTCCTGCGGGGTGTCGCAGAAGGAGACCCCCTGGCCGCCGGCGCTGCGCGGCGGCTTGAGGACGACGCGGCCGCCCAGCGCCCGGTGCCAGGCGGCCAGCTCGTCCGCGTCGGCGGCCCGCAGTTGACGGGCCGCGCGGAGCCCGGCGGCGCGCACGGCCTCCACCATGAGGTGCTTGTCGCGCCGGGCGGCGCTGAGGGCGGTCCCGTTGCCGGGCAGGCCGAGGCGCTGCGCGAGCAGGTCCGCCAGCTCCACCCCCAGCTCGCCGCCCGAGATCACCGCGAGCGGGGAGAACGCCGCGACGGCGTCGGCCGTGGCCGCCGTGTCTCCTTCGTGGACGATGTCGGCGACGAAGTCGTCCGGGACGTGGGGCGCCGCGCGGTAGACGAACGGCACCTCCCGCGTGCTCTGCACGCGGACGACGGAGCATCCCTGTCGCACGAATTCCAGAACGAGGGAGCGGACCGCGGCGTAGGCGTCGACCATCACGATGCACGGCTTGCTCTGATTGGCTGCTGTCATGAGTTCAACATAGACAGGGGCGCCGATAGCCGAAATCCGTTCAGCTCTGCCATCCTCCGACCCTGGAGGATGACCTGATGACATTTCATCTCGCGCGGGTCCGCTCGCCGCATTTCACGCCCGTATTGCTGTTCGTGAATTCCGTCGGCAGTTTCATGGTTCTCGTGGCCCTTTCCACGCGCGTGGGCTCGGCCACCGGGTCGGGACTGCTCGCCGGGGCGGTGCTCAGCGCGCCGTGGCTCCCCGCGCTGCTGCTGAGCGCCGTGCTCAACCGGCTGCTCAGCGGACGCGCCCCGCAGGGCCTGATCCGGCTGGCCGAGGCGGCGAGCCTGGCGGTGACCGCGGCCGCGCTCGCGGCGCCGGAGGGGGCGCTGCTCGCGGCGGCGGCCTCTCTCGTCGTCGTCCGCGGGTTCTTCGAGGCGGTCACCCGCTCGGCCGCCTCGGTCCTCCTGCGCACCGTAGTGCCCTCGCGGCGGCTCGACCAGGCCAACACCGTCGCGGAGATCGGCAAGCTGACCGGGGTCAGCGTCGGGGCGGCGCTGGCGGGGCCGGCCTCCTCGGTCCTGTCGCTGCGGGGCATGATCGCGGTGAACGCGGCCACGCTGGCGCTCTCGGCGCTCCTGGCCTGGGCGCTGCCGCCCGCGCCGGAGAGGGCCGCGGCCGGCGCCGAGGACGGCGCGGGCTCCCGGGCCGGCGCGCGTCTGCGCGTGCAGGACCCGGTGCTGCGCCGGCTCTTCGCCCGTTTCCTGCTGGTGGCGTTCTGGCAGGGGTTCCACACGGTCGCCGTCACCGTGGTCCCGCTGCGCGTGCTGGGCGGCGGAACCCGTCTGGTGGGGGTGTTCGTCGCGGTGTCGGCGCTCGCCGTCTTCGCCGGCTCGCTCGCCGCCCTGCCGGCCCAGCGCTACCTCGCCCGGGTGCCCTCGACGGCGTGGGCGCTGCTGCCGCTGGCGCCCCTGCTGGCGGCGGTGGCGGTCGGCCGGACGGCGCCGACGATCGTGCTGTACGCGCTGTTCCTGGTGCTCTTCGAGATGGCGTTCGTCCACTACAACAACCGGCTGCTGGCCTCGGCGTCCGACGAGGAGCTCGCGTCGGTGGTGACGCTGCGGGCCACGCTGCTGCCCTCGGGCGTGGCGGTGTCCATCCTCGTCGTGGGCGCGCTGTGCGACCTGGCGGGGCCGCTGCCCGCGGCCCTCGCGGTCGCCTGCGTCACGGTCGCGGTCACCGCCGCGACCGCGGACGCCCGGCACTGGAGACGGCGCCTGCGGAGCGCGTGAGCGCGGCGGGACCGTGAGCGAGGCGGGGCGCGGAAGGCGGCGGGGCGCGGAGCGAGGCGCGGGGCGCTGAAGGGCGGCGGGCCCCGCACGGCGGATCGTGCGGGGCCCGGCCGAGGACGGGTCAGGCGGCGGGGGGCACCGGGTCCGCGGCCGCCTGGCAGGTGGCGTCGACGCCCCACCGCGAGGCGGGACGGGCGCCGTCCCTGAAGTAGTCGCTGGCGTAGGCGTTGAGGCAGGCGTTGTTGTTCGCCGACAGCGCCGAGCCGACGTTGTGGCCGCCCAGCTCCACGATGAGACGGGAGTCGGGGAACCGCACCCGCATGTCGAGGGCGCCGAACATCCCGTGCGCGGCGTCGTACTGCGGCTGCACCAGCAGGATGTCGACGCCGGCGCCGCCGACCCGCGCCGGGGCCTGGGCCCGCGCCGGCCAGAAGGCGCAAGGCGCGCTGTACCAGCCGTTGCTCCAGGTCAGGAGGCGGTTCCCGGCGGCGTACTGACCGGCGAGAGCAGCGCTCCACACCTTCCAGTCCTTCGGCCAGGGGCCGTCGGTGCAGTTGACCGCGTTGGTCGCCGCGACGCGGTTCTGCTGCGGGAAGCCGGGGGCCGGGGAGTCGGCCCGCAGCGCGGTGGCGTCGCCGCGCACGACGAAGTCGGAGAATATCTTCGCGCGGCTCGCCCAGGTCCAACTGCGGTAGACGACCTGCTCGAAGGAGTTCGTCCACTCCGCCGGTCCGATCCTGCCGTCGACCGGCGCCGCGCGCAGGGCGTCCTGGGCCTTGTAGTAATTCGCCTCGACCTCGTCCGCGGTCGTGCCCAGGCGGTAGACGGAGTCGTACTTGGCCACCCAGGCGAAGAAGAGGCCGCCGTCGTGCTCGGAGGCGACGTTCTTGGCCATCTGGTCCGGGTAGCCCGCGCCGGTGGGGCTGGGCACGCTGTCGAGCAGCATGCGCCTGACCCGGGTCGGGTACATCGTCGCGTAGACCGCGCCGAGGTAGCCGCCCCAGTCGATGCCGTAGTAGCTGATCCGCTCCTGGCCGAGCGCGATCCGTATCCGGTCCAGGTCGCGTGCGGAGTCCTTGGTGGTGAAGTGGTCCAGCGCGTCGCCGTACCGGTCGCCGCAGCTCTTGGCGTACGCCTCGGCCCTGTTCACGGAGTTCTGCTCGTCCGCGGCCGTCTTGGGCACCGGGTCGGGCAGCAGCGGCTCGATGTAGGACGGGTCGCACACGAGGGCCGGCTCGCTGGCCCCGACGCCGCGCGGGTCGAAGCCGATCCAGTCGTACGCGGCGCCGACGTCCCTCGCCAGCCCGGTCGTGCCCTTGGCGTACCGGGTGGGCATGTCGCGGCTGATCGGGCCGGGCCACTGGCCGCGGTGCAGCAGCACGACGCCCTGGTACTGGTCGTCGGCGACGGTGTGCACCGCGCGGGTCAGCGCCAGCTTGATCTTCCGGCCCTCGGGCCGGGCGTAGTCCAGCGGGACCTCCACCGAGCCGCACTCCAGGCCCTTGAGCAGCGCGCCGAGGTTCGGGTCGGCGTCCGGACACGGCGACCAGGCGATGGTTCCGGCGGCCGGCGCGGCGGCCTCCCCGGCCGCCGCCGCGGGGGCGACGGCCGGGACCGACAGGCCGGTCACGATCACCGCGGTGGCCAATGCGAGCTTTTTCATGGATTCCCCTATCTGGATGCACGGCGCTCACAGGGTGGCAAGGGGGTCTCCGACGGCAGTTGACATTGGCTCAAAATCCGCTGGAGTCAGCGCGGGCCGATAAGCTTCGTCGCGGTGATCTCCCTAGAATCCGGCTGGAACACCGACGCCGGGAGTGCTCAGCGGCTCGCCCCTCGCGGTCCTGACTCCCCCGGCCTCTCCCAGCGGTCGACCGGCGGACACGCGCCGACGCGACGTCCCCGGGCAGGGGGCGTCCGGCGCGCGTGCGCCTCCAACAGTTCAAGGAGCGGGGCATGAAAGCGCACGTCAGCTCGATCCTTCTCGGCGTCCGGGACATGGACCGGGCCAAGCGGTTCTACACCGAGGGGCTCGGCTGGAAGATCGAGAGGGACTACGGCGTCTCGGTGTTCTTCGCCTCGGACGGCGCCTCGCCCGTCGGCTTCTACGGCCGCGAAGGGCTGGCCGAGCAGGTGGGCACGGACCAGGAGGGCAGCGGCTTCAGCGGACTGGTGCTGACCTACGTCGTCCGCAGCGAGGCGCGGGTCGACGAGGTCATGGCGGAGGCCCAGAAGGCCGGCGCCACGGTCCTCAAGCCCGCCGGCGCTCTGCCGTGGGGCGGGTACGGCGGCGCCTTCGCCGACCCGGAGGGCTACATCTGGAGTCTGGGCTACAGCGACCAGGGGACCGACCAGTCCTACGCGGAGTAGCCGCGGTCCTCCTCGCACGGCGGTCCGGGACGGCGGGGCGCGTGCCGCCGCGCCGTCCCGGAGGGCCGTGACCGGGGCGCGGCGGGAGCGGTGCATCGGAGCCGGGCGGGCGGGGTCCGCGGAGAACCGGCAGGACGGACGGGAGAAGGCATTGAAGTTTCGGACCTGCGTCGAGCCGCCCGAGCCCATGCGGGGTCTGGAAGTCCCGCCCGAGGTGGTGGCGGCGCTCGGCGAGGGCTCGCGGCCGCCGGTGACGATCACCCTCAACGGGCACTCCTGGAGGAGCCGGGTCGCCCTCCTGCGCGGCCGCCACCTGCTCGGCCTGAGCAACGCCAACCGGCGCGCCGCGGGCGTGGAGATCGGCGAGGAGGTCGAGGTCGAGGTGGAGCTCGACACCGAGCCGCGCGTCGTCGTCGAGCCCGCCGACTTCGCCCAGGCCCTGGACGAGGAGCCGGCCGCCCGCGCCGCCTACGACAGCCTCACGTACAGCCGCAAGCGCGAGCACGTGCGCGCCGTCGAGAGCGCGAAGAAGCCCGAGACGCGCCGGCGGCGCATCGAGAAGGCCATAGCCGCTCTGCGGGGCTGATCCCGCGGGGCGGGACCCCGGCGGCGGCGCGGCCGGTCCCCTCCCCCGCTGCCCGCCCGCCGAAGGCGACCGCGGCCGCCCGCGGCGAGGAGGCGGCGTGCGCGGCCGCCTTCGGCTAGGAGGCGGCGTGCCCGGGCGGCCGCGCACGGCGGGCCGGTGCGCCGGCCGCCCCCGCCGCCGCGGCGCTGACCGCGGGCGTTGCTCCCATCCCGCGGATGCGGGCGTTCCGCCGGATACGACCGTTCCGCTGAATGCGGGGTTCCCGCGCGTGCGGCGGACGCAGTCGGTTCAGGGGCGTCGGGCGGCGCGTACGAGTGCCTGGTGGAGTCGTCGGTCGGGGGTGAATCCCGCCTCCCACTGCACGCCGACGGCGAAGGGGTGATCCGTGACCTCGACGGCCTCGACGGTCCCGTCCTGCGCCCAGCCGGTGGCGGTGAGGCCGGCGCCGAGCCGGTTGACGGCTTGGTGGTGGTGACAGGCCGTCTGCGGGGCGTCCTCGTCGAGGACGCCCGCGATCCGGCTGCCCGGCTCCAGCTTCAACGGGTGGGCGCCGAGGGTGAAGGACGGCGTGTCGGGGCGGTGGCCGTCGTGGCCGGCGACCTCGGGCAGGTGCTGGTGCAGCGTGCCTCCGTGCAGCACGTTGAGCAACTGCATGCCGCGGCAGACGCCCAGCACGGGCAGCCCGGCGTCGAGCGCCGCCCGGGTCAGCGCCAGCTCGACGCGGTCGGCGTCCGGGGTCGCGGCCCGCGTGCCGGGGTGCGGGTCCTCGCCGTACAGCGCCGGGTCCAGGTCGGGGCCGCCCGGGATCAGCAGGCCGTCGATCCGGTCCGCCACGGCCTCGACGCCGGGCAGCAGCGGAAGCAGCAGGGGCGTGCAGCCCGCCGCGGCCAGGAAGGCCAGGTGGGCCTGGAGCGCGAAGCTGACGACCATGTCGTCGCCCTGGAACGCGACCGGCGCGGTCCGCGCGCAGATCCCGATCACCGGCGGCCCCGTGCGGGCCGAGCCGTTCATGACTGATTCCATGACCACCTTCACGGGTTTCCGGGTTCGACTGAGGAAAGCAGGCAGATGAGACGGCCGTTTCCAGACGGCCGCCACGGCAAAATAGCCGCGTGCGCGAAGCGGCGTCCACGGTTCAGATCCCGGCGGCCCGGCGCCTGCCGGACGAAGCGGCCCTCCTGGCGCCCCGGGAGACAGCCCTCCTGGCGCCGCAGGAGACGGTCCTCCCGACACCGCGGAAAGGGCGCCCCTGACCGCAGGAAGGGCGCCCCTCTCCCCCGCGCGGCCGCCTCGCCCCCCCTTCCGGGCGAGGCGGCCGGGCGCGGCGGCGCTGCAGCGCGTTTCCAGGAAGCGTCGATCTCCCCTCGACTGCTGCTGGAGCACTTCCTGCGACGCTCGTCGGCAGCGGCGGCAGAGAGGGAGTGAAGGAATGGCTCAGAGCAGCGCGCAGGCCGTCTTGCTCACGAACGCGTTCGGCTCCGTCGGGACGGAGGACGTCGACGCGTCGGCCGGCGGCGCATTCGATCTGAAGCGCTTCGAGCGGATTCCGGCCCGCGACGTCTCCGTCGACGCTCTCTCGGCGAGCGTGTCCGTGCGCCGGAGCGGCACGGACGCCGCGCACGTCCAGCTCCTCGCCGACGCGGCCGGCGCGGCGGAGCTGCCGCCCATCCTGGTCCAGATCGACGGCCGCCGCGTCATCGACGGCCTGCACCGGCTGGAGGCCGCCAGACTGCGCGGCGACAGCAGCGTCAAGGCGCGCTTCGTGGACTGCTCGGACTCCGAGGCGCTCGTCATCGCCATGAAGGCGAACGGCTCGCACGGCCTGCCGCTGTCCAAGGCCGACCGCGTGGCCGGGGCCCGGCGCGTCCTGAGCTGCCACCCCGACTGGTCCGACCGCGCCGTCGCCGGCGTCACCGGGCTGAGCGCGAAGACGATCGCCTCGATCCGCGAGCGGCACGGCGAGGGAACGCCGCTGGACGCCAAGCGCGTCGGCCGGGACGGCAGGCGGCGTCCGGTGGGTCCGGGCGAGGGCCGGCGGCGGGCCGCCGAGTACATCGCCGCGCACCCCGGCGCCCCGCTCCGTCAGGTCGCCCGGGAGACCGACGTGTCGCTCGGCACGGTCCACGACGTGAGCGCCCGGCTGCGGCGCGGCGAGAGCCCCGAGTGCGGCGGCCGCCGGACGGCCGACGCGGCGCCGCAGCCGCTGCGGTCCGTCCGCCCCGCCCACCCCAGCCCCTCCGCCCCCTCCGTCTCCTCTGTTCACTCCGTCCGTCCCGTGCGGTCGGTGCGGCTGCCCGGAGAGCCGTCGCGGCCCGCCCCGGCGGCTCCCGGCGGCGCGGACTCCGGCGGCGCGGCCCGTGCGCCGCTGCGGGCGGCGCCCGTCGCCGACGGCGCGCCGCAGCGCAGGAACCGCACCGAGGAGACTCCGGCCTGGACGGCGGTGGCGGCGAAGATGGCCAGCGATCCCGCCGTCCGCTACACCGCGGGCGGCCGGGAGTTCCTGCGCTGGATGCAGTCGCACGCCGCCGGGCCGGACGACGGCTGGCGGGAGCTGATCGACGCGGTCCCGGCCCACTGGCTCGGCGTCATCGCCCCGATCGCCGAGCGCATCGGCATGGAATGGAGCCTGCTCGCCGAACGGCTCAAGACCAAGCAGGACACGCTGCCGTGAACTGAGGACGCGCCCGCCTCCGGTCCTCGGCGTCGCAAAGCGGTGCGCCGGCGCCGGCGGCCCGTCCCCCGCCGTCTCGCGTCAGCCGGCGGAACCGGCCGGGGGCGCTTCGACGCGTCGAGCGGGACGGCGCCGCGGGCTCGCTGCGGCGCCGCGGTGACGGCGTCGCAGAAAGAGGAGCGGCCTATTCGGCGGCGCCGATCACCGTGTCGCGCATCTCGTGCCACCGCAGGGAGTCGCGGATGCCGTCCTCCACGGAGTGCTTCGCCTTCCAGTCGAGAAGCTCGCGGGCGAGGTCGACGCGGGCGTAGGCGCCGGCCGAGTCGCCGGGGCGGCGTCCGGTCTCCACGGTCGCAAGCGGGGTCCCGGTGACGGCTTCGAAGGCGGCGACGAGTTCTCGAACGGTCGTTCCGCGGCCGGTGCCCAGGTTGACGACGCGGTAGGGGGCGGCGCGGGTCACGGCGTCGAACTGTTCGATGGTCTTGACGTGGGCCGCGGCGAGGTCCCAGACGTGGACGTAGTCGCGGATGCCGGTTCCGTCGTGGGTGGGGTAGTCGGCGCCCGTGATGGAGAACGGCTGGCCCGCGTGGTGGACGTCGATCATCTTGCCGAGGGCGTGCGTGGGGGTGCGGACCTGGAGACCGGTGCGGAACTGCGGGTCGGCGCCGATCGGGTTGAAGTACCGCAGGGAGACGACGTCGAGGGTCCCGGCGGCGGCGACGTCGCTCAGGATCGTCTCGAACGTCGCCTTGGTGCGCGCGTAGGGGCTGAGGGTCTCCAGGGGGGACTGCTCGTCCACGGAGAAGTCCGAGGGGTCGGCCCGGTAGAGGGACGCGGAGCTGCTGAAGAGGAGTCTCCGGCAGCCGTTGCGCACGAGGTGCTCGAGGAACTCGATGCCCTTGGCGACGTTTTCGCGGTAGTAGCCGAGCGGGTTGGCGACCGAGTCGGGGACGACGATCAGTGCGGCGCAGTCGACGGTCGTCTCGATGTCGGGGTGCTCGGCGAAGACCTGGTCGATCAGCGCGCCGTCGCCGATGTCGCCCTCGTAGAAGATCCGGCCGTCGGCGAACTCGCGCCGGCCGGTGGCCAGGTTGTCCAGGACGACGGGGGTGATGCCGCTGTCGATGCAGGCGGAGGCGACGGTGCTGCCGATGAAGCCGGCGCCTCCGGCGATCAGAGCCTTCAAAGTCTGTCCCTCGTTTCGGGCGGTCGTCCTGCCGGGTCAGGCGTTCGGCGCCGCAGGGGGCGGCGGCACGGCTCCGGTCGGCAGGGGAGCCCGTGCCGCCCGGGGCGCTGCTGGCATCGTGCCCTACGTCAAGCACAGGACAGCCGCCGTCCTGATCGGACAGCCGCCGTCCTGGTCGAACTTCCGCTCGGCGGCGGCCGCCACGCTCGTCGTCTTCGGCTTCGCCGCCGCCGGCTTCGCGTGATCTGAGGCGCCCTGACGGGGGGCCGACGCGGTCGGCGCCCGTCTACAGCCTCCACTCGGTGGGGGTGAGGAGCGGGTGGGTTTCGTTGCCGCCCGGGGCGAGGGAGCAGGACCAGGCGGTGAGTTCGGGGCGTCCGGTCTGCGCCCACTCGGCGATGCGCTGCTCTGCCTGGTCGGCCAGCGTCTGGGCGCCGGGAGTGGGGTAGAGGCCGTTGGGCTGGACGAACACCGCTGTGGAGTCGTCTTCGACGAGGGCGGCGCCGGTGTAGTCGGTGGCGCCTTCGGCGCCCGCGCAGGTGGTCCGCGGATCGCGGGCGGCCAGGTGCATCCACAGGTCGACGTAGGAGCCGCGCGGGTCCAGGTCGTCGGGTACGGCGCCGGGGCGGGCGGCGGCTGGATCGGGGGCGGGGAGGCGGTGGCCGCGGGCGGCCGGAGCCGGGGTGACTCCGGCGTACAGCGGCCCGGTGGCGGTCATGAAGTCGGCGTTGGCGACCAGTCGTCCGGTCAGACCCTGGGGGGTGCGGGTGACGCGGAGCAGGGGGTGCAGGCCGCCGTGCGCGACGGGGGCCAGGACGGCGCCGTCGTCGCCGAGCTGGTCGTGCCAGGCCGGGGAGGTCCCGGCGATCCCGCAGGTGACGATGACCAGGTCGTACGGGCCGCCGTCCCGGTGTCCGAGGTAGCCGTCCGCGGCGTGCACGGCGACGCGCGACGCGCCTGCGCGGTCCAGGGCGGCCTGAGCTCCGGCGGCGACGAGCCCGGAGGCGTCGATGGTGTGGACGTCGGCGCCGGTGATGTGTGCGATCAGAGCTGCGTTCCAGCCGGTGCCTGCGCCGATCTCCAGCACGCGCATCCCGGGCCGCAGCCGGGCGGCTTCCAGCATCTTGGCGACGATGGAGGGCTGGGAGGTGCTGGAGAAGCCGCCGGCGCCGTCGTCGGGGGTGTGGGTCATGATGCCGCGGTCTGCGTAGGCGAGCCCCAGCAGCTCGCCTGTGGGCCGGGCGGGGTCGACCGGTGTGTGCCTTCCGGCGGCGTAGTGTCCGGCGATGAACAGGTGCCGGGGCACCGCTTCGATGGCCGCGGCGACCGCATCGGAGCGGATCGCGTTCTTCGCTCGCAGGTCGGCGGCCAGGGCCTGGGCCATGGGCGCCCAGTCGGCGGTCGTGGTCATCGCTTCACTTCTCCTGCGGGCCGTAGCGGGTGAGGGCTGTGTAGATGCGGCGGCCCTTTTACCAGCCGTGCACGGAGAACGGCTCGCCCTTGAGGTAGTGCGCGATGCCCAAGGCGTTGTACGGGACCGTGCTGTACGGGAGTTGGTCGCTCGCATGCCAGGAGAGACCGGCGCACTTGTGCGGCTCCACGTTGCGGGGCTCGCCTTGCCAGTGGCGGGCGGCGAAGAACCAGCCGATCCGCGGCTCGCCCTCGGGATTGCGGAAGTGCATGACATGCACGATCCGCAGGGCGTCCCGCTCGATGCGGACGCCGATCTCCTCCCACGCTTCGCGTCTCACGGCGTCGAAGACGTCCTCGCCCCGGTCGAGCTTCCCGGAGGGCAGATTCAGCATCCCGTCGGCGTAGCCGGTGCCCTGCCGCTCGGCAAGGCACACGGCGCCGCCGCGCTCCAGAATGAGCATCACGTCGTTCACGGGTAGCTGCTGCACTGCCGCCTCGTCCTCCGACCCCTTGCGGTGCGCGTTGCCGGTAGGACCGTAGCGGGTGGGTCAGGCCGCGAGCAGTCCCGTCTCCTCAACGCGTTCGACGGTCCACTGGACACGTTCCGCGACGGTCAGGTTGAGCGGCATGGAGAGGACCGGCACTTCGGGGACCTTGCGGAGAGCCGCGCGGACAGCCTCATCCGCCTGATCCTGCAATGGCAGGACCTTCTCCCGCATCCGGTCGCCGCCGGCCTTCTGGTCGTAGCGGTCCCCGCAGTACACGACCATGTCGTACGCGAGGGGCATCCACACCTGGCACATGCGCTCGGCGGACCGCAGCCATGCCCCGACGCGGGGTTCGCTGAGATCCAGAACCAGACCCGCGAGCGCCAAGACGTTCAGCGGCGTCTTGTCGGTGATCAGGACCCGGTGGTGACGGGCGGCGCGGAGCGGCACGGTGAAGTGCTGCGCGAACAGGTCCATCTCGGCGACCAGGTCGAAGCCCCCTTCGCCGTGAAGGACGATGTCCTCCATGAACGGGCTGGTCCGAGCGGGTTCGCCGGTGCAGGCGACGTTGACGCCCTGCTCGCGCAGGCGCGCGGTCAGCGCGTGGACGAACGTTGTCTTGCCGGCCGCTTGAGTGCCTTCGACGGCGATGACCCGGCAGTCGCGGATGGGCACGAGTCCTCCAGGAGAGCGGTGAAGGTAGGGGTTTCCAGCCATCCCCATGCGCCTTTCGCGCTGTCGGCGATGGCTCGGTTGACGTTCAGGCCGGTGTCCGGCCAGTGGGCGAGTTCGGCGGTGAGGGCGGCGACGAAGGCCGTGGAGACGGAGTGGCGCAGGTTGAGGACGCTGACGCGTTCCCGGCCCTCTTCGTCGCCGTTCTCGATCCACCGGCGGTGCAGGGCGGGCATGCTCGCACCGCGCAGCTCGGGCTGGGTGACGTCGAGCCCGAGTTCGGTGCACACGTCGACCAGGCGGCGGGAGGTCCCGGCGAGGAGGTGCCCTGTGTCGTATCGGGTGTCGACGTAGCGGCTTGCGGCAGGGTCGGCGTCACGGCGCCGCAGCCACTGCTCGCGGGCCCGTTCCAGAGCGGGTACGACGCTCGTGGGGGCGTTGGCCCGCAGGACGGACAGGTCGGCGCAGAACTGATGGCCGGTGACGATGTCGGCGGTCTCCGAGGCTGCGGTGAGGCACGTCGCGGCCTGCTGGATCAGCGGTCCCATCTCGTCGGGTTCCTCGACGTAGAGGCTGGTCCACTGGAACGTCGCGTCGGCGAGATCGCGGGCACGGTCCGTGGGCAGGTCGAGCCAGACCGCGCTGAAGCAGAAGGGTCGCTGCCCGTTCTTGATCCGGTAGTTCTTCGACCACTCGACGTCGACGGACGCGATCCGTGCCGTGCCGGCACGCAGCGGCGGAGGCGTCAGTGCGTGTCCGGTGGGCGAGCTGCTCATGATGATCATGCGGTGTCCCTGCCGTAGGCCGGGGGCCGCGCGCCCGCTGCGGGCGGCCTCCGGCGGACGCTACTCGGTGCGCGCTGACGCCACGCCGCCCAGCACGGAAGGCGCGATCTGCCATGCGGCTGCGAACAGGACGTCGAAGAGGCGTAGGGGTTCGTCCCAGTGCAGTCGCCCGCTGTGCTTGCCGCACAGGAGGGCGGTGATGACGGCAGAGGACAGGACGCTCGCGGCGAGAGCGTCACGCGAATCGCCTGCGCTGCGCCCTGCGGCGAGGGCGTCGCATGCCTGCTGCGCGCTCTCCTGCTGTTGGGGGCCGGCGAACCGCTTCAGCGGCTCCAGCCCGTGCGCGGCGGCGGTGTCGCTGACGAGCCCGACCGGCCCGAGGTCGTGGCTGGTGTCGACGTAGCGCGCCACGCCCTTCTCCCGGGCCGTGCGGTTTCGCCAGCCGGCGGCGACCGCGCTCACGCCCGGGTGCCGCGGCTCCCCCTCGGCGCGCGGGAGCTGAGTGAGGACGTGCAGGTCGTCGGCGCCGTTGTGCCAGGCGACGAACTGCGCCTTCCGGCGGGACTGGACGAGAGCGACGTCGAGATGGCGGACGATCTCCGCCGTCTGCCCCAGGCTGTCCGGGAGGAGGACCCGGTAGCCGAAGTGGATGAGCGGCGCCGACACCGGCAGGGACTGCGTCCGGTGGATCTTCATGAACACCGCGGCGGCGCCCATGAGGACCGGCTCGTCGTCGGCCTCCCCCCAGAGCAGGGACAGCGCGGTGAGCCACGTCCCCTGCTTCTGGATGGGGCGGGTGACCGACCCGAGCGGCGTCTCGGGCCACGACAGGTTCGTCATCTCCTGCACGTCACACCCCCTGGTCGACGGCGAGGATCGACCGGCCGACGTACTTGGAGACGTGGTTGTCCTTGAAGCGGTACCGCTTCCAGATCTCGGTGATGGGCTCCTCAAGGACGTTGCCCAGGTACTCCCACAGGTCCGGCGCGTCGTACACCGGCCAGGCCCGCGCCGCCCCGTCGGGCTCGATCACGATCATGTGGCCTTGGTTCTGCGGGGTCCACGCCGTCAGCCGCAGGGCGGGGGACCACTGCATCTCGGCGCGCTGCTCCTTGAGCCGCGCGAACGTGCTCTCTGCCTCCTCGGTCGTGATGAACTCGTGGTCGGCGAGGTTCAGCGCGTTGCCCTTGCGCAGGGGCAGGATCAACTTCACCTTCGTGGCGTCCAGGACGTCCGCGATCTGCACGGTGTACGGCAGCACGGACAGGGTGGAGCGGTAGACGACGGCCGACAGAGCGAGGGGGATGCCGGCCTCTTGCAGGACGCGGACGCCGGCCATGGTCTTGTCGTAGTCGCCGCGCACGCGCCGGAAGGCGGCCCGAGGCCCCTCGAAGCCCACGTTCGCGTACGAGACCTTCCCCGCGATGTTCCGGGCGTGGTCCGGGGCGTGGGTGGCGTTCGTGGGCACGGCGACGATGTGGTGGCCGTGGAAGACGTCGACGACCGCGCCGAAGTCCTTGCGCAGCAGCGGCTCGCCGCCGGACAGGAAGATCCGGCCGACGCCGGCCAGGTTCTTCTGGATGGCGGCGAGCTGGTCGAGGGTCGGGTCCGGCTTCTGTAGGACCTCCGAGCAGAACGAGCAGTCGAAGTCGCAGCGCTTGGTGACCTGAACGATCACGGACAGCGGCTTGGTGAGGGCGTCGGCCGCTGCGGTGACGTCGAGGTCGGCCGGGGCGTCGAAGTGCTGCCCGTTGAAGGCGTACCCCAAGCCGCCGCCGAGGTCTCGGCGGGTCTGCTTGGGGACGTTGAGCATTCCAAGGTCGGTCATGGTTCCTCCGGTGCGCTAGGTGTGCGGTGAGAAGCCGCTCGGCGCTCTGGGCGCGTTCGAGCACCGAGCAGACGTCTGTCTCCCCCGTGGCGCCGGTCAAGGTCTGGAGGCGGGGGGCGTTCCTCCTGGCGATAGGCGAGAAGGTCCAGGCCGTCGGCGAGGTCGGCGGGCCACTGCTCAGGCAGTCGGACCCAGTAGCGCAGGCCTCTCGTGTTGGCCGCCAGCACGTCCACCTTCTGCTGCACGATGACGGGCGCCGTCCGGGTCGCCCTTGCGCGGTCGTAGATCGGGCGATGTCCTCAGCCGCTCACGCGCCCACTCCTTCTACTGCCACCGCTCGCAGGCCGCGGCCCTCCTAGCCCTTCTGAGCGGCCTCGAAGTCGCCGAACTCCGGGTTCGGGTCGGTGACGTCGACGAGGAGCCGGCCCTCCTCCTCGATGCGAAGCTCGAGGGTCACCCTCTCCCCGGGGTGACCAGGCATCACGCCGTGCTGGACGGCGTTGGCGGCGAGGTGTCCGACCACCACCGCGGCGGCGTCAATCGGTCCGTCCCATCGCATCAGCGCGAGGGCCTGGCGGGCGTAGGCGCGGGCGCAGGTGGCCGCGCCGGGGTCGCCGGGGAGGCGCAGGGGAGTCAACGACCCTAAGACGGGGGCGTTGGCGGCAGCGGGCTGCATGCGGGTCGGCCCTTCGCAGGGGGTGAGGGCGAGAGCGCACCACGTCCGGGTGCCGTCGGGGCTGGTGCCCCACGCGTCGGAGAGGGCCTCGACGAGCGCCAGGCCGCGGCCGTGCTCGTCGTCGGGCTGCGCCTGGCGCACGACGGGGCGCCCGGTGGAGCCGTCCCGGACCTCGAGCACCAGGTGGTGCGCGGTGAGGTAGAGACGCATCCCGACGTCCGGCCCGGCGCCGTGCTGGAGCGCGTTGGTGACCAGCTCGCTGGTCAGCAGCTCCGCCGTGTCGGCGAGGCCGGTCTGACGCCAGAGGTTCAAGGCCGCGCGGACGATGCGCCGGCATCTGCCGGGCCACTTGGCATCCACGCTGGAGAGACCGCTGCCGTCGTGGTTCGGTCGCCGCCCGATGGACAGCTCGAAGCCTGACCGAGGGGCGTTTCCCTCCTGCATGGCGAGTGCAGGTGTCATACCGATACCTCCGGGCCTACAGGGCGGCATGCAGGGCGCAGTGCAATCGCACAAGAATGCGGTTCATAACCCACTCGCCTGCCGCGGTTTGCGTTGGCTCAACTACCGTGGCGGTAGACCGCATTGCGAGGCAACTGGATCGCCGCTGAAAAATCAGCGAGACCGTAAATGGATTATGCGGGAATCTGCACAGGGGCTGCGATGAGCGCACAGCGGATGCCAGACTGTGCGCAGGGCGGTACTCAACCGACGCAGACGCATGGGGGTGTTGCACAGATGGCTGCAAGGCGTGGGGCAACCGGGCGGCGCTTGGAACTCGGCATCCAGCTCAGACAGTTGCGCGAGAACTGCCCAGCCGTCGAAGACGGCAGGGCGCGCGGCATGACTCGTAGAGCCGCCGTGCGTGGACTGAAGGCGCTGTCGGAAGCGTCTCTCGCCCGGGTCGAGAACGGCGAGCTGAACTTCCGACGCAACGTCGGCGACCTGCGCACCCTGTTGAAGCGGTACTCAGTCGTCGATCTCGAATTGATCGAACTGCTGGTCGAGCTGAACCGCGAGGCTCCTCACGACGACTGGCTGACGCAGTACCGCGCGTTCATGCCAGCCGGTATGCCGCACTTCGTCGGCCTGGAAGCCGAGGCCACGGAGATCCTGGCCTACCACCCGACCGTCGTGTACGGCCTCCTGCAGACCGAGGCGTATGCGCGAGCCCTGTTCGAAGTCCAGCGCCCTGTCGAGGACACCACCAGCGAGTTCATACAGCGCAACGTGGACCTCCGGATGGAACGCAAGCGGAGAGTCCTGGAGCGTGACGACCTCCGGCTCCGCGTCATACTCGGCGAAGCGGCCCTGCGCATCCCCGTCGGCGACGAGGACACCATGCAGGACCAGTATCGCGAGGTCGTCAAGCTGGCCCGTCAGGACCACATCTCGGTCCAGGTGCTGCCGTTCAAACGCGGCTACCGGTCGAGCAACGACTTCACGATCCTGGACCTCGGCGAGCTTCCGTCGCGGGTTCAGACGGACAACGCGTGGGGAGCTGTGTCCACGTCAGACAAGCCGCGCGAGGTCGACCGGTTCACACGCCGGTTCAACGCGATGGTCGGGGCCGCGCTCGGCCTCGAGGAGACCATCGAATTCCTGGAAGCACTCACTGGAAAGTAGCGGAGCCATCGACATCAACCGAGACCACAAGCCCTCCACTGACGTCGCACCGGAAGACGCCTGGTACAAGTCCTCCTACAGCGACGGAACAGGCAACAACTGCATCGAGGCAGCCGACCTGACCACTCGGGTCGGAGTCCGCGACTCCAAGGACAAGCAGAGGCCCGCGCTGCTCTTTCCGCGCGGCGCCTGGGGCGCCTTCGTTCAGAGCGTGAGCGCCGGTGACGTCCCCGCGGACGTCCGGTCCTGAGAGTCCGCCCGACGAACGTGGCGGCCGCCCTCAGAGTCCTTGAGGGGGGCCGCCGCCGGCCTTCTGCCCGCGCCGGAACCGCCGGCGGCGGTGCGTCACCGTCCAGGGTGGCCCGGTCAGTCGTTCGAGAGGGCCGCGCGCCCTGCTCGATCGGGCGCGCGTCGGGCCGGTCCGGCGGATCGCGGGCGGAGTTGAGGACTTCGGGCCGGTTCGTGCCGTAGGCCGTGGCCCCCGTGTCCCCGCCGGCCGCGGCGCCCTTCTCCACGGCGCCGATCAGCCGGTACGCGCCAGTCCGCGACCCGGGCCCGAGGGCCTTCTCCGCGTGCGTCGCCGCGCGCAGGGCGCGCGCGGGCGGCAGGAGCGCCCGCATCCGCTCCCAGCACGCCCCCGGCGCCCTCGCCGGACAGCCGCCGTCCTGGTCGAGCTTCCGCTCGGCGGGCCGGAACCGCTCGGCGGCGGCCGCCACGCTCGTCGTCTTCGGCTTCGCCGCCGCCCGCTTCGTGTGATCTGAGGCGCCGCGGCCGCTCACGACTGCCGCGGCCGCCGAGGCGTGCGCGGCAGCAGGGGGCGGGCCTCGGCCACGCACCGGGCCGGGTGGGCGGCCGGGCGGCCGGGCGGGCGGGCGGGGCCTGGATCGGTGCTGCATCGGGGCTCGACCGTGCGCCGTTAGCGTCGGCGCGGAGGCGGCCGGAGCGGTCCGGGACCGCCACGACCCCCCGGGGGAGGCATGAGCCAGGTTCAGGCGCAGGCACTGCTGGAGCACCAGAGGTCCACTCCGCACCCCGAGCACGACGGGCGGCGGGCCCCCACGCCGGTCCGGGGAGCGCGGCTGCCGCGCCCCGGCGCCGACTCCCGGCCCCCCGGCCAGCACCCGCCCGGCCAGAGCGCCCCCGGGCCGGGCGACTTCGGCCAGACCTCGGTACGGGACGTGCCGGGCCGGGACGCGCCCCGGCCGGCGCCGGCGGTCTCCGGGCGGCGCGTCCTGGTCGTGGGCGCCGACGCCGGGGACGGGCTGGCGCACGAGCTGCGCCGGCACGGCCACACCTGCACCAGGGCGGCCCACGGCGGCGCGGCCCTGCACGCCTACGGCGGCGCCGACCTCGTCCTGCTCGACCTCGAGCTGCCGGACCTGGACGGGCTGGAGGTGTGCCGGGCGATCCGGTCGGTCAGCCGGGTGCCGCTGATCATCGTCACGTCCCGCGAGTCCGAGACCGACTGCGTGCTCGGACTCCAGGCGGGCGCGGACGACTACGTCACCAGGCCCTTCGGGATCCGTGAGCTGACGGCCCGGATCGAGGCCGTCATGCGCCGCGCCCAGTGGCAGTCGGCGGCCGCCGCGGCCCCGGTCCGGGAGATCCGGCACGGCCGGCTGCGCATCGACGCGGGCGCCCGCGAGGTGACCGTGGACGGCGCGCCGGTCGCCCTCACGCGCAAGGAGTTCGACCTGCTGCGTCTGCTGGCGCAGCATCCCGGCGCGGTGGTCCCGCGCCGGGAGCTGCTCCAGCGGGTGTGGGGCGACTCCTGGTCGCGCCGCACCGTGGACACCCACGTCAGCAGCGTGCGCGGCAAGCTGGGCGACCCCGGCTGGATCGTCACCGTCCGCGGCGTCGGCTTCCGCCTCGGCGCCGTCTGACGCCCCCTCACCCCCCCTTCCCCGCGCCCGCGTCGTCGTCGAGAGCCCCCCTCCCCCTGCGTCCGACGGGATCCGCCGTGTCCACGTTCAGCGGGTGCGGGGTCAGGAGGCGCCCCCGCGCGTCCGACGAGGTCGGGCCGGGACCGGCGGGCGGGGACCGGCGGGGCGGGCCGCGGGCGATCCCGTCGCACGCGCGGCGAGCGGCCAGCGCCCAGTCGACCAGCGGGCCGGCCGCGCCGGTGTAACCGGCCGGGTCGAGCAGCGCGGCGAGCTGCGCGGGCGCGAGCACCCCGCGCAGCGCGCCGGACCGGGCCCTCTTCCCGGTCAGGGCGTCAGGGCGTGTCCTTCGGGGCGGGGCGGGCCGGGCCGCGGCCGGCGGCCAGCGCCCGGTCGACCAGCGGGCCGGCCGCGCCGGTGTAACCGGCCGGGTCGAGCAGCGCGGCGAGCTCCGCGGGCGCGAGCACCCCGCGCAGCGCGCCGGAGTGCGCCAGCACGGCGGCCAGCGGGCGCCCGGTCTCCGCCGCCCGCAGCGACGCCCGGGTGAGCAGGTCCTTCGCGGCCGCCCTGCCCAGCCGCGGGGCGAGCACGGCGCAGAGCCGCTCGGAGACGAGCTGTCCGCCGGTGGCCTCCAGGTTGGCCGCCATCCGCTCGGGGCGCACGGCGAGCCCGCGGACCAGCTCCACGGCGGTGTGCGCCGCCCCGCCGGTCAGCCGCAGCGCCTCGCGCAGCGGCTGCCACTCGGCGTGCCAGACCCCCGCCGACCGCTCGTCCTCGTGCGGCAGGCACTGGGCGAGGACGGCGGCAAGCGCCGGGACCTGGAGGGCGGCGGAGCGGATCAGCGTCGACAAGACCGGGTTGCGCTTGTGCGGCATCGCCGAGGAGGCGCCCCGTCCGGCCGCCGCCGGCTCGGCCGCCTCCCCGATCTCGGTGCGGGCCAGCACCAGCACGTCGGCGGCGATCTTCCCCAGCGCCCCGGCGGTGTGCGCGAGGGCCGCGCCCAGGTCGGCGACCGGCGTGCGCAGCGCGTGCCAGGGGAGCACGGGCGCGGCCAGCCCGGTCTCGTCCGCGAAGGCGGCCGTCAGCTCCTCCAGGACGGCCGCCGGGTCGGCGTCGTCGCCCGCGTGCTGGAGGTAGCCGGCCAGCGTGCCGGCCGCGCCGCCCAGGGAGACCGGCAGGCCGCCCTCGGCCAGCCGCTCCAGCCGCTGCGCGGACTCCAGGACCATCTGGCGCCAGCCCGCCGCCTTCAGCCCGAAGGTGGTGGGCACGGCGTGCAGGGCGAGGGTGCGTCCCGCCATCACCGTGTCCCGGTGATCGGCGGCCAGCGCGGCGAGGGCGCCGGCCACCTCTTGGAGGTCCGCGGCGATCAGCCGCAGGGCGCGGGTCGCCACCAGCATCGCGCCGGTGTCGAAGACGTCCTGGCTGGTGGAGCCGCGGTGCACGTACTCGGCGGCCTCCGGCGCGCAGGCCGCGACCTTCGCGGTGAGCGCCGCGACCAGGGCCACCACCGGATTGGCGGTCTCCCGCGAGGCCAGCGCCAGCTCCCTGGCGTCGAAGTCGGCGGCTCGGGCGGCGGCGGTGATCGCGGCGGCGGCCGCGGGCGGGACCGTGCCGCAGCGCGCCTGGGCGCGGGCCAGCGCGGCCTCCGCGTCGAGCATCGCCTGGACCCAGGCGCCGTCGGCGACGGCGGCCTCGACGGGGGCGCCGGCGCGGACCGGGGACAGCAGCCCGGTGTCCCGGTCGGCGGGACGGCTCACACGACCGCTCCCGCGGGGGCGGCTCACGCGACCGCTCCCGCGCCCGCGCTGCCGGACAGCGCCGCCTGCGCGTCGCCGGACGGCGCCGGGCCCGCCGCGACCGCCGGCGCCCCGTGCGGCCGCGGCGCGGGGCGCGGCTCCGGCAGCGCCAGCACCGCCGCGGCGATGGCGTCGGAGTCCTCCAGCGTCACCGAGCCCACGCCCGGCCGGATGCCGGCCGCGGTCACCCAGTGCACGGCCTCGGTGGGCACCCCGTACGCGAACCGTCTGGGGTGCGGCGCGCCCTGCGCGTCGAGCAGGCGGTAGGGGCGCTCGGAGACGGCCAGGCCGCCGGTCTCGTAGGACGAGCCGTCCGCGCCCGCGACGCGGTGGGCGCGGGCCTGGCCGGTGCGCAGCAGCCGCTCCATGAGCGGGTCGGCGGTGCGCCGCACGTCGGTCTCCGGCAGCCGGGCCTCGACCAGCGCGGTGGCCCGCACCCGCAGGCCGGGGACGTCCGGGGAGGCGCCGGCGAAGGCCGGGCCCGCGGGGTCGAGGGGGTCGGCGGCCACCCGCAGTCCCGGACCGGTCACGTCGAGGACGCCCGCGTCGATCAGGGCGGCCATCTCCTCGATGCGGGAGGCCGGCGGGCCGATCGAGAGGAAGGCGTTGAGCGGCGTGTACCAGCGGTCCAGCTCGTCGCGGTGGGAGTCGGCGTCCAGGCCGCCGTGGTCGATCGCCAGGCGCAGCTCGTTGCGCAGGTCCCGCAGCAGGTCCAGGGCCGCCTTGAAGGGGCCGCTGACGTTGCCCTCCCGGGCCCGGCGCACGTCCTCGTCGAGGTAGCCGCGCAGCCAGCCGCGGAAGGAGGCGGGGTCCTGGAAGACCCGCTCGCCGTAGGGCCGGGCGACCGTGTCCCAGTCCCAGCGCTCGTCGTCGCCGACTCCGGCCGCGGCGAGCAGCGCGTCCTCGGCCCTCTCGTCCCCGGCCCGCAGGAACGCCTGCGCGAAGGCGGCCGCCGAGGCCGGCCCCGCGCGCCGCGCGAGCAGCGTCTCGTAGTAGACGGTGCGCACTTCCTTGGAGATCAGCGGCCACAGCTCGGCGCCGAAGCGGATCGGCTCCCCGCCCCGTGCCCGCTCGCGCAGGGCCGTCACGAAAGCGGTGGTCAGCAGCCGCGGGCGGCAGCGGCCGTGCGCTCCCTTCTCGTTCTCGCCGCGCGCCTGGTAGGGCACGCCGCGGCGGGAGCCGGCGTACAGCCGCGGCTCGCGGCCCGAGGGGCGGTAGGCCAGGCGGCCGTCGACGCGCTCGAACAGGCCGCCGCGGGCGCGCGTGAACAGCGCCATGTAGTCGAAGAAGTTCAGGCCCAGGCCGCGCAGCAGCACCGTCTCGCCGGGGGCGATCGCGGACAGGTCGACGTCCGCCGGGTTGCTCGGCGCGATGTAGGTCAGCCCGTGCCGGGCGGCGTACGCGGCGAACTCCCGCTCCTCGTCGGTGGGCCGCACCCGCACGTGGCCCTGCGCGAGCACCACCGCGCCCAGGCCCGTCAGGCGGGCGCCGTCCTCCAGGAGCACGGTCTGCGCCCCGCCGTCGCCCGCGCCGGGATCGGCGTCCTGAAGGGCCACGGCGCGCGCGGCGTGCAGGCGGACGGTGGTGTGCGCGGCCGCGCTCGCGGTCACCCGGCCGAACACCCAGGTCAGGTACTGGCCGTACAGGGCGCGGGTGGGGTACGTGTCCGGCCCCAGGTCCCGGGCCTCGGCGAGGGTCTCGTCGTCGTAGGGGGCGCCCGCGCCGGGCGTCAGCGCGCTGGGGCCCAGCGCCTTGGCCCACTGGTACAGGCTCGGGCCCTCCTCCAGCGGCCCTTCGACGGCGACGCTGGCGTCGGTGTAGACGGTGACCTGGCAGGCGACGGTGTTCATCAGCAGGTGCCGGGACTGGGAGGGCCGCCAGACCCGGCCGGCGCCCGGCGGGTCCGGTTCCACTACGTGCACGGTCAGCCGGTCCCAGCGGGGGGACTTCCGCTCCTGCGCGCAGAGCCGTTCCAGTACGGACAGCCCGCGGGGTCCGGCGCCGATCAGGCACACTTCCATGCGTCCGCTGCTCACAAAGCACTCCGCTCGGGAGACGGGGGAGGGCCGGACCGCGGCGCCGCCGCGCCGGCCCCGCCGGCGCGCCGGACCGGCCTGCTCCCCCCGGGGGTCAGGGTGGTGTCCGCCCACGGTCGGCCCCGTCGCTCAACCAGGGCTCGGATGCGGGTGGAAGACCCCTCCCGGCCCGGTTGCGGGCGCCTTCCGGGCCGGGCCGGTCGCGGGCGCAGACCCGTCCCGGCCCGGTTGCGGGCGCCTTCCGGGCGCCTTCCGGGCGCCTTCCGGGCCGGGCGGGCGCGCCTGCGGGGCGCCGCCCCGCGCGCAGAGCACCCCTGGGGGGACTCTGCGGCCGGGTCCGGCGCGGGCGCCGGGCGTGTCAGGGGGCGCCGAACCAGCGCGCCAGCGCGTCCTTGAGGGCGGCCTCGTCCGGGGCGGCCCAGGCGATGTGGCCGTCGGGGCGCAGCAGCAGCGCGTGCGGGGCGTCCGGCGCGCCGCCCTCGCCCTCGGCCCAGTCGCCGGCGACCGTGTCCACCCGGTCGCTCCAGCGCGCCGCGGTGGCGCGCAGCGCGTCGGCGCCGGCCGCCGCGGGGGTCACGAACAGCACGCCGCGGGCCGGCTGAAGCAGGTCCCGCACGGCGGCGGGGCTGCCGTCGGCGAGCTTGAGCGGGGTGTCGGGGCGCAGCCGCAGGCCGAGCCGCGGGTGGCTGCCGGGGCCCATGTCGTAGCGGACGTCGAGGCCGGACACCTGGCCGGCCAGGTGGCGGGCCACCGCGGCGTCCTGGACGAGTTCCTGCATGACCGCGCGCAGCGGCTCCATCTCCTCGCCGGAGAGGTAGAGCCTGGTCTGGGCGCGGGTGTTGCGCATGAGCAGCTCCCCCACCGGGTGCCGCTCGGACTGGAAGGTGTCGAGCAGGCCCTCGGGCGCCCAGCCGTTGACGGCGGCCGCCAGCTTCCAGCCGAGGTTCGCCGCGTCCTGCACGCCCACGCTCATGCCCTGCGCCCCGGCCGGCATGTGGATGTGGGCGGCGTCGCCGGCCAGGAAGACCCGTCCCTTGCGGTACTGGGCGGCCTGGCGGGTGGCGTCGGTGAAGGAGCTGATCCAGCGGACCTCGGCGTCGTGCAGGCGCTCGCCGGTCATGTCCTGCCAGGCGTCGGCGATCGTCGCGAACGTGAGGCCGCTGCGGTCCTCGGGCGGGCGCAGCGACTCGTTGTGGACGACGATCCGGTGGACGCCGTCCTCCAGGTCGAAGGCCATGACCATGCCGCCGGGCACGCGCTCGCCGATGGGGCGCTGACGCACGTCCGCCCCGACGACGTCGGCCATGTACATCCCCCGGGTGGGCTCCCAGCCGGGGAAGCCGATGCCGGCGAGGCGGCGCACGACGCTGCGCGCCCCGTCGCAGCCCACCAGGTAGCGGGCGCTCTCCTCGCCGCGGCCGTCGGGGCCCTCGTACTCCACGACGACGCCGTCGTGCGTCTCGCGGAAGCCGAGCACCTCGTGCGCGCGGCGGACCTCGACGCCCAGCTCCTTCAGCCGGCCTTCGAGGATCTCCTCGGTGCGGTACTGCGGGACGCCGCGGACGCTGAAGTGGTTGTCGTCCAGCTTGGAGAAGTCGATGTGGACCCCGCCGAAGTGGCCCTGGGCCCAGGCGACGTCGCCGAAGCGCTCCAGCAGGCCGCGCTGGTCGAAGACCTCGGCCGCGCGCCGGGTGAAGCCCACGCCGCGGGACTCGCCGCTGGGCGCGGGGAGCTTCTCGAAGACGACGACGTCCACGCCGCCCAGTCTCAGTTCGCCGGCGAGCATCAGCCCGACCGGCCCGGCGCCTACGATGATCGCGCCCTTTGCCATGTCCTGCTCCTCAACTGCGGGGTGGGCGGGGGGTGTCGTGCGGCGGCCCGTCGGGCGGCCGCCGGCGGGACGTCAGGCGGCCGTCGGCGGGCCGAACCAGCGGGTGAGGGCGGCCTGGAGGTCGCCGCCGGCCGGCGCCGCCCAGGCGATGTGGCCGTCGGGGCGGACCAGCACGGCCCGCGGGGCGTCCCGGCGGTCGGCGTCCTGGTCGGCCCAGGCGCCGGCGACGACGTCGACGCGGTCGGCCCAGCGGGCGGCGAGGCGGGCGGGGCCGTCGTCCGCGTCCGTGACGATGAGCACGCCGCGGGCCGCGTGCAGCAGCTCGGCGACCTTCGTGCGGGCGCCGTCGGCGCGCTCGACGGCGCGGTGCGGAGCCAGGCGCAGCCCCAGCCAGGGGTGCTCCCCGGGGCCCACGTCGTACTTGATGTGCAGGCCGGAGACGCGGCCCGCGAGGCGGCGGGCGGCCTCGGGCAGGGCGACGAGTTCGCGCACGACGGCGCGCAGCGGCTCCATCTCCTCGCCGGAGAGGTACAGCAGCGACATGGAGTGCACGTCGCGCATCAACTGCTCGCCGACCGGGCGGCGTTCGGCGTGGTAGGTGTCGAGCAGGGACTCAGGGGCCCGGTCCCCGAGCACGGCGGCGAGCTTCCAGCCGAGGTTGACGGCGTCCTGGAGGCCGACGCTGACGCCCTGGGCGCCCAGCGGGGCGTGGTCGTGGGCGGCGTCGCCGGCCAGGAGGACGCGGCCCTTGCGGTACTGGGCGGCCAGGCCGGTGGCGTTGGTCAGGGCGCACATCCAGGAGGCGGAGGCGCCGTGGACGTCCTCGCCGGTCATGCGCTGCCAGGCGTCGGCCAGCTCGGAGAACTCCAGCTCGCCCTCGCCGTGGTGCGGGCGGATCCCGGGCTCGTGGACGACGATGCGGTCCACGCCCGGCTCCAGGGCGACGGACAGCACCATGCCGCCGCCCTCGACGCGCTCGCCGATGGGCCGCATGCGCACGTGCGCGCCGACGACGTCGGCCAGGTACATGCCGCGGGTGGCCTCCTGGCCGGGGAAGTCGATGCCGGCCAGGGCGCGCACGGTGGACTTGCCGCCGTCGCAGCCGACGACGTACGCGCCGGCGGCCTCGGCGGGTCCGTCGGGGCCCTCGAAGCCGAGGACCACGCCGTCCTCGGTCTCGGTCAGGGCGGTCAGCTCGTAGCCGCGGCGCACCTGGACGCCCAGCTCGGCGACCCAGCGGCCGAGCATGTCCTCGGTGACGGACTGGGCCAGGCCCATGACGCCGAAGTGGCTCTCGTCCAGGAGGGAGAAGTCGATGCGGACGCCGCCGTAGTGGCCCTGCTTGCCCCAGCGGACGTCGCCGAGCCGGTCGAGCAGCCCGCGCTGGTCGAGGACCTCCGCGGTACGGCTGGTGAATCCCAGGCCGCGCGACTCGCCGCTGGGGGCGGGCAGCTTGTCGTAGACGACGACGTCCGCGCCGCCGAGCCGCAGCTCGCCCGCGAGCATCAGACCGACCGGCCCGGCGCCCACGATGATCGCGCTCTTCGCCATTTCGATTCCT
This sequence comes from Streptomyces sp. NPDC046985, assembly GCF_040644415.1. Lineage (NCBI taxonomy): Bacteria > Bacillati > Actinomycetota > Actinomycetes > Kitasatosporales > Streptomycetaceae > Streptomyces > Streptomyces sp. NPDC046985. The sequence goes on from NZ_JBEYWK010000031.1 coordinate 45,752, forward strand.
CCGTTGCAGACGATGGGTCACCAGGGAAGACCAGGGGGGTCGAAGGGCGGTGCAGCCGGACCGCAGGATCGCTCAGGCGATCCTTGAGGTCCGCCCCCGGCACCGGGCCCCGCCCCGGCCCCGGGACTCGCCCCGGCGCCGGCCGCGGCGGGGCGGGGCGCCGCGAGGCTGGGGCGCCGCGAGGCTGGGGCGGGCCGCCGCCGGGGCGAGGCGGGCCGGGCCGCCGCCGGGGCTGGGGCGGGGCCGGGGGTCACGGCGGCCCCGGCCGGGCCCCGGTCCGCCGCGCCCCGGTCCGGTCTCGGGCCGGACGGGTCTCGGGCCGGGCAGGTCTGGGTGCGGGCGAGTCTCGGGCCGGGACGGGTCTCAGGCCGGGCGGGTCTGGGTGCGGACGAGTCTCGGACCGGACGAGTCTCGGACCGAACGGGTCTGGGTGCGGACGGGTCTGGGTGCGGACGGGTCTGGGTGCGGGCGGGTCTGGGTGCGGGCGAGTCTGGGTGCGGGCGAGTCTCGGGCCGGGACGAGTCTCGGGCCGGGACGGGTCTCAGGCCGGGACGGGTCTCGGGCAGGGCGGGTGTGGGGGCGGGCGGACACGGACGCCGGCGGCCTGTGGGGGCGGCGGACCGCGCGGGGCGGCCCCCGGCCGGGGCGCCGGGCGCCTCGTCCCGGACGGACCCGGTCTGCGGTGCGCGTCGAGCGGCCGCCGAGCGGTTCCGGGCCGCCGTCCGGCCCCGCGCCGCGCCGCCCGCGCCGGGAGCGGGAGCGCCGGGAGCGCCGCCGCCGGGGGGCCGGGCGCGGTCGGCTGCGCCGCCGCGGGGGGCGGGCGCGCTCCAGAGGTGCGCAAGCCGCCGTCCAGGGCGGGTCCATCCCCGCTGCCTACCGTGGCGGGACGGGTCCCTTCCGGCGGTGGGGACAGAACTCGCGCTTTCTGCCATGGAGGAGAGACATGCCCGCTTTGCCGTCCCCCGAAGTCGTCCGCGCCACGGAGAGGACCCGGGCGGGTCTGCAGAGGCAGGTCCGGGAGCTGGCCCCCGCCCCGTTCGCTCTGCTCGAGCTGGCCATGGGCTCCATGGTGACCCAGGCCCTGTACGCCGCGGCCGAACTGCGCGTGGCCGAGGCCCTGCGGGACGGTCCGCTGCCGGTCGAGGACCTGGCGGCGCGGGTCGGCGCGGACGCCGAGGCGCTGGGCCGGGTGCTGCGCCTGCTCGCCTCCCAGGGCGTGTTCGCGCGCGAGGACGACGGCCGCTGGGCGCTGACGCCGATGGCCGACGCGCTGCGCGCCGACCACCCGGTGACGATGCGCGACGTCTGCGTGCTGATGGGCCACCCCACGCACTGGGACGACTGGAACGGCTTCCTGGAGGCGGTGCGGACCGGCGAGCCGAGCCTGCCCAAGCGGCGCGGCATGGGCGCCTTCGAGTACCTGACGCGGAACCCGGAGTACGGCGCGGTGTTCATCGGCGGGATGGGGAACATGTCCGCCGCCGAGACCGCGCCGGTCGTGGCCGCCTACGACTTCTCGCGGTTCGGCACGGTCGTGGACTTCTGCGGGGGCGACGGCGCGCTGCTGGCCGGCGTCCTGGAGAGCGCGCCGGACGCCAAGGGCGTCCTGTCGGACCCGCGCGTCGCCGGGAACGGCGCCGCGCGGCTGCTGGAGGAGCGGGGCGTCGCCGACCGCGTGACCCTGGCCGACGGCGACCTGTTCGACCCGATGCCCTCGGGCGCGGACGCGTACGTCCTCAAGCACATCGTGCACGACTGGCCGGAGGAGCAGGCGCTGCGGATCCTGCGGAACGTGCGCGCGGCGGTCAAGCCGGGCGGCAAGCTGCTGCTGGTGGAGATGGTGGTCCCGGAGGACGGCGACGAGCCGCACTCCGGCAAGCTCGTCGACCTGTGGCTGCTGCTGCTCGTGGGCGGCAAGGAGCGCACCCGGTCGCAGTACGCGGAGCTGGTGGCGAAGGCCGGCTTCAGGCTGGAGCGGGTCGTGGAGACCGCCGCGGCCGTCTCGGTCGTGGAGGCCGTCGCGGTCTGAGCGACCCCCGCCCCCCGAACGGGCCCCGGCGCCGCGCTCCCCTGACGCGGCCCCGGGGCCTTCCACGCGCCCGCCCCGCACGGCGCACCGGGCCCGGCACGCCCCCGGCCCGCACGTTCCCGAGCCCGGCACGGCCCCGGGCCGGCATGCTCCCGGTCTGGCACGCCCCCGGCCCGTACGTCCCCGGGCCCGGCACGCTCCCGGCCCGCACGTTCCCGGCCCCGGCACGGCCCCGGGCCGGCATGTTCCCGGCCCGGCACGCCCCCGGTCCGGCATGTTCTCGGCCCGGCATTTTCCCAGTCCGGAACACCCCCGGCCCGCACGTTCCCGGGTCCGGCACGGCCCCGGTCCGGCATGTTCCCGGTCCAGCATGTTCCCGGCCCGCACGTTCCCGTCCGGCCCGCACGTTTCCGGCCCGGCACGTCCCCGGTCCGGCGGGGGCGGGCGCCGAACGTGACCGCGCGCGCGAGTCTTCCGCCCCGCCGGTCGGACCGGCGGGGCGGAAGGCTCCGGGGGCCTCGGGGGTCAGGCGGAGGGGGCGCCCAGCCAGCGCTCCAGCGCGGCCTCGAGGCCGTGCGCGGGCTCGCCCGCCCAGGCCACGTACCCGTCGGGGCGGATCAGCAGCGCGGGCACGCCGGCCAGCGCGTCGGGGCCGTCGACCGGCTTGGCGCAGACGGTGTGCACGTCGAGGCGGCCCCGCCAGCCGGCCGCCGTGCGGCGCGCCCCGGCGTCGTCGGCGAAGTCGAGCAGCACGGCGCGGCCCGGGTGCAGCAGTCGCGCGGTGCGCTGCTCGCCGTCCGCGCCGACCAGCAGCCGCGGCGGCGTCCGGCGGCCGACCAGCGGGTGGGCGTCCTCGCCCTGGCCGAGGTCGTAGCGGATGTCGAGGTGGCTGACCGCGCCGGCCAGGTGCCGTTTGACGTCGTCGTAGCGGACCAGCTCGGCGAACAGCTCGCGCAGCGGGTCGGCCTCGGGGCCGCCGAGGAAGACGGCGCCCTGGGCGCGGGTGTTGGCCAGCAGGCGGCGGCCGACCGGCCACCGCTCGGCGTGGTAGGTGTCCAGCAGCGTCCGGGGGGCGTCGCCGCGGACTGCGGCGGCCAGCTTCCAGCCGAGGTTGGCGGCGTCCTGCACGCCGGTGCTCAGGCCCTGGCCGCCGGCCGGCAGGTGGACGTGCGCCGCGTCGCCGGCCACGAACACCCGGCCCCGACGGTACTGGGAGGCCTGGCGGGTGGCGTTGGTGAAGGAGGAGACCCAGCGGGCGCCGCCGTGGGAGATGTCCTCGCCGGTGATGGACTTCCAGGCCGCGGCCACCTCCTCGAAGGTGACGGTGCGTTCGCGGTCGTGGGCGGGGGCCCCGTCGGGGCAGACGATGATGCGGTCCACGCCCTCGGCGAGCGGGGCGGCCATCACCATGCCGTCGTTCAGGCGCTCGCCGAGGAACCGCGGCCGCAGGGAGCAGCCGGTGACGTCGGCGAGGTACATGCCCTGGGTGGCGTCGGCGCCGGGGAAGCCGAAGCCGGCCGCCTTGCGGACGCGGCTGGCGCCGCCGTCGGCGCCCACCAGGTAGGCGGCCCGCAGCCGCCGCTCGTCGCCCTGGGGGGTGCGGACGGCGATCTCGGCGCGGTCCCCGTCGAGGAAGCCGTCGGCGAGGGAGAGGAACTCCCAGCCGCGCCGGACGTCGGCGCCGAGCTCGGCGGCCCAGCCCTCCAGGACGGCCTCGGTCTGTCCCTGCGGGATGCCGCGGGCGCCGAAGTGGGCGTCCTCGAGGGCGGTGAAGTCGAACTGGGCGCCGCCGAAGTGCCCCACAGGGCTGGTGGCGAGGGTCTCGCCCTGGCCGAACCGGGGCAGCAGCCCGCGCTCGTCGAACACCTCCATGGCGCGGGCGGTGAAGCCCAGGCCGCGGGACTGCCCGGTCGGCGCGGCGAGCTTCTCGATCACGACGACGCGGGCGCCGCCCAGGCGCAGTTCGCCGGCGAGCATCAGTCCGGTCGGGCCGGCGCCGACGACGATGACGTCGGTGTCCGCCGCTGTCCCTTCCATGGGTTGTCCTTCCTGACGGGGGGGGATCGGCTGGGGGGGGGCGTGCGCGCGGCGGTGGGGACGCGACGCAGGGGGGTCGGCGAGCGGGGGGCGGGGGGCGGGCGGGGCTTCGCGGGCGGGGCCTAGGGGGTCGGGGGGCGGGCCGGGCCGAACCACCGTTCGAGCGCCTGGGCCAGCCCCTCCTCGTCCCGGCCGGTCCAGGCCACGTGGCCGTCGGGCCGTACGAGCAGGGCCGCCGGCTCGCCGGGGAGCGTGCCGGGCTCGGGGTCGCCGGCGACGGCGGTGACCCGGTCGGCCCAGCCGGCGGGCGTCCGCACGCCGGTCCCGGCCAGGTCGAGGAGCAGACCGCCGGGGGCGCGCAGCAGCGCGGCGGTGGCGGCGCGCTCTCCCCCGGCGCTGCGCACGAGGGTGTGCGGGAGCCGGGCGCCCAGCAGCGGGTGCGGCGGGCCGGGCGCCGGGTAGCGCACGTCGAGTGCGCTGATCGTCCCGGCCAGGTGGGCGCGTGCCTCCTCCAGCGCGGTCAGCTCGCCCATCAGCGCGCGCAGCGGCTCCACTTCGGGGCCGCCGAGCAGCAGCAGGGTCTGGGCCCCGATGTTCGTCAGGACCCGGCGGCCGACCGCGTGCCGCTCCTCGTGGTAGGTGTCCAGGAGGCTGTCGGGGGCCAGTCCGTGCACGGTGAGCGCGAGCTTCCAGCCGAGGTTGAAGGCGTCCTGGAGGCCGAGGTTGAGGGCCTGGCCGCCGACCGGCATCTGCCGGTGGGCGGCGTCCCCGGCGAACAGGACGCGCCCGTGCCGGTAGGAGGCGAGCTGGCGGGAGGCGTCGCCGAAGGAGTTCGCCCACAGCGGGCGGCCGCCGCTGAGGTCCTCTGCGGTGACTCGTTTCCAGGCGGCGGCGACCTCCTCGAAGGAGACGTCCGCGGTGCGCGGGCGGGCGGGCGCGCCGAACTCGTGGACCATGACGCGGGTGACGCCCCGGTCGTTGCGCCAGGCGACGGCCAGGCCCCGCTCGAGGCGCTGGAAGCGGCGGTCGGGGATCTCGACGCCCGCGACGTCGGCCCGCAGCAGTTCCCGGCCGGCGTCGCGGCCGGGGAAGTCCGCGCCGGTGAGGCGCCGCACGGTGCTGTCCTCGCCGTCGCAGGCGACCAGGTAGGCGGCGCGCAGCCGCAGGACGCCGTCCTCTGCGAGGGCCTCGGCCTCGACGTGGGCGCCCGTCTGGGCGACGGCGACCAGTTCGCGGCCGCGGCGGACGTCGGCGCCGTGGGAGAGCGCCCACTGCTGAAGGACGGCCTCGGTCTTGGTCTGCGGCGTCTTCCACTGGCCCGGGTGGGCGCCGGGCAGGTTCAGGCCGAGGGGGAGGCCGCCGAAGTGGCCGCGCGGCTCGTTGGGCGGGGCGCCCAGGGCGGGCAGCAGGCCGCGCGCGTCGAGGATCTCCATGGTGCGGGCGTGCAGCGTGGAGGCCCGGGACTCGGTGGAGGGGGTCTTGCGCCTCTCGAGCACGACCACGTCCACGCCGGCGCGGGCGAGTTCCCCGGCGAGCAGCAGGCCGACGGGGCCGGCTCCGACGACCAGGACCTGGGCGTCCCGCCGGGCCGGGCCGGCGCCGGGCGGCGCCGGCCGGGCGGCGGCTGCGGGGTGGGGCGCCACGCTCAGGAGGCCTTGGACTCGGCGTAGGCCTTCGCGTGCGCGAGGGTGGCGCGGCTGTTGGTGGACAGCGCCGTGTGCACGTAGGCGCGGGCGTCGGCGACGGTGGCCTCGTCTCCGAGGACGCGGGCGATGTTGTCCGTGTTGAGGGTGACGGTGTGCTGCGAGGAGGCGGCGGCGCCCTCGTCGGTCTCGGCGAAGGTCCACTCGCCGGTGTGCAGGGTCATCAGCGCCGGCAGGGTGACCTGCTTGTAGGCGATCCTGTCGTGGGGGAAGACCACCCGGTAGGACTTGGTGGTGTGCACCGAGCCGTCCTTGGCGCGGGTGTCCATCTCCAGTTCCTGCAGGCCCGGCGCGTCCTCGGTGAGGCGCGCCACGGCCACGTGCGGGAGCCGTTCGGCCCAGAGCTGGGCCTGCTCGACGAAGTCGAAGACGTCCTTGGCGGAGCCCGCGACCTGGACGGTGTCGGTGAAGGAGAAGGTCAGCTCCTGGGTCTGCGCCGCGTGCGCCGCCTCGACGTTGACTTTGAGGGCGGCCAGCTCGCAGACGCTGTTCTCCTCCACCGCCCGCTCGATCCACAGCAGGTCGTGCGGGTCGTCGCCGGCGGCGCTGTAGTCGTGCAGCAGCCGGACGCGGGACTGCGCCCGGCCGAGCGGCTCGACGATCCAGGCGCCGCCCATGTGCTTGACGGGCGCCGCCGGGACCTCCTGGCGGAAGGCGATGCGCAGGTTCTCGGGGTCCAGGGTGCGGCGCGAGGTCCAGTTCTTGGGGCGGCCGTCGGCGGTCGCCCAGATCCGGATCCTCTCCTCGGCGCCCTCGGCCTCGACCCGGTCCACGTGGATGGTGGGCGGGAAGACGCGCGGCCAGTTGGTGACGTCGGCGAGCAACTGGTAGACGGCGGCCGCCGGGGCGGCGACGGTGATCTGGTGCTCGGCCTCACGCGTGGTCATGACGGGTTCTCCTCACGGGTGGTGTTCGGCGGGCGCGTGGGGGCGGGCCCGGCTAGAAGTTGCCCAGGCCGCCGCAGACGTTGAGCGCCTGGGAGGTGATGGAGGCGGCGGTGTCCGAGGCCAGGTAGCCGACCAGGCCGGCGACCTCCTGCGGGGTGGAGTAGCGGCCCAGCGGGATCTTCGCCTGGAACTTCTCCAGGATGGCGTCCTCGGAGGTGTCGTAGGCGGCCGCGTAGCCCTGGCGCACGCGCTGGGCCATCGGGGTCTCGACGTAGCCGGGGCAGACCGCGTTGACGGTGATGCCGGTGGGGGCCAGTTCGTTGCCCAGGGCCTTGGTGAAGCCGACGACGCCGTGCTTGGAGGCCGAGTAGGGGGCGCCCAGGACGACGCCCTGCTTGCCCGCGGTGGAGGCGATGTTGACGATCCGGCCGCGGTCCTTGGCGCGCATCCCGCCGACCGTCAGGGCGGCGCGGGTGACGCGGAAGACGCCGTTGAGGTTGGTGTCCACGACGTCGTCCCACAGTTCGTCGGCGATGTCGGCGGTGGGGCCGCCGCCGGAGCGGCCGGCGTTGTTGACGACGACGTCGACGGCGCCGAAGCGGTCGACCGCGCCCTGGACCCAGCCGTCGACGGAGGCGGTGTCGCGGACGTCGAGGACCGCGCCGTCCACGTCCAGGCCCTCGGCCTGGAGGTCCTTGACGGTGGCGGCGACGTTCTCGGCGCCGCGGGCGCCGATGTAGACCCGGTGGCCCTGCCGGGCCAGCAGCCGCGCGACGGCCAGGCCGATGCCGCTGGTGGCGCCGGTGACGAGGGCGACTCTGGCGGTGGTGTGCTGCGTCATGTCCCGATCCCCCTTTCAGGCGGCCGAGGCCGGGACGAGCTGGGCGTTGACGGCCTCGATGAAGGCCCGCGGGGTGTCCGCGTCGCTGACGGCCTCCTCGTCGAGGGATATGCCGTGCTCGCGCTCGATGAGGCTGCCGGCCTCCAGCAGCGCGAGGGACTCGTAGCCGAGCACGTCGAACTCGGTGTCGAGGATGTCGCCGTCGAGGTCGACGCCCTCGGCGACGCCCGCGGCCTCCCGCAGGATGCGCTTGAGGTCGTCGAGGGTGAACGCCTTGGTGGCCATGGTGGAAGTCCTTTTCGTCCGTGGGCTGGTGTGGGGTTCGGTGGGCGCGCGAGGGGCCGCGCCCCGGGGACCGGGCGGGGGGTCAGTCGGCGGCGCGGACGACCATGGCGGAGTTGAAGCCGCCGCTGCCGCGGGCCAGGACGAGGGCGGTGCGCACCGGGGCCTCGCGGGGCTGGCCCAGGACCAGGTCCAGCGGGTAGTCCGGGCACGGCTCGACGTGCGCGGTCGGCGGGATGACCCCGTCGCGGATCGAGAGGAACGCGGCGGCCAGGTCCAGCGGCGAGGCGCCCGCGTACAGGCGGCCCGTCATGGTCTTGGGCACCGTCACCGGGACGGCGCGCGGTCCGAAGACGGCGCTGATCGCCTCGGCCTCGATCCGGTCCAGGGCCGGGTCGGCGGCGCCGTCGGCGAAGACCGCGTCCACCCGGTCCGCGGGCGTGCGGGCGTCGGCCAGCGCGATCTGGATCGCCTTGCGCAGGCCCGGCTCGCGGCCGCTGCCCGGCCTGGGGTCGATCGTCGCGCCGTAGCCGGCGATCTCGCCGTAGACGTGCGCGCCGCGGGCGCGGGCGGCGCCGGCGTCCTCGGCGATGAGGATCGCGCCGCCCTCGCCGGGCACGTAGCCGCAGGCCTCGCGGTCGAAGGGCAGGTAGGCGCGGGTGGGCTCGTCGCTGGTGCTGAGCCTGCCGGTGGACAACTGCGCCACCCAGCCCCAGGTGCAGACCGAGGCGTCGACGCCGCCGGTGACGATCAGCGAGGTGCCCTTGCGGATCTGGCGGCGGGCCTGGGCGACCGCGTCGAGGCCGCCGGCGCCCTCGCTGACGACGACGCCGGAGGGGCCCTTCATGCCGTTGCGGATCGAGATCTGGCCGCTGTTGACGGCGTAGAACCAGGCGAAGGACTGGTACGCCGAGACGTGCTGGCTGCCGCGGGCCCACAGGCTCTGCAGCTCGCCCTGGCCGAACTCGAAGCCGCCGGCCGCGGAGGCGGTGATGACGCCCATGCCGAACGCGGGCCGCTCCCGGGGGTCGACGCCGGCGTCGGCCAGCGCCCAGTCCGCGGCGACCAGCGCGAGCCGGGTGACCCGGTCGGTCTGCGGCAGCAGGCGGCTGGGCAGGTGGTCCTCGGCGGCGAAGCCGGGGATCTCCCCGGCCAGCCTGGCCGGGTAGCCGGCCGGGTCGAAGCGGGTGATCCGGCCGATGCCGTTCTTCGCGCCCAGCGTCGCGTTCCAGTAGTCCTCGGCGCCCAGCCCGTTGGGGGAGGCGACGCCCAGGCCGGTGACCACCGCCGACGCGGTCATACCAGGCTCCTCTCGGGGCTGGCCAGCACCATGGCGCTCTGGAAGCCGCCGAATCCGCTGCCGACCGTGAGGACCGCGTCGACGAGCTGGTCGCGCGCGGTCACGGGGACGTAGTCGAGGTCGCAGCCGGGGTCGGGCGTGGTGAGGTTGGCCGTGGGGGGCACCACGTCGTACTCCATGGCCAGCGCCGAGGCGGCGATCTCGATGGAGCCGATGGCGCCGAGCGAGTGCCCGACCATCGACTTGATGGAGCTGACCGGCGTGCGGTAGGCGTGCTCGCCCAGGCTGCGCTTGAACGCGGCCGTCTCGTGGCGGTCGTTCTGCTTGGTCCCCGAGCCGTGCGCGTTGACGTAGTCGACGGCCTCGGGGGCCAGCCGGGCCTCGGCCAGGGCGAGGTCGATCGCCTCGGACATCTCCACGCCGTCGGGCCGCAGGCCCGTCATGTGGTAGGCGTTGGAGCGGGTGGCGTAGCCGGCGATCTCCGCGTAGACGTGGGCGCCGCGCTTCCTGGCGCTGTGCAGCTCCTCCAGGACGAAGAAGGCGGCGCCCTCGCCCAGCACGAAGCCGTTGCGGGTGCCGTCGAAGGGCCGCGAGGCCCGCTCGGGCTCGTCGAAGCGGGGGGTGGTCGCCTTGATCGCGTCGAAGCAGGCCATGGTGATCGGCGAGATCGGCGCGTCGGACGAGCCGGCGACCACGACGTCCGCGGCGCCCTCGCGCACCAGCTCGACGGCGTAGCCCACCGAGTCGATGCCGGAGGTGCAGCCGGTGGAGACCACGGTGGAGGGGCCCTCGGCGCCCACGGCCCAGGCGACCTCGGCCGCGAAGGAGCTGGGCACCATGTAGTCGTACAGGTGCGGCACCGCGTACGCGTGGTCGACCAGGTCCAGGCGGCCGCCGTCGGAGACGACCCGGTACTCCCGGTCCAGGCCCGTCGTGGCGCCGACGGCGCTGCCGACGGTGACGCCGACGCGGTGCGGGTCGTAGCCGCCCAGGTCGATGCCGCTGTCGGCGACCGCGCCGCGCGAGGCGACGACCGCGAACTGCGCGGCCCGGTCCAGGCGGCGCACCTCCTGCGGGGTCAGGCCGTGCGCGTGCGGGTCGAAGTCGACCTCGGCGGCCACCCGGGAGCGGAACTGCGCCGGGTCGAAGAACGTGATCTTGCGGGTGGCCGTGCGGCCCTCGCTCAGCAGACTCCAGAACCTCTCCTTGCCGACGCCGCCGGGCGCGATCACCTCGATCCCGGTGATGACGACGCGTCGCCGGTTCACGCGCGCGCCTCCCATGCGTAGAAGCGCCGCGCCATGGCGTCGGCCGGCGAGCGCCACGTCTGGGGGTCGTAGGCCTCGATGAAGGGCTTGAGGTCTTCGCTTATCCGGGCGAACCGCGCGTCGGACTTCGCCCGCTCTATCAGCTCGCCCCCGTTGTCCTCGTCGAAGTCCTGGAGGTGGAAGTACAGGCCCCGGTAGGAGAAGAGCTGGCGGCGGCGCGTCCCCATCCTGTGAGGCATTTCCGTCGCGTCGAACGCGGAGAAAAGATCGGCCACATCGGCGGCGGATTTAGCTGCCATCCTGGCGACAATCAGCGTGCTGTGCATACGGTGTATCTCCTCAGCGGTCGCATGGGAGGGAAATCGCGGTCGGGCCGAGCCTTCGGGAATCGTGCGGCCGAAACTGCACTCGCCAGCCGCTTTCGACGGTTCCGCACGCCGGTAGGGCCGCGCCCGCAGCGTTCTCGAATTCCACCGGAGCGAGACGGCCAGGCGCCGGCCGCACGCCTCGGCGGCCGCTCGCGCGCGCGGCCGGGCCCCCGGGACGCGCGGGGGCGCGCGGCGGCCCGTCGCCCTTCGGGTCTCGCGCGGGCGGGCGCGGGCGGGCGCGCGGGACGCCCGGCCCCCGAGGCGGGGGGCCGGGCGTTCCGGGGCGGGCGCGCCGTGGCCGGGCGGCGGCGGGCGCGGGCGTGTGCGCCGTGGGCGGCGCGGGGGGTCACTCGTCGGCGGCGCGGGTGTGCACCACCGTGTAGGTGTTGGCGGACGGGGCGCCCTGGAGCACGGCCTGGAGGCGGGCCACGGCGGCCTTGCGGGCCTCGGACTGCTGCTGGGGGGCCTGGTCGCGGAAGGCTTCGAAGGACTCCTTGCTCTCCCACTGCGTGTACGTGACGACGAAGGCGCCCTCGAGGCCGCGGGCCCGCAGGCCCTTGAGGACGACGTTCGCGCGGAAGCCGGGGAAGTCCTTGAGGAAGAGCTGGCCGGCGCCCAGGGCGTCGACGGCCTCGTCCTGCCCGTCGGCGGCGACCGGGAAGACGGCGATGCTGGTGTAGTCGTCGCGGTGCGGGCCGATCTCGACCTTGCCGCCGAGCGCGTCGGAGGTCAGCACGTGGACGACCTCGTTCTGCAGGAGCCTGATCGAGGTGGTGATCTCGGAGAAGACCGGCATGGTGCGGTGCTTGAACTCCTCGCCCGCGTAGCGCTTCTCCAGGTCCTCGCCGCTGCGCCACTGGATGAAGTTCGCGGTGCCCGGCGCGTCGACGCCGGCGTGGACGGTGGAGGACATCCAGCCCTCGTACGCGGCCGCGTCGACGATCTTCGTCATCTCCTGGATCAGCTTGTCCTGGTTCTCGGGCTTGTCGGTGGTGAAGAGGTTGAGGACGGTGAGGTGCTTGTCCTCGACGGAGATGAGAGGCATTCTTCTTCGCTTCCTGGGAGAAGGGGAGGGACGGGAAGGGGCGGAAGGCGTTCAGGCGGCGGGGCCGAACCAGCGGGAGAGGGCGTCGGGGAGTCCCCCGGCGCCGGCGCCGGGGGGCGCGACCCAGGCCACGTAGCCGTCGGGGCGGACCAGGACGGCGTCCGCCGGCGCGGCGGCGTCGGGGCGCAGCGCGTCGACGCGGAGCGCGTCGACGCGGTCGGCGAAGCCCGCGGCCGCCTCGCGCAGGCCGAGGCCGTCGCGGAGCTCCAGCAGCAGCGCCCGGCCGGCCGCCAGCAGCGCGAAGACGGAGGTCTTCTCCCCGTCGGCGATCAGCTCGCCGTCGGGCAGGCGGCGCCCGAGCAGGGGGTGCTCGCCGGGGACCGTCGCGTGGCGGATGTCCAGGCCGGTGACCATGCCGGCCAGGTGGCGGCGGACCGGCTCGTGCCGCTCGACCAGTTCGGCGAAGACCTCGCGCAGCGGGGCGACGTCGTCCCCGCCGAGGTAGAGGACGCGCTGGGCGAGCGTGTTGGCCAGGATGCGGGCGCCGACCGGGCGCCGCTCGGCCTGGTAGGTGTCGAGCAGGCCCGGGGGGGCCTGGCCCTTGACGTCCAGGGCCAGCTTCCAGCCGAGGTTGACCGCGTCCTGGACGCCCGCGCTCATGCCCTGCGCGCCGATGGGCAGGTGGATGTGCGCGGCGTCGCCGGCCAGGAAGACCCGGCCGCGCCGGTACTGCGACGCCTGGCGGGAGGCGTCGGTGGTGGAGCTGACCCACAGCGGGGTGGCGCCGGAGACGTCCTCGCCGGTCAGGCGCCGCCAGGCCTCGACGACCTCGTCGAAGGCGATCGGGCCGTCGGCGGCGCGCAGCGGCCGGGCGGCGTCGAAGTAGACGAGGCGGGCGCGGTCGGGCCCCAGGGGGAGGACCATCGCCATGCCGCCGGGGACGCGCTCGCCGCTGAAGCGGGGGCGCAGCCGGACGCCGGCGACGTCGGCGAAGCGCAGCTCGACGGCGGGCTCGGTGCCGGGGAAGTCGATGCCGGCGAGCTTGCGCACGGCGCTGCGGGCGCCGTCGGCGCCCACGACGTGCCGGGCGCGCAGGGTCACGGCGCCGCCCTCGGCCGCGCCGGTCACGGCGACGCCGTCCGCGTCCTGCTCCAGCGCGAGGACCCGAACGCCGCGGCGGACCTCGGCGCCCAGCTCCCGGGCCCAGCCGCCCAGGACGCCCTCGGTCCGGGCCTGCGGGACGCCGCGGGCGCCGTACGAGCCGCCCTCCAGCACCCGGAAGTCGAGCGGCACGCCGCCGAAGTGGCCGACGGGAATGACGTCGACCTCGCCGAAACGGGACAGCAGGCCGCGCTGAGAGAATTCTTCGATCGTGCGCGCCGAGAATCCGAGGGCGCGGGATTCCCGAATGGGCTCCGCGAGCTTTTCGAGGACGACGACGGAGACTCCGTTGAGCCTCAGCTCGCCCGCGAGCATGAGTCCGGTGGGACCGGCTCCCACGACGACGACGTCCGTGTCAAAGGTGCTCATCTGCTCTCTTCCCGCTGGGGTGCGCCCAGTATCGCGAGGGCCCGGCGGGAGCGTAAAGAGCTGTTTATACAGACCTTTGAAAAGCAAGGACAGAAAAAGGTCCGCTACGTCAGATCTTCGTCAGGCGGGGTTGCCCGCACGGGTGCGCGCGGGCGCATTCTCGGGCATGACCTCCCTTCGCACTCCCGCCGTTCCCGGGGCCGGAGCCGCCGCGCAGAGCGCGGCGGAGTCCCGGGCCCTCGTGGCGTCCCTGCTGGACCGCTACCTGCTCTCGCTCGACGAGGGGGGACTCGACGACGCCTGGGCCGCGGAGCTGTTCGTCGCGGACGCCGTCGTCGTCTTCCCGCCCGCGAGCCGCCATCAGGGCGCCGCGGGCATGGCGGAGTTCCACCGCGCCGCCCTGTCGGCCTTCGCCGCCACCCAGCACCTGGGCTCGCCCGCCCTGGTCGTCCTCGACGGCGACCGGGCGACGCTGCGGGCCAACCTGCTCTCCACGCACGTGCACCACCCCCGCCACGCCCGCCCGCGGGGCGAGCGGGCGCCGCTGTTCGCCACCGGCACGTTCGTCGACGGCGAGGCCCGGCGGACCCCGCGAGGCTGGCGGCTGGCGCGGCTGTCCTTCCGCCTGCTGTGGGCGGAGGGCAGCCCGCCCCCCAAGGACGCGTGAGCGCGCGGGGCGGAACGCTCACGCGTCCCTCGGGGGCGAGGGGGGCGGGAACGCGAGGCGCGGCGGCGGCCGGGAGGGGGCTCCTCCCGGCCGCCGCCGCGCCTGGGCGGCTCCTCCCGGCGCCGCCGCCGTCGTCGTCGTTTCGGGCCCGGTCAGGCGTTGAGGCTGAGCACCCGGTCCACCTCGATCTCGATGACCACCCGGCCGGGCGGGTTCGGCGGCGCGGAGCGGTAGCGCTCGGCGTACCGGCGCACGCCCTCGGCCGTCCGCGCCGGGTCCGTCACGACGGCGCCGGCGCCCTCCAGGGTGACCCAGACGAATCCGTGCACCTGGCACAGCGCGACCCGGCTGCCGGGGGACGCGAGCAGGTTCCTGGCCTTGCGCGAGGACGCCACCGTCATCACCCGGGCGAGGCCGGCGGCCGCGTCCCAGGTGAACCGCACGGGCGCGGTGTGGAGCGTGCCGTCGGGCCGGACGGTGGTGAGCGCGGCCACGTGCTGGGGGGCGGCGAGGAACGCCTCGATCGAGGCGGACGTCTGGGGCCTGCGGCCCTGCTTCGACGGCGACATCGCGCGGGACCTCCTTTCCTCCGACGCGAGCGTCGGCTCCGGGGGGCGGCGCCGATCCGGGGGACGGCGTCGATGGGGGGCGTCGATCGGGGGTGGCGGGCGGCTGGTCGCGTCTTTCGGGGCGGCGCAGGGCCCGGCCGGCGGGGCGGGGCCCGGCCGGCGGGGCGGGGCCCGGCCGGCGGGGCGGGGCCCCGCCGGCGGGGCGGGGCTGCGGGCCGGCGGGCGCGGGGCGCCGGCCGTCCCGGCGGGGGCGGCGGGGCCGTCTCGTCCGCGCTCCGCGCGCGGGCGGCGGGGCATCGCCATGTCCGCCTCCTCCGGCGCTCGTCGCGTCCGTCCCGGCCGTCGGGCCGGGGTCCGGGGAGCGGCCGGCCGCGTGGGGCGCAAAAACTCCCGGGCCGATCGTGGCGCACTGCGCTGACGGAGCGCTGACGCGGCTGGGACGGCGCGCGAGAGGCGTTGGAGACCGGCCTGGGTCAGCGTCACTGCGGGCTCATCGCCGACAGGAAGCCCTGGTCGAGCATGGTGGTGGCGGAGGTGTCGTCGGCGGTGGACAGTCCCGCGTCGTGGCAGGCGGTGCTCAGCAGGTAGCGGCCCATCACCTCGTGCGTGGCGAAGCCCCACTCGCCGCGGGTGGCGGCGCTGCCGTCCGGGGCGTGCAGTCTCAGGCCCCGGCCGAAGCCGAACTCCTTGAAGCCGAGCCGCAGTCCCTGCCCCAGCGCCTTGGCGTAGGCCTCCTTCAGGGTCCACAGCCTCAGCGCGTGCGGCGCCCGCTGCTCCTCGGGAAGCTCCGCGATCTCCGCCGCCTCGGTGGCGGTCAGGATCTGCGCCTGGAGCAGGTCCAGGCGGATGGCGCGCCCGGCGGGCTCGGCGTCCACCCCGATCCGGCCGGTGCGGCTGAGGCCCACGGCCATCAGGTCCCCGGTGTGCGACAGGCTCAGCTCGATCTGGTCGAAGCCGCGCAGGTAGGGGCGCCCGCCCAGCCGGTAGGCCAGGTCCAGGCACTCCGGCTCGATGCCGAGGGCCGCGCCGGCCGTGCACTTGACGAGCAGCCGGGCGGCGGCGAAGCGGTAGCGGACGGCGGGGTCGGGGGTGCGGCGGTAGCGCTCCCAGTCCGGGCCCAGCAGCTCGCGCAGCCGGGGAGCCGTCAGGACGCTCGGCAGCCATTCGGTCCACGTCGTGTAGACCACCGCGTTGCCGAGCTGCGCCAGGCTCTCGCGCACGCCGTGCCACGGCCCGTCCGGCCGCGGCACGTGCACGGGCGCGGCACACCTCACCTGGTCCATCGTCGCCTCCCTTGCGATCTCGGAGCCGGCCGCCCGCTCCCGCGGCGGCGGCCGGCGTGGGGCCGGGGCGCCCGTGCGGCGCCCCGGCGGAGCCCCGCGCGTCCCGGCGCGGCGGGGCGCGCGCGTGCGCGGCGGGCGGGCTGAGGGGGCGCCGGGCCCGGGGGCCGGCGCCCCACCGGACGGCCAGATGGTCGAGGTAGGAGCGCACGTTGCGGCGGGTCTCGGCCACGCTGGCGCCGCCGAACTTCTCCG
>NZ_JBEYWK010000032.1:0-56549 GCF_040644415.1 Streptomyces sp. NPDC046985
AAGAACGGGACCCTGAAGAGCTACGAGGGCTACCCGCACGGAATGCTGTCGCTCCACCCGGACGAACTCAACCCGGAGATCCTCGCCTTCATCGAAACGTGACCAGTTCGTTCGTGTCGCCCGTGGCCACGGGTCGGGAACTATCTCAGGGGATGGTATGAGCAATGACGTGCGCCCGCCGCAGCCGCCCTTCAACGAGCGGACGGCGACCGAGAAAGTACGGCTGGCCGAGGACGGCTGGAACAGCCGCGACCCCGCGCGGGTCGCACTCGGCTACAGCGTTGACTGCCGGTGGCGCAACCGGGCCGAGTTCCCCACCGGCCGTGATGAGATCATCGCCTTCCTCCAACGCAAATGGAGGCGTGAACTGGACTATCGGCTGATCAAGGAGCTGTGGGCCTACAGCGGGAACCGCATTGCCGTCCGCTTCGCCTATGAGTGCCACGACGACTCCGGGAACTGGTTCCGATCCTACGGAAACGAGAACTGGGACTTCGGCGAGAACGGGTTGATGGTCAGACGCTATGCCTGCATCAACGACCTTCCCATCGAGGAATCGGAACGCGCGTTCCATTGGGACCTCGGCCGCCGTCCCGACGACCACCCGGGCCTGAGCGACCTTGGCCTGTAACAGTCACGGGTCATGGTCAACGGCAGCCTTCACGTGGAACTCGCTTCAGGATTCGCCCGAGAGCGAGGTGGGCGGGGGGAACCCAGACGCACAGCATGGCATCGGATCCGCCCGCTCTTGTGCTGGGCTGGTGGGTGATCAACGGGTGGTGTCGCGGACGAGGACGAGTTCGGTGCTCGTCCGGCGGCGGGTGGCCCGCTGCATGGATCGGTCGGAGACGAGTGAGGCGATCGCGAGATGGGTCTCGGCGCGTGTGTCGCGGCGTCCGTGTGGCCGTCTCCATGTCCGCCAAGGCCGTAAACCGGTAGACGGCTCTCCGGCTCTGGACAAGCATCACCGCGATGGAGAACGAACCTCTCTCCGCCCCCAAACGCGTCCGCTTCGCCGAGCTCAGCGCAAAGGCACTGCGGGCGCTTGCCGACGGTGACCTCGCTGGCGGCAGCGCCGAGGCCGGGGTCGCCCTTGACGAACACTTCGTCGGTGAGCGAGCCCGCTGGATCTTCGGCTACCGCGCCGACCAGCTCGCCAAGGACCCCTCTGCCGCGCCCTGGATCACGCGTGCTGCGGTGTCGGAGGGCGGAGGGCGCCGGCAGAGAGCCCAAGCTGGTCTTCCTCGATCGGCTGCCGGTCACCCTGGTCCATCTGCGCCCTCAGTTGCCGCATGTGGTGCTCGCCGAGCTCTTCGAGGTGGATCGCTCCACCGTCTCCACGGCCATCCGCCAGGTCCGCCCGCTGCTGGCAGCCCGTGGTTTCGCTGTGCCCGACCGGCCCGGCCTGCGGCTGAAGACGCTGGAGGACGTCTTCGCCTATGCCGAGGCGGCGAGTTGCGGCTCGACGGGGCCGCGACTTAGGTCCGCCGCCCGCATGCCGACCGTCCTGGGCGCCGGGCGTTCGTCTCCGGCAAACGCAGGCAGAACACCATCAAGACCACGTTCAGCGCCGGCCGGGGCCGCCTGCTGCTGTCGGGCTTGGCACACCCGGGCCGGCATGTCCACCTCGCGGGCGCCGGCACACCTTCAGTGCACGCCGCGATACACGAGCTTGGTGAAGAGGTCCGGGCCGATGAGTCCCTGCCCCCACTTGGCGTCGAAGGGCTGGGTGGGCTTGGCCGCGATGGTCTGTTCGACCGTAAGGCCCCTGTGCTTCAGGTCGGCGACGCGGTGACGAATTCCCACGAGCATATCGCGGAACTTCACGAGATCGGCGCGCTTTCCAGCCGGTCCGTGCCCGGGAACGACGATGGTGTCGCCGCCCACCATTGCAATGTTCTGGTTTGCGTCCCGGATCATGCCGTCAATGCTGCCGCCGGTCTCGTAGTCGATGAACGGGTAGAGACCGTTCCAGAACGTGTCGCCGGTGAACAGCACGTTCGCCTTGGTGAAGTCGGCGGAGAGGTCACCGTCGGTGTGGCCGGGGCTGTAGGGGCGCAGGCGCACCGACTGGCCAGCGGTGAAGGTCTTTTCTGATGAAACGGTCACCGTGGGACGAGCGGCGGCAGGGACGGGGGTGAAGGTGTGCGCCCATTCTGCCACCCGGATGGTCCTGCTCAGGTTGCGCAGCGTATTCGGGGTGGCAATGATTTCCGCCCCGTGCTTGTGGACCCAGGCATTTCCGCCCGTGTGGTCGAAATGCCAATGGGTATCCACTAGGTACCTGACGCGGGAGGCCCCGATCTTGTGCAGGGCGCCTTCCAGCTTCGAGCGGGACACGGTAACGCCGGCGTCCACCATGAAAGCGCCGTCCTTGCTCGGCAAGACGCCAATGTTGCCGCCCGACCCCTGGAGCAGATACACCCCACCCCGAAGCGGCGTCACGGTGATGGGGTTTCGGGCGGCGTCGGCGTTGATCACCTCATAAGGGTTCCTCTGCTTCTTCTGCGTGCCAGGAGAGGGAGTTGTGTCCGATGCGGCCGTATGCGGCGAAATAGCCTCGTGGGCGCTGAGCGGGTGCGTCTTACTCGATGCGATCGCAGGAGGCGCGCCTATCGTACACGCCGCCAAAGCCGCGGCGATTGCCGCTTTTCCTGAAGTCTTCATCTTTCGTGCAACCCCTTCTTCCCGCCCCCTGCGCTGATCTTCTGTGGCTCCACTGGACGTCGAGCTTTGTTCGTTTTCCAACAGCTCATCCGCACGATCACGCCCAGGCCCTATTGTCAACGGGCGCTTATCAACGTTAGCGGCGTGACGCTAGGGCTGCAGCCTGGCTTCGTGATCTTGCCGGGTGGTCAGCGAGGGGACTCACCTCGGCGGCTGACGGAGGGGCGCCGGCCTCTCTCCGCCTTCACCGTGCGGGCCGCCGCTGCTCATCAGTCGTTCAACCTCTGGGACGGTCGCTGGGGAAGGTCATTACGCTTTACAGAGCGCTCCCTTTCACGAACCGGGATCGAGGCTCGTTGCACTGAGGACTGTGCGGTGCTCGCACTACGACGGGCGGGAGATTCACACGGCGGCCGCCAGTTCGCGGACGAGGATGGCGCCGACCTGTGGCGCCTCGCCGTATCCGGGTCGTCGCCGTCGACGGGGAGCTGTTGCCGCCACTGGCCGGGAAGTGCAGCCGAAACCGGCTTTCGTCACGATGGCCGGAGGCGTTCCGGAGCGCGAGGACGAGGGCGCCCTCACGGTGGACGGACTGGCTGTTGGCGAGCAGCGCCAAGGAGGCCGCGGCAGTCGGCATGGCCAGGATCAGGGCCGCCGACACGGCAACCCGAAAACCGGAGCAGCGGAATCCGCCGCCACCGCTGAACGACAGTCGGCCCTCGGCTTGCTCACTCTCAGCCCACGGCACGAAAACGGCCCACCGACTCCGCCGGCGAACCGTCACAGAACGTCGAGGTCAACGACTCAGGACACCGGCTACGGCGGAGCCACTGAGATTTTCTCATTCGGGACGGGGAAATACAGGGAGAACCTGGCGGGCGGTGGATGAACGCGCCGCGCCGCCCTCACCCTTTGTCGGTACGGTGAGAGAAGGCCGGGCGGTTCGCGTGAACCCAACGGCGGCGCGGTGCCGTACGCGCGGTGCTTTCGTTGGTCAACATGCTTCGGACGCGCCGGCGAGGCATGTTGGGCAAGTCTCTCTGGAGCTACCCGGCAGGTTTCTGATCGCGGTAGAGGAGAGCACATGAGCTCCGATGTACAGGTAGTGGTCGTGGGGGCGGGCCCGGCAGGGCTGCTACTGGCGGGCGATCTGGCGGAAGCAGGTATCAGATGCATCGTTCTGGAGCGACGCGTGAAGGATTCGAACCTCACCCGCGCCTTCTCCGTGAACGCCCGGACACTGGAGCAGTTGGATGCCCGTGGAGTCGCCGACGAACTGATTGAGACCGGCCTTCGCAGCTCTGTGCTGCAATTCCTGCAGATCGATCTGTCGCGGTTGCCGACCCGTTTCCCTCACGTGCTGGTCACGCCGCAGTACAACACCGAACGTGTGCTTCGCACACGGGCCCGCACTCACGGTGCCGACATCCGTGAGGGCTGCAAGGTCACAGGAATTTGGCAGGATGCCACAGGCGTCGACGTGCAGGTGCACGACTTGGGTGGCACCACTCAACGTCTGCGTGCGGACTACGTGGTAGGCGCTGATGGACGCAACAGCACCGTACGTCGGTCCCTGGGCCTGCCGTTTCCCGGCCGCGCGGCGGTGCGGTCGATGATGCTCGCCGATGTACGGCTGTCCGATCCCCCGCGACACCCCCCCACGGTCGGCGCGGTGGGGGACGCTTTCGCCATCGTGGTCCCCTTCGGCGACGGATGGTTCCGCGTCATGGCCTGGAACCGACACCACACTATGCCCGACAGTGCACCCGTCGATCTCGAGGAGATTCGTGCAGTAGCCCGCCGGTCCCTGGGCCACGACTTCGGCATGCACGACCCACGCTGGATCTCACGCTTCCACAGCGACGAGCGGCAGTCGCCGCGCTACCGTGTCGACAGGGTGTTTCTCGTGGGTGACGCGGCACACGTGCACTCACCGGCCGGAGGCATGGGCATGAACACCAGCATTCAGGACTCGGCCAACCTCGGCTGGAAACTCGCTGCTGTCCTACGCGGCCGGGCCCCTGAGAGTCTGCTCGACACCTACCAGGCCGAAAGGCACCCAGTGGGACGCAGGGTTCTCCTTCGGAGCGGCGCGCTGCTCCGTGGGGTACTGACCACCCCACGACCTCTCTGCGGCCTGCGAGACCTCGCTGCACGCACCGTTCTGCGCTTTCCGCCACTGGCCAGGCGGCTGGCACGGGCCATGGCCGGAATCGACGTCGCCTACCCGGCTGCGACCGGCGCCCACCCGCTCACCGGCAAGCGAGCCCCGGACATCCGACTGACCGACAAGCGACGCCTCTACGAGGCACTTCGCGCGCGGCGATTCGTACTAGTCACCCCCGCGAACACACCGCTGTCTGCCCTCATCGCTGACACCTGGGCAAATGACGTGGAATTCGTCGCTTCATCTGGCCCGACCGGTGCGACAGTCCTGGTCAGACCGGATGCCTACATCGCATGGGCCACCTCCGAGCACTCCCCCACCAAGCGAGACGAGAGTCTCCGACACGCCCTGACTGATCGTTTCGGAAGGAGTTGAGCCGCGAGGCCCGGGGCGTGGGGGATGCTGCAGGTGGTCGGGGGTTGCCTGCGGTCGCTGATGTTGGGGAGGGCGCCTCAGTGACCTCCTTTACCCAGCGATACATGAGTGGTGACCATGACGGTGTCTGGGCGGACCTGCACCGTATTGACTCCGTTCCCGACGCGCTCGACGAGGACTGCCGAGGTGTGGCGTTCGCGACGATGCAGCGGGTGGCACGCCGTGTGGATCGTCTAGCAGAGCAACTGACCGACCTCGGACTCGTGCCTGTCATGCCCGTCCGAGAACCGGTCACAGCCGATTATCTGCGGGATCTCGATCTTCTTCAGGCCGAGATCGGGTCCACGCCCCCGGCTCTCGATGCCTGCCTTCGTCAGGTCGGCGGCGCGTGGTTCGCCGGGACTGTCCGGCGCTGAGCGAGTGCTGTTCCGGAGGCAGCCAGTACAGCGGCGCCCCGATCCTTCCTGACCCACTGGTCCTTCCTACGGTGCAGCACCTGCGGGAGACCTGGGGCGACTACCAGGCGCTGTTGAGGATGACCCCGAGGTTGGCGAGGACGGGTCCTTCTTCGACTTCGCGCCGGACGAGTTGTACAAGGCCGACCTCAGCGATGCCGCCCACGAGATCGAGATGGCCGAGTACAGCGCGCCAGGCGACGCCGGTCCGCAGCTCGTACCTCACCCCTGCGAGGGCCGTCTGGTCGGGAAAAACGCGGCCGGCCTGGGGGGGCGGTGACGCCACGAGGGAGCAGGCGGCTGCAGCGGTGACACGCGCTCCCAGAGGTCGTGAGGAACAAGATCAGAACGCACGCGGACACCCTTGCCCGGCACGATCATGAAGCGCAAGACCTGCGGGCCGACTCATTCTGAAACGAAGAGTAAGGCGTGTTCCGGCGTGGTGACCCTGAAGTCCGGGTGCTGGGCGTAGGGCCGGGACCGGGCCGGTCCGACCAGGGTGGCTTGCCACGCGAGCGGCACGGCAGCTCTCAACCGGGGCGCCACGCCCCGCGGGGCCCCACCCGTCATCGCCTGACGCTGGGGCCCCGCGTCCACGGGACAGGCGTTCCGGTGTCAGCGGGTCGCGGCCGGCCGAAAGCGCCGGTACAGGACCGCGCCGCCCAGCAGAAGCGCCGCGCTGGCGGCGACGGCGGGAGCGGTGCCGTCCGCCCCGGTGTGGGCGAGTGACGGCTGCGTGAGGGGCGTCTGCACGTGGGGCGAGACGACCGGCTGCGGCACCCCCCTGGGCGTCCGCTCCGGGTCCGGCTTCGCCTGCGACGGCGTGACCGGCGTCGGCGTCGGCGTGGCCGACGGCGGGGCGGGGCGGGACGTCGAGGACGTGTTGGTGGAGCTGTTGCCCGAGGACGGGTTGCCGATGCCGACCACGTTCACGGAGTTGCCGCTGACGTTGACCGGGGCGTGCACCGGGATCTGCGCGTTGTTGCCCGAGAGCACGCCCGGCGAGTCACTCGACTGCCCCTGCGCCGTCGAACCGGACGACGTCGTCGCGCTCGTCCCGGTCGTTCCAGTGGACGCGCCGCTGTTGGCGCAGCGGTTGCCCGCCGCGGGGTTGAGCAGGCCCACCACATTCACTGTGTCGCCGCACACGTTGACCGGGACGTCCACCGGGATCTGGATCGTGTTGCCCGAGATCAACCCGGGCGAGCCGACGGCGGCGCCGTCCGCAGCGGCGCCGTCGGCGGCGAACGCGGCGGACATCGGCACGGTCATCGCCATCGCGCCGGTGGCGGCGACGGCGAGCACGCCGTTTCGGGTAACCCGTTTCATAGGTCCTGTGCCTTCCAGACAGAGGGTGCGAGCGCTCGCCCGCACCCGTTCAACGCAGCGGAAGGCTGAGGGGAACGCTGCAATGTCCGTCAGGTGCGTCTTTCACTCCATCGAGCGGTTCGCACGTACGAACGGCGCGGCGGGCTGGTATAGGCGGCTGACCGCGGGCCGCCGACCGGCCTGAGCGGTCAGCGGGCGCCGGACGGCGCCGACGGGCGCGGCTCACAGGGTCCGCTTATGGTGAGCGAGGGCGTTGCCCCGGTCCCGCGGCGCAGCGCCCCAGGAGGCATTCATGCCGGTCAAGCCGCCGATGCGAGCCGCGGCCCGGCGCTGCGCCTGCGTCGGGGCCGCCGCCCTGACCCTGGTCGGCGCCACGCTGCCCCCCGCGACCGCGGGCAGGGCGCAGCGCCCGCACGACGACGCGCGGGCCGAGTCGGGACTGAGCCGCTTCTACCGGCAGAAGGTGACGTGGGGAACCTGCGAGTCCGGTGCGCCCAAGGACATGCAGTGCGGAAAGGTCACCGTCCCCGTCGACTACGCCCGGCCGAACGCCGCCACCCTTGACCTTGCGGTGGCCCGCTACCGCGCCACCGGCCCCTCGCGCGGCTCGGTGCTGCTGAACTTCGGCGGTCCGGGCGGTGCGGGCGTGCAGGGACTCGCCACGTCCGGCAAGGACTTCATGGATCTGACCAACGGCTACGACGTGGTCAGCTTCGATCCGCGCGGCGTCGGCAGGTCCTCCCCGGTGAGCTGCGGCATCGGCGAGGACCCCGCCGCCTCGGACGCGGCCGGCGAAAGCGGCGGCAGCCTCAATCCGGGTGACGCGCGGTCGGCGCGCAGGGCGCTGGAGGAGTGGAAGAAGGTGGCGGCCGCCTGCGCCAGGCACTCCGGCCCGCTGCTGTCCCACATGGGCACTGTCGACGCGGCTCGCGACATGGACGTGATGCGCGCGGCGCTCGGCGACGACCGCCTCAACTACCTGGGCTTCTCCTACGGGACGCGGCTGGGCGCGGTGTACGCGGCCGAGTTCCCCGACAAGGTGGGCCGGATGACCCTCGACGGGGTGGACACGCTGACCGAGCCGCTGTCGGAGCAGGGCCGGGCGGCCGCCGAAGGCCAGCAGACGGCCCTGGAGGACTTCCTGGACTGGTGCGTGAAGGACGTCGCCTGCCCCTTCGGGCAGGACCGGCGCGGCGCCGACGACCAGGTGCTCCAGCTCGTCCGGTCGCTCGACGGGCATCCGGTGCCGTCCGGCGCCGGCGGCAGCCTGTCCGGCCAGGATCTGGTGGGCGCGATCGGCCAGGCGCTGTACAGCAAGTCCATGTGGCCGTCCCTGGAGCGGGCGGTCTCCTCGCTGGTCCAGGACGGCGACACCCGCGGCGTCGAGGCGTTCTCCTCCGGGTCGCTGACGCTGCCCCCGGCACCGGTCCGGCGCCGGGCCCCGGCGGGTTCCCCGGGCGGCGGGCTGGTCGCCGGCGCCGACGTGCCGCCGGACAACCTGCCGGCCGCGCTGATGGCGGTCGACTGCGCGGACGACCCGGACCGGCCCGGCGCCGCCCGGATCGCCCAGGACCTGGGCCGGCTGAACGCCGAGTACCAGCAGGCGTCGCCGGTCTTCGGGCGCTACCGGCTCAGCCAGGTGATGATGTGCTATGGCCGCCCGAAGGGCAGCGACTTCATCCGGGAGAAGGTCAAGAACGTCGACACCGCGCCGATGCTCCTGGTGGGCACCCGCGGCGACCCGGCGACGCCGTACCGCTGGACCGAGGAGACGGCGCGGCGCCTGGGCTCCTCGGCCGTGGTGCTGGACAACCGGAGCGACGGCCACACCGGGTACACGTCGTCCCGTTGCGTGCACGGCAAGGTGAACGACTTCCTGCTCTACGGCTCCCTGCCGCCCGACGGCAGCTCGTGCGCGGCGGACCCGCAAGCGGACCTGACGGGGTGAACCGCCCCGCGGCCGCCGACCGCGCGCTCGCGGCTCAGTCGGTGACGATCTCGGGGCGGTAGAGGTCCAGCCACAGCGCCAGGTCGAGGGTCCGCTCCAGACCGCGCCGCGCCGCCTGCGTGACGACGGGGGTGTCGCGGTGCGCGGCCCGGCTCACCCGCTCCCGGTCGACCAGGTCGAACACCGGATGGCCGGGCCGGGCCAGCAGATCCTTGACGTGGCTCTGCAAGGCGAGCGCGTACGCGGGGTCCTGGGTGGACGGGTAGGGGCTCTTGACCCTGTCGTACACGGACCGGGGCAGCACGTCGGCGGTCGCCTCGCGCAGCAGGCTCTTCTCCCGGCCGTCGAAGGACTTCAGGGACCAGGGCGAGTTGTAGACGTACTCGACGAGCCGGTGGTCGCAGAAGGGCACCCGGACCTCCAGTCCGACTGCCATGCTCATCCGGTCCTTGCGGTCGAGCAGGACGCGCACGAAGCGGGTCAGGTGGAGGTGGCAGATCCGCCGCATCCGGTACTCGAAGTCGCTCTCGCCGTCGAGGCGCTCGATGCCGGCGACGGCGTCGCGGTACCCGTCGGCGATGTAGGCCCGCAGGTCCAGGGCGTCGGCGAGGTCGGCCCGCAGCACGTCGCCGTCGTCGCCGAAGTCGCGGGCGAAGCGCAGCAGCCAGGGAAAGGTGTCGGCGCGCCGTGCGTCCTCGTCGAAGAACTGGAGGTAGCCGCCGAAGACCTCGTCGGCGGACTCGCCGGACAGCGCGACGGTGGAGTGGTCGCGGATGCTGCGGAAGAGCAGGTAGAGCGAGGCGTCCATGTCGCCGAAGCCGGCGGGCAGGTCGCGGGCGCGCAGCACCTTCGCCCGTACGTCCGGGTCGGCGAGGGTGTGCGAGTCGAGCACGATGTCCTGGTGGTCGGTGTCGCAGGCGCGGGCCACGTCGTGGACGAACGGCGCGTCGGGGGTGCCGCGCAGTTCGTCGGCCACGAAGTGGTCCGTCTGGCCGACGAAGTCGACGGCGAAGCTGCGCACCTTCTCGCCCTGCGCGGCGAGCTGCCGTGCGGCCAGGGCGGTCATGGCGGAGGAGTCGAGGCCGCCGGAGAGCAGGGTGCAGCGGGGCACGTCGGCGACGAGCTGGCGGCGCACGATGTCGTCCAGGAGGGTGCGGACAGTGGCGACGGTGGTGTCGCGGTCGTCCGTGTGCGCCCGGGTCTCCAGGCGCCAGTAGGCGCGGGCGCGCACGCCGTCGCGGTCGACGGTGACGACGGTGCCGGGCACGACCTCATGCATGCCGTCCCACACGGCGTGTCCCGGGGTCTTGACGAAGGTGAACAGCTCGCGCAGTCCGTCCAGGGTCACCCGGCGGCGGGACAGGGGGTTGGCGAGGATCGCCTTGGGCTCGGAGCCGAACAGGACGCCGTCGGGGGTCGGCTGGTAGTAGAACGGCTTGATCCCCATGCGGTCGCGGATCATGACCAGCTCGCCGCGGCGGCCGTCCCAGACCGCGAAGGCGTACATGCCGTTCAGCCGCTCGGCGACGCCGTCGCCCCACTCCAGATAGCCGCGCAGAACGACCTCGGTGTCGGAGTCGGTGCTGAAGCGGTGTCCCCGTGCGGCGAGTTCCTCGCGCAGCTCGGTGAAGTTGTACGCCTCCCCCGAGTACACGAGCGCGACGGCGCCGTCGGGAGTCGAGGCCGACATGGGCTGACGGCCGCCCGGGAGGTCGATGATCGCGAGGCGGCGGTGGCCGAGCCCGGCCGGCCCGTCGGTCCAGACGCCCCGGTCGTCGGGACCTCGGCAGGCCATCGTCTCGGTCATCGCGTCCAGTGTCGCGGTCTCGGTGCTCAGGTCGCGGTCGAAGGAGACCCAGCCGGTGATGCCGCACATGTTCCTACCTCCCGGACGAAACAAGTTGGTTTAGGCACCTTTATTACGAGCGTGTGTCACGGACGCCGGGCCGGTCAACGCGGCCTGCGTCCGCCTACCCCTCCGACCGTCGCATTTCCGGCCGTGCTTTGCTTCCGCGACACCCGCATAACCCGCCGCGACCTGGCGATGCCTGACGAGAATCGGCCATCGGCAAAGACTTTCCCAACCCGGCGAGTACCCTCCATCGGCATACAACCTGCCCGGCTGCCGCACGCCCGACCCGACGGCGGGGTCCCTGCCCTTCCGTGCCCTTCCAGGCCCCTGCGGTCCGCTGTGGTTCCGCTGCGTCCCGGGGCGGGCGTCTACGCTACGCGGGACTCGTCGGCGAGGAAGGAACGCGCACGTGGGAGAAGTGCTGGGAGTCGCCGTGCTGGGCGCGGGACACATGGGGGCCGATCACGTACGACGTCTTGACCAGGTGGTGAGCGGCGCCAGGGTGGCGGCGGTCGCCGATCCCGACGCGGCGCGGGCCGAGCAGGCCGCCGCCGCGCTCGCGGGCGCGTCGGTGCACGAGGACCCGGTGGCCGCGCTCGACGCCCCGGGCGTGGAGGCGGTGCTGATCGCCTCGCCGGCGCCCGCGCACGAGGAGGCGCTGCTCGCCGCGTTCGCCCGCGGACTGCCGGTGCTGTGCGAGAAGCCGATGACGCCGGACTCCGCGGGCGCGCTGCGGGTGGTGGAGGCGGAGGCTCGGCTCGGGCGGCGGCTGGCGCAGATCGGGTTCATGCGGCGCTACGACGCCGGGTACGCGCGGCTGAAGTCGCTGCTGGACGGCGGGGAGCTGGGGCGCCCGCTGATGCTGCACTGCACGCATCGCAACGTCTCCTCCCCCGCGCACTTCACCAGCGCCATGCTGATCGACAGCTCGGTGGCGCACGAGATCGACGCGGCCCGCTGGCTGCTCGGCACGGAGCTGACCGCGGTGACCGTGCTCCGCCCCACCCCTTCCGCCCTGGCGCCGGAGGGGCTGCTCGACCCGCAGTTCGTGCTCTTCGAGACCGCGCGGGGAGCGCTGGTGGACGTGGAGGTCTTCGTGAACTGCGGCTTCGGCTACCAGGTGCGTTGCGAGGCGGTGGGCGAGCGGGGCAGCGCGCGGATCGGCGAGGAGCACGGGATGGCCGTCACCGCCCGGGGCGGGGCCCGCACGGAGGTGCCCCAGGACTACCTGGTGCGTTTCGCCGACGCCTACGACCGCGAGGTCCAGGCGTGGGTGGACGCGACCCGGCGCGGGCGCGTCACCGGGCCGAGCGCGTGGGACGGCTACGCCGCTTCCGCGGTCGCCGAGGCCGGGGTCCGGTCGCTGCACGGCGGCGGCCGCGTGGGCGTGGACCTCGCCCCGCGCCCCGAGCTGTACGCGCCGACCGCCGACTGAGCGACGACGACGCGGCGTCCTCGGCAGGCGGTGGCCAGCGGTGGCAGGTGGTGGGCCGGTCGAGCGCGAGGTGCACGACCGGTCTTCGTAGACGAACACACGAGCGTCGAACGTTTGCTCACGTGCGACGGAATCGCCTGGCAGACCTTCAACTCCCCTTACATTACGATGACTTGACCGATCCTTCAGATCGCGTCACGAGGGGCGCAGAGTGTGTCCGGAAAGACTGTGGCATATGCCAGAAGCACCTCCGTAACGTGTGGCGCCGAACCTCTTACGAGCCGTCGGCGGCTGTGTCAGAGTCAGGAGCTGCCTCTCCGCCGCCGCTGTTAGCCCGTACCGTCCGCCGTCCCCGCACCGGAGCGCGTCATGCCGTCCCCTCTCTCCGCGGGCCCATCGTCCGCCCCGCCGCCGGGAGGCGGCGTGCTCGACGCGCCGAGCACGCCGACCGCGCCGGGCACGCGGGCGCGCCGGGGCCGAGGCGAGGCGGACGCCGCGGCCCAGCAGACGCGGCGAGAGCGCCCGGGGCCGGCGCGGGAGGACGAGCCGCCGAGCCCCCGGGCTCCCCTGTTACCCCCCGCTCCCCCGGCGACGGCCGCCGCACCGGCCGGGGCGGCCCTCTCCGCGCCGCCTGACCGGGTCGCCAGCGCGGAGTGGAACCTGCTGACGGGCGAGGCCGACTGCTCCGAGCAGTTCCACCGGATCCTGGGCCGCGATCCCTCCTCCCCCGCGCTCACCCTGGACGAACTGCCCTCCGTGGTACCGGAGGAGGACCGGCCCCGGCTGACCGCGATGGTCACCGGCTGCCTGGTCGACGCCCGGCCCGGGGGCGGGGAGTTCCGCGTCGTCCGGGCGGACGGCACGGTCCGCACGGTGCATCTGGCGGGCGAGCCCGTCCTCGGCGCCGACGGCTGCGCCGTCGCCCTGTGGGCCGTGCTGCGCGACGTCGGCGCCTCGCACCGGACCCCGTCGGCAGTCCGCCGCGACCGCGCGGGTCCCCTCGGCGCCGGCAGCGCTCAGGAGCGCCTGACCTAGGGCTGTGACCGGTGCTGTCGTCGCACTCCCCGGCCGCCCCGCTACGCCGGTGCGGCGCCCGGGTTCCTGGGCCTGCGCCTGGGCGTGGCCAGCCTGATCTCCTCCCGCAGTTCGCTGATCGTCGGACAGGACGCGTACTGCGCGGCGAGCCGGTTCATCTGGAGCAGCCGGTCCCAGGTGCGGCGCGAGGAGTTCGAGCCCATCGCCGTCAGGGCCAGTCGCGCGTAGCGGGCCGCCTGTTCGGGGTCGGCGCCGATGAAGCAGGCGGACGCCATCGACAAGTGGTCGAAGATCTTGGACCGTTCTCGTCCGTCGACGCGCAGGGCCAGCGCCTTCTCCGCGTAGAACCGGGCGTGCGCGGCCGCGCCCGGGTCGGACTCGGCCAGCGTGCGGAACGCCAGCGCGTGCATGCCGTACAGATCCTCGGCCTTGAAGGTCTGCATCCAGTCCAGTCTCTCCGCTTCGCCCTTCTCGGAGACGAACAGGTCCTCGGCCTGCCCGAGGGTGCGGCGCATCGCCTGGCCCTTGCCCATGGACGCCAGCGCCCACGCCTCGATGGTGTGGAACATCGCCTTCGTGCGCGGCTGAAGGCGCTCGCCCGAGCCGGAGTGGGCGAGTCCCATCAGGTCCATGGCCTCTTCGGGCCGGCCCAGGTGCACCATCTGACGGGCCGCGCGCGACAGCGCCTCGCCCGCGCGGGGCCGGTCGCCGCCCTCGCGAGCGGCGTGCGCGGCGATGACGAAGTACTTCTGGGCGGTCGGCTCCAGGCCGACGTCGTGCGACATCCACCCCGCCAGGACGGCGAGGTTGGCGGCGACGCCCCACAGGCGCCGCTGGAGGTGGGCCGAGTGGCGGTAGGCGAGCATGCCGCCCACCTCGTTGAGCTGGCCGACGACCGCCTTGCGCTGGAGCCCGCCGCCGCGGGCCGCGTCCCAGGCCCGGAACACCTCCACCGAGCGCTCCAGTTCCTCCACCTCCTGGGAGCCGACGGGTGCGGCGTCGTAGCGGTCGAATCCGGCGGCGCCGGCGTGCAGGGGCTGGTCGAAGTCGGGGGCGTCGGCGCGCAGAACCGGGTCGGTGTGCAGCCAGTCGTGCATGGCGCCGCTGAGTGCGGATCCCGCGGTGAGCGCGGCGCCCGCGCCCACCAAGCCGCGTCGGTTGAGCATGAGGTCCATTCCCGTGAATTCGGTGAGGACCGCGGCGGTCCGCTCGGGCGCCCACGGCACTCCGTCGGGGTGCTCCGCACTCCCGCCGCTCTGCCGTCTCCCCGCGCGCCCGTGCCGCACCAGACCGAGGTCCTCGATGGTCACGACACGGCCGAGACGCTCGGTGAACAGGACCGCCAGCACCCGTGGGACGGGATCGCGCGGGATCTCTCCCGTGTCGATCCAGCGCCGCACCCGGGAGGTGTCGGTCGCGAGCTGCGGATGGCCCATGGCCGCCGCCTGCCGGTTGACCAGCCTCGCGAGCTCTCCCTTGGACCAGCCGGCCAGGCCGAACAGGTCCGTCAGTCGGGCGTTGGGTTGTCCTGCCACGTCAAGCCCCCAGGTACTCGGCTGAGTTGACAGTAGACCCGGCGAGACTTGCCGGGCGACTATTCGCCAGGGTTCGCCAGGGTGCGCCAGATGGTGTGCCACTGGGCCGCGGGTGTCAGGTAGGAACGCGCCTTCCCGACCCGGTCGCCGAGGGACATTCCCCAGGGTGCACCCGGGCGTCCGGGCCGGGCAGCGCGCTGGAGAAGCAGGCACATGAAGGGATGTGTATCGCCTATGTACGCAGCATCGGCTTCCGTGTCCGCGCCGCCCCGGTCGCTGCGAGCCCGTCCGGGCCCCGCCGCCCCTTACTTGGACCCCGCCGCGCGACCGGCCGGCCCCATGCTCGGCGTGGGCCGTCCGCGGCGCGCCCCCGGCGCCCAGCCGTTGAGCGGGAGGATCGACCTCTCCGGCCCGCAGGGCGCCCGGCTGCGCGCGGCGCTCGCTGCCGTGCACCGGATCTGCCCGGAGTTCGCGCCGGTGCAGGTGCTGCGGCGCAGCGGGCGCTCCGTGCTGCTGGTCGGCACGACCGGGCGCAGCACCGCCGTCGCCAAGTGCTTATTGGACCACTCGCCCGCGTGGGCCGAGCGTTACCGGCACGAAATAGCGGCATACCGCTCGTTCGTCCGGCACCGGCCCCCGGTCCGTGTGCCCCGGCTGATCGCAGCGGATCCGGACAACTGCACCCTGGTGATCGAGCGCATGCCGGGCCGGGTGGCAGCCCTCCAGCGGCATCCGGCGGAGGCGCCGCCACGGGCCGACGTCGCGGCGGCGCTGAGCGCGATCCGCCGGCTGAACGACTGGCGTCCCCCGGCGGGCACCTTCGACGCGCCGCTGGACTACGCGGCCCGCATCGCCCGCTGCCACGAGCTGGGGCTGCTCACCGACCGCGACCTGGGCGACCTCCAGAAGCTGCTGCACGGCATCGCGCACGCGGCGGGACGGCAGGGCATGGGGCAGTTCTGCCACGGCGACGCGCTGCTGGCGAACGTGCTGCTGTCGCCGGCGGGCCCGGTGCTGGTGGACTGGGAGCACGCAGGCTGGTACCTGCCGGGCTACGACCTGGCCACGCTGTGGTCGGTCCTCGGCGACGCGCCGGCGGCGCGGCGGCACATCAGCCAGCTCGCTCAGGCGGCGGGTCCCGCGTCCCGGGACGCCTTCCTGGTGAACCTGATGCTGGTGCTGACCCGTGAGATCCGTACCTGCGAGACGGCCGTGCAGCGCTCGATGCACGAGGCGGCGCCCAGTGCGTCCCAGCCGGGCGGCATGCCGTCCGGGGAGGAGCAGCGGCTGCTGCTGCGACGGCTGCACGACGACTGCCAGATGGCGCGCAAGGCCGTGCGCGCGGCGGTCGGGACCCGCTGACGGCGGCGTCCGGCAGGGCGCGCGGCGCCCGTGCCAGGCGCCGCGGTCCGCGGCCAGTGGTGTACTCCACTGACGCCCCGCAGGCCCCGCCGCCGCCGTCGCGAAACTCGCCGTGACGTCGCATGACCGGGGAAATCGTCTCCCAGTGCGGATGATTGACGGATCGTCGGCAAGCCGGTACCACTGATCCACGCCGGCCCCGCACCTCGTCACGCCCGAGTGCCCCAGGAGGCAGCTTTGCGAGGACCCGTCACCCATCCGAGAACCGCGCTGGGCCGCAGAGGCACGCGCACGGCGGCGGGGGCACTCGCCTCCGCGGCGCTGCTGCTGCCCCTGCTGGGCGCCGCGCCGCCCGCGGGCGCCGCCGACGACACCGGCCGGTTGCAGCGGGCGTTCACCGACGCCGCCGCCGCGTACCACGTGCCGCTCAGCGTGCTGCTGGGCGTCTCCTATCTCCAGTCGCGCTGGGACGGGCACGGCGGCGCCCCGAGCGTCACCGGCGGCTACGGCCCGATGCACCTCACCGACGCGCGCACCGCCCTGGCTCGGGCGCCCCACCGTGACGAGGGCCAGGACGACCCGCGCGGCGACGGGGCCCGGCCCCTCCGGCGCCCGGCCGCGGCGGCGCCCGCCGAGTCCGCGCTGCCCGACCGGCTGAAGACCCTGCCCAAGGCGGCCGGGCTGACCGGCATCCCCGCCGAGCGACTGCGCGACGACCCGGCCGCCAACGTGGCGGGCGGCGCGGCGCTGCTGGCGGCCTCCCAGAAGAAGCTCGGCGAGCCGCTGAGCGGGGACCCGGCCGCCTGGTACGGGGCGGTGGCCGCGTTCTCCGGCGCCGACGACACCGCGACGGCGGCGGCGTACGCGAACGACGTGTACGGGGCGATCCGCTCCGGCGAGCGGCGCACCACGGACGCTGGGCAGCGGGTGGTGCTGACCGCCCGGCCGCGGCTCGCGCCCGCCGTCGGCCAGATGGCGCGGACCGGGCTGCGCAAGGACTCCGCGGACGGCACGGAGTGCCCGTCCTCCGTGTCGTGCGAGTGGATCCCGGCGCCGTACGAGCAGTTCGGGACGGACGACTACGGCAACCACGACCTGGGCGACCGTCCGGCGTCGCAGGGCATCCGCTACATCGTCATCCACGACACCGAGGGCGCCTGGGAGGGCGTCATCAACCTGATCCAGGACCCGACCTACGTGTCCTGGAACTACACGGTGCGCTCCACCGACGGGCACATCGCCCAGCATGTGAAGGCCAAGGACGTGGCCTGGCACGCGGGCAACTGGTACGTCAACGCCAAGTCGATCGGCCTGGAGCACGAGGGCTTCCTCGCCGAGCCGGACGCCTGGTACACGGAGGCGATGTACCGCTCCTCGGCCCGGCTGGTGCGCTACCTGGCCGACAAGTACGGCATCCCGCTGGACCGGCAGCACATCCTCGGCCACGACACGGTGCCGGGCCCGACCCCCTCGACCATCCCCGGCATGCACACCGACCCGGGCCCGTACTGGGACTGGCGGCACTACTTCGAGCTGCTGGGCCGTCCGTTCCGGGCGACCGCCGGCCGGGACGGCGGCCTGGTGACGATCCGCCCGGACTACGCGTCGAACCGTCCGCAGTACACGGGCTGCACCGCGTCCGGACAGCCGTGCGACCCGCACGGGTCCAGCGAGGTCCGGCTGTACTCGCAGCCCGACACGTCCTCAGCCCTGATCAAGGACATCGGTCTGCGGCCGAGCGGCGACGCCTCCACGACGGACGTGAACGACGTGGCCTCCCGGGCGGAGACCGGACAGCAGTACGCGGTCGCCGGCCGGCAGGGCGACTGGACGGCGATCTGGTACCTGGGCCAGAAGGCGTGGTTCCAGAACCCGGCCCGGAAGCCGACGGCGGTGAACGCGATCGGCCTGGTGGTGACGCCGAAGGCCGGTGCGGACAGCGTGCCGGTGTACGGGCGGGCCTACCCGGAGAAGGAGGCGTACCCGGCGGACGTGCCGGTGCAGGCGGTCACGCCGCAGCCGTACAAGCTGCTCGCGGGCCAGAGGTACGCGATCGGGGACATGGTGCGCGGCGAGTACTTCTACTCGGTCACCTTCACCACCGACTCACACCGCGTGGTGAAGGGCAAGGATCTGTACTACGAGATCCAGTTCGGCCACCGGGTGGAGTTCGTGCGGGCCGCGGACGTCACGGTGCGGCCGTCGGACCGATAGCGGCAGGCGACGTGCGAGAGGGCCGGCTCCCCTGGGGGTCGGCCCTCCGTCGCGCCTGCGGGGCGGCTCCGTCGCGCCTGCCGGGCGGTCAGCCCTGCTGGAAGAGCTGGGCGGGCAGCGGCTTGAGCAGGGCGTACAGGTCGTCGGTGATCGGGCGGTCCCAGGCGGCGATGGTCACCAGGACGCCGTCGCTCCGGTCGAACTGCACGCAGGAGATCCGGCTCTCGGAGAGTTTCAGCCGGCGCACGATCATCAGGTTGTCGCCCTGGAGCACCGGCATGTCCTCGGTGCCGACGACGATGACCTCCTCGTCGTTCTCCAGGGCCAGCAGCAGTTGGGCGGCCTCGAAGGGGATCTCGCCCTCGGCGACGTCGCGGGCCGGGGAGCCCTCGGGCAGGTTCCCGATGACCATCGCGGTGCCGCGGCCGCCGAAGAGGTCGTAGCGCAGGAAGACGCCCTGGCAGGTGCCGTCGGGCGCGGGCAGCAGCCCGGCGCCGAGGTTGCCGGGCCAGTCGCCCGGATCCATGGCCAGGACGTCGAAGTCGGGCCCGGCGGGAGTGGCGCTGCGGCGACGGAGGAACGACATGCCGCCATGGTACGTGCCCCGACCCGCCTCCCGTCCTGCGGGCGGACTCCGACCGGGGGCTTCCGCGCAGCCCGCCCGCCCCCGCGACGGCGTCCGCCGGGCGCCTCTCAGGTCGGGTCGAGCGCCGTCAGGTCAGGTCGAACTCTCCCTCCCGCGCCCCCGAGACGAAGGCTCCCCACTCGTCGGGGGTGAAGATGAGGGAGGGACTCTCCGGACGGCCGCTGTTGCGCATCGCGATGAATCCCTCGACGAAGGCGATCTGGACATCCCCCCGGCCCCGGCTGCTGGACTGCCACTCGGCCTCGCTGAGATCGAGTTCCGGCTTGTCCCAGCCCGCGAGGGGGTGCTGCTGGACAGTACTCTCGGCCACGTCCGTGCTCCTCCCGATTCCGTCGTCCGCGGGCCAGCCTAGCGAGCGCGCGGGAGCGCCGACAGGCCACGTTAGAGGGACCTTCGCGGCCGGGCGCGATCGGCGCGGGCCCCTCCTCCCGTACGAGCCGCGGCGCCGGCGGGCCGCGCGGACGGGCGGCCGGCCAGGAAATTCCCCGCCGGGTCTTGCCCCCGGCCGGTCCGCCTGCATAACTGAGCGCAGCCACACGACCGAATGATCGGTCGGCCGTGGTCCACTGAACGTGTGCGCGAGGCAAGGGAGGGTCCCGGTGGCGGAGGCGACGGAGCTGCTCGACGCGGGGGAACGGCTGGACGCTCAGAGCCTGCGAGCGCTGCAACTGGAGCGGCTGCGCTCCACCCTGCGGCGCGTCTACGACCGCGTGCCCTTCTACCGGGAGTCCTTCGACAAGGCGGGAGTGCGCCCCGACGACTGCCGCTCGCTCGCCGACCTCGCCCGCTTCCCGTTCACCGGCAAGGCGGACCTGCGCGAGCACTACCCGTACGGGATGCTCGCGGTGCCGCGCGAGGAGGTCCGCCGCATCCACGCCTCCAGCGGCACCACCGGCCGCCCCACCGTCGTCGGCTACACCGACGGCGACCTGTCGGTGTGGGCGGACGTCGTGGCCCGCTCGCTGCGCGCGGCGGGCGCCCGGCCCGGCGACGTCGTGCACGTCGCCTACGGCTACGGGCTGTTCACCGGCGGCCTCGGCGCCCACTACGGCGCCGAACGGCTCGGCTGCACGGTGGTGCCCGCCTCGGGCGGCATGACGGCACGTCAGGTGCGGCTGATCCAGGACCTGAAGCCCCGGGTCATCATGGTCACGCCGTCGTACATGCTCGCGCTGCTCGACGAGTTCGAGCGCCAGGGCGTCGATCCGCGCTCCACCTCGCTGCGGGTCGGCGTGTTCGGGGCGGAGCCGTGGACCGAGCGGATGCGGCAGGAGATCGAGGAGCGGTTCGGGATCGACGCGGTCGACGTCTACGGGCTGTCGGAGGTGATGGGCCCCGGAGTGGCGCAGGAGTGCGTGGAGACCAAGGACGGCCTGCACGTCTGGGAGGACCACTTCTACCCGGAGATCGTCGATCCGCTCACCGGCGAGGTGCTGCCGGAGGGCGAGGAGGGCGAGCTGGTGTTCACCTCGCTCACCAAGGAGGCGATGCCGGTGGTCCGTTACCGCACCCGGGACCTGACCAGGCTGCTGCCGGGCACGGCGCGGGTGTTCCGCAGGATGGGGAAGATCACCGGCCGCAGCGACGACATGGTGATCCTGCGCGGGGTGAACCTCTTCCCCACCCAGATCGAGGAGATCGTCCTGCGCACCCCGGGCGTGGCGCCGCACTTCCAGCTCCGGCTGACCCGCGTGGACCGCCTCGACGCGCTCACCGTCCTCGCCGAGGCCCGTCCGGGCGCCGGCCCCGAGGTCCGGGAGGCCGCCGCGCGGTCCATCGCCGCCGCGGTCAAGGACGGTATCGGAGTGTCGGTGGCGGTGGAGATCGTCGCACCGGAGTCGCTGGAGCGGTCGGTGGGCAAGATCAGGCGGATCGTGGACCTGCGGTCCTGACGGGGCGCCGGACCGCCGGGGCGGGCCGGGTCACCGGTCCCGCAGCTCCCGTTTCAGGATCTTGCCGCTGGCGTTGCGCGGCAGCGCCTCCACGAAGACCACCCGCTTGGGCGCCTTGAAGGGGGCCAGGCGCTGCCGGACGTGGGCGATCAGCTCGGCCTCGGCGACCTCTGAGCGCGGCACGACGAACGCCGTGACGGCTTCGATCCACCGTTCGTCGGGCAGGCCGACCACGGCCGCCTCCGCCACCTCGGGATGCGCGTAGAGCGCGTCCTCCACCTGGCGCGAGGCGACCAGCACGCCACCGGAGTTGATGACGTCCTTCACGCGGTCGACGATCGTGTGGTACCCCTGCGGGTCGCGCACGGCGAGGTCCCCGGAGCGGAACCAGCCGTCGCGGAACGCCTCGGCGGTCTCCTCGGGCTTGTCCCAGTAGCCCTCGCACAACTGCGGGGAGCGGTAGACGATCTCGCCGCAGGCGCCGTCGGGGACGTCCTGACCGTCCTCGCCGACCACCCGGGCGTCCACGAACAGCACCGGCCGCCCGCAGGAGTCCATCCGGCCCTTGTGCTCGTCCGGTCCCAGCACCATGGCGAGCGGGCCGATCTCGCTCTGGCCGAAGCAGTTGTAGAAGGCGAGTCCGGGCAGCCGGGCGCGCAGCCGCTCCAGCACGGGCGACGGCATGACCGAGGCGCCGTAGTACGCCTTGCGCAGCCCGCCGAGGTCCCGCGCGGCGAAGTCCGGGCGGTCGGCCAAAGCGATCCACACCGTGGGCGGAGCGAACAGGCTGTCGGCGCGTCCGGCCTCGATCAGGTCCAGGAGGCGGTCGCCGTCGGGGGCGTCCAGGATGACGTTCGTCGCGCCGACGGCGAGGTAAGGCAGCAGGAACACGTGCATCTGCGCCGAGTGGTACAGCGGCAGCGCGTGCACCGGGCGGTCCCCCGCGCTCAGGTTCAGCGCGGCGATCGCGCTCATGTACTCGTGGACCAGCGCCCGGTGGGTCATCATCGCGCCCTTGGGCAGGGCGGTGGTGCCCGAGGTGTACAGCAGTTGCGCCAGATCCGCGCCGTCCGGCTCGGGACCGTCGTAGGGCGCCGTGGACGGCAGCCGGGCGAGCAGCGAGTCGTCGGCGTCGCGCAGCGGCAACGAGACGGCGTCGCCCGGCAGTCGACCGGCGAGGTCCGGGTCGGCGAGCACGAGCGCACAGCCGGACTGGCCGACGACGTAGGCGAGGTCGTCCCCGGTGAGGTGCTGGTTCACCGGCACGTGCACCAGGCCGGCGCGGGCGCAGGCGAGGAACGCGATGAGATAGGCGTCGGAGTTGTGCCCGTAGGCGCCTACGCGGTCTCCGGGGGCGAGGCCCCGCGCGCGCAGGAGGGCCGCCGCGCGGGAGACGGCGTCGTCGAGTTCGGCGTAGGTCCAGGCGCGTGCGCCGTACTCGACGGCGGTCCGCGCGGGCGTGCGCCGGGCGCTGCGCCGCAGGACGTCGTCCACCGTGCTGCCGTGTCCCGTCATGGGACCCGATCCTCGGCTGGGCCGCGGGGGAGGTCAAGCGTGCGGACCCGGCGCGTGCCCGCGACGCGCCTGCCCCCGCGGAGCGGACCGCGGCCACGGCGGCGGTCCGCTCCGCGGGCGGAGCCGCGGTCGCGCCAGAGGGGAGGCCGCTGCGGGCCTCCCCTCCGTCACGCCGTCACTCGTTCATGTCGCCGTCACTCGTTGAAGACGGCCTTCTGCACCTCGTTGGGGCCGTCGAAGTGGTCCTGCTTCAGGCCGTGCAGACGCTTGACGATCTTGTCGTCCGCGTGGTTCTCGCGGGCGCGGTCCACCAGGTGCTTGCGGTCCGTGGGGTAGTCCGTGCCGCTGAGGGCCTTCTGGAGGTCGATCGGGCTGAGATCGGCCATGGGAGCCTCCCGTGGGGGTGCGGCCGCCGCGAGGCGGCCGGGACGTACGGCGTACTGCGGACATTCCGCACCTTCGGGGTGCCCCGTCACGGGAAGGACATGCGGCCGAACTGTCCCGTTCACCCCCCTTTTCCCGTGCGCCCCTCCGCCCCCTGCTCCCCCTGCGCCCCTTAGTCTCCCTAATCCCCCTAATCCCCCTCCAGCACCGCCATGGCCGCGTTGTGGCCGGGCACCCCGCTGACTCCGCCGCCGCGCACCGCGCCCGCGCCGCACAGCAGCACGTTGCCGAGCCGGGTCTCCACGCCCCAGCGTCCGGCGCCCGGCTGGGCGTAGGGCCAGCTCAGCGCCCGGTGGAAGATGTTCCCGCCGGGCAGCCGCAGGTCGCGCTCGAGGTCCAGGGGGGTCTTGGCCTCGATGCAGGGCCGGCCGTCGGCGTCGGCGGCCAGGCAGTCGGCGAGCGGTTCGGCGAGGTGGGCGTCGAGCTGGGCGAGGGTCGACTTCAGCAGTTCGTCGCGGACGGCGTCGTTGTCACGGGTGAAGAGCCGGGCGGGGGTGTGCAGGCCGAACAGGGTGAGCGTCTGCCAGCCGCGCTCGGCGAGGCCGGGGCCGAGGATGCTGGGGTCGGTCAGGGAGTGGCAGTAGATCTCCGACGGCGGCGCGGCGGGCAGCTCGCCCGCCGCGGCCTGGGCGTGCGCGGCGGCGAGCTGCCGGTAGCCCTCGGCGATGTGGAAGGTGCCGGCGAAGGCCTCGCGCGGGTCGACGGAGGAGTCGCGCAGCCTGGGAAGCCGCTTGAGCAGCATGTTGACCTTGAGCTGGGCGCCCTCGGCGGGCGCCGGCGGCGCCTCCCCCAGCAGCGCGGCGAGGGCCTGCGGGGAGGCGTTCACCAGGACGTGCCGGGCGCCCACGGCGCCCTCGCCGTCCCGGGTCCGGTAGGCGACCTCGGCGCTCCGGCCGTCGGCGGCGACGCTCACCGCCTCGTGCCCGGTGGCGAGGACCGCGCCCGCGGACCGCGCGGCGTCCGCGAGCGCGTCGGTCAGGGCGCCCATGCCGCCGACCGGGACGTCCCAGGCGCCGGTGCCGCCGCCGATCACGTGGTAGAGAAAGCAGCGGTTCTGCGCCAGGGACGAGTCGTGGGCGTCGGCGAAGGTGCCGATGAGGGCGTCGGTGAGGACCACGCCGCGCACCAGGTCGTCGTCGAAGAAGTCCTCGACGGCGGCGCCGATCGGCTCCTCGAAGAGCATGCGCCAGGCGTCCGCGTCGCCGACGCGCCGACGCAGCTCCTCCCGGTCGGGCAGCGGTTCGGTGAGCGTGGGGAAGACGTGCCGGGCGACGCGGCCGGTCATGTCGTAGAAGCGCTGCCAGGCGGTCCATTCGCGGTCCGAACCGGTCAGCCGGGCGAAGGCCGCCCGGGTGCGCTCCGCGCCGCCTCCCACGAGCAGCCCGGTGGGCCGCCCGTCCCGCTCGACGGGCGTGTACGAGGAGATGGAGCGCGAGCGCAGCCGCACGGTCAGGCCCAGGTCCCGCACGATCTTCGCGGGCAGCAGGCTGACCAGGTACGAGTACCGGGACAGCCGGGCGTCGACCCCGGTGAACGGGCGGGTGGAGACGGCCGCGCCGCCGGTGTGCCCCAGCCGCTCGAGGACCAGCACCGAGCGGCCGGCCCGAGCGAGATAGGCGGCGGCGACCAGACCGTTGTG
Source organism: Streptomyces sp. NPDC046985 (assembly GCF_040644415.1). Classification (NCBI taxonomy): domain Bacteria; kingdom Bacillati; phylum Actinomycetota; class Actinomycetes; order Kitasatosporales; family Streptomycetaceae; genus Streptomyces; species Streptomyces sp. NPDC046985. The sequence goes on from NZ_JBEYWK010000032.1 coordinate 24,511, forward strand.
CCCGCCGCCGACGATCACGACGTCGTAGGTGCCTCGTGCCTCGTGTGCGCTCATGGCTCTTGGTAGCACGGAGTGATCCACAGGGGCCAGGGGTCTCCGGGCGTGCGCCCTACGGCGCCCGTCCCCGCGCCCGTCCCCGCGGCCGTCATCGCAGGATCGCGATGAACTCCTGGCACGCCTTGGCGCAGGTGCGGCAGGCGTCCGCGGTCTGCTCGGCGCCGGGATGGCGGTCGAAGACGTGCGCGCTGTCCAGGCACACGCTGACGCACCATTCGAGCTGGACGCGGAGCGCGGCCTCGTCCTGGCTGTTCTGCTCCGAGAGCATCCGGCACGTCGCGTCGCAGACCTCGGCGCACATGATCCCTCTGCGGCGCAGCAGCTCCTGCTCCTCGCTCCCGCCGGGATCCACCAGGCTCGCGCGCAGGGCGGCGGCCCGCGCGCACTCCGTACACGCCTGCGCACAGGCGAATCGATCCTCCAGGAACTGGATGAGCTCCTGTTGCGAAGCCGTCGATGATGTCGTAGTCACCTCGATCGGGTAGCCGGTGTCCACACCCGCCAAACCCAGCGCTCCCAAGGGCCGCGGCCGTTTTCCCCTCGCCGCGCCGGGCACTCGTCGGCCCACGGGGCGACGCGCGACGGAGGTGGGGCACGTGCCCGGACGACAGGAGCTGCCGTCGACGCTCGAGCGCTCCGCGCAGGACGCCCAGCGCACCTGGATCAAGGCCCACGACTCGGCGGTGGAGCAGTACGGCGAGGGCGAGCGCGCGCACCGGGTGGCGTACGGCGCGCTCAAGCACAAGTTCGAGAAGGCAGGCGATCACTGGGAGCGGAAGGAGGGCGGCCGCATGGGGCCCTCCGACCCGCTGGCGGCGCACCCCCGCGACCAGGGCGGGCGCAGCGGCGAGGGCGTCGACGACAAGGCGTCCAAGGAGCACCTGTACGGCATCGCGAGGCGGCTCGGCGTCGCGGGCCGCTCGCAGATGTCGAAAAGCGAGCTGCTCGCGGAGATCCGCAAGGCCAACCGCGCGAAGACCCGGCAGGCGCGGTCCGGTTGAGCGGGGGCGCGCCGCACCGCGCGCGCAGGCTCGGCGCTCGGCGGGTTCATCGCGGCGCCCGGGGGTACTCACGGTCCATGATGATCGCATCACGCACCGTTTTGTCTTCGCCGGACGTCGCCGCTGCCAAGGGAGCCGCGATCGGCGTCTGGCCGTTCGTCCTCGGCTTGCTCCTCGTGGCGCTGCTGATCGGCGCCTTCTGGCTGGGCTCGCGCATCCGCCGCCGGGAGTCCGCGCCGCCGCGGCCGGAGGAGCAGCCCCGTCTGCCGGAGTCAGGCCCGGTCGGCGACGTGCTGGAGCGGCGCGAGCCCGACGAGGTGCCGACCGACGGCGACCGTCTGCGGCCGCACGACCTGAACGCGCACGGCAACCTGGGGTCCCGTACCAGCCCCTCGCAGGCCCGTCCCCGCTGGGACGAGGGCAGCAGCGGTTCGTTCGGCAGCGGCGGCCCCGGCGGTCACTGATCGCACGCGGCCACACGTGGGACGCGCTGACGCGGCCGGAGGCGGGTGTGGACGCCTCCGGCCGCGTCGGCTCGCGCGGAGAGAGGGTCAGGGTGCGGGCGGACGGGTCGTGGCGGCGTCGGCGCCCTCGGGGCGCCGGGCCACGCACAGGGCCCAGATGATGAACCCGGAGATGGCGATCGTCACCACCGACCAGATCGGCGAGTACGGCAGCGACAGGAAGTTCGCCAGGATGAGGAAGGCCGCGATGGCCACGCCCGTGACGCGGGCCCACATCGCCGTCTGGAACAGCCCGAGGCTGACGATCACAGCGAGCACGCCGAGGATCAGGTGAATCCAGCCCCAGCCGGTGAGGTTGAACCGGAAGACATACCTCGGCGTCGACACGAACACGTCGTCCGCCGCGATGCCCATGATGCCGCGGAAGACGTCGAGCACTCCGGCGATCATCAGCATGACGGCGGCGAAGGCGGTCAGCCCGGTGGCCCAGGCCTGCTTCGCGGTGTGCGCGGGGGCGGTGGTACGGGTCGTCGTCATCTTCTGCCTCGTTTCGTCTCGGGCGAGGTCGGGTGCGGGAGCGTGGCCGGCGGACGCGCTCAGCGGGGGCCGGGGGCGGAGCCGACGGGAGCGTCCGGCACGGCGGTGGCGGACGTGACCTGCCCGGCGGGAGCGTCCCCGTTCAGGACCATCTCCTTGGCGCGCGCGAACTCCGCGTCCGTGATGTCACCGCGAGAGCGCAGCTCGGACAGCCGGGCGAGTGCGTCGACGCCGCCGGCGCCGCGGCCGCCCGCCGTCTGGCGGATGTAGTCGTCGACGGCCTTCTGGTGCGCTCGGGCCTGGGCCGTCTCTCGGCGGCTCATGCCGCGGCCGCGGGCGATGACGTAGGCCAGCACGCCGACGAACGGCAGCACGATGCAGAACACCAGCCAGCCGGCCTTGGCCCAGCCGCTCGTCTCCTCGTCGCGGAAGACGTCGAGGACGACCCGGAAGAGCAGGACGAACCACATCACCCACAGGAAGAACCACAGCATCGTCCAGAAGGCGCTCAGCAGCGGATAGTCGTAGGCGAGATACGTCTGGGCGCTCATGTCTCTCCTCCGTTCCGGGCCCGCGCCGGGCAGGCCGGTCTGTGCCGGTCTCAGCGTGCGCACGGCGGCGGGGGGGCGGCCTCACCCGGGGCGGGTGAGCCTGCCGGGCGGCGGACGGCATACGCGGACGGCGTGCGCAGCGGCCCGCGCTGCGCGTCCGGCGGTACGCGGCTCAGCGCGCGGCGGAGGGCGTGCCGTGCGGCCGTCCGGGGCGCCCCGCGCGCAGCGTGGACCGCCGTGCGAGGGCGAGGCCCGTCTCCGCCAGGCCGAGCAGGACGAGCCACAGGCCGAGCAGCCGGGTCAGGACGAGAGCCGACCGCGCGGGCAGCGCGAGCACCACGATTCCGGCGACGACGCCGAGCGCCGCCGCTCCGAGGACGAAGCCGCGCCGGGGCAGCTCTCGGAAGGCGAGGGCCGTGTAGGCGGTCAGCATGCCGGACACCAGCCAGACGGCGCCGACGATCACGGAGAGCGCGGCGACGGTCTGCAACGGGTGCCGCAGACACAGCACTCCGGCGAGGACGGACAGCGCCGAGACGAGCAGCGGCGCCAGCCGTTCGCCGTGCCCGGCCCGGGAGAAGGCGGCGACGAACCGCAGCGCGCCCGCTGCCAGCAGGTACAGCCCGACGACGACCGCCAGGACGTTCAGGGTCTCGTGCGGCCAGACCAGCACGATGATCCCCGGGACCAGGGTCGCCAGCGCCGAGGTCAGGATCCAGGTCCAGGAGTCGCCGAGCCGTCCCAGCAGGTCGGCGGGGTCGTCACCGGTCCCGGAGGCGCTGTGGGCGCCGGGGATGCCAGGGGCGCGGCGAGCGTTTCCGGCGGGCTCCGGTTCCGGACCGCCGTGTGCTGACGGACCAGGCGACTCGGTCATGGCTCCTCCTGGCGATGTCGGGGGGGGCGCGGAATCGGCCGCGGGACGCGCCCGCTCGCGCAGGCGCGAGCGGGCGGCGGGCCGGTCAGCGCCCGGAGCGCCGGTGAGGGGCGTCGGCCCGTCGGCCACGCTGGCGCACGTCGGCCACGCTGGCGCACGTCGGCCACGCTGGCGCACGTCGGGGGCTTGCGGCTCACCCTTGACGGGTGATCCGCCGCCCCCGTGACTCCCGCGGTTCCTCACAGCCCGGCGGGCATGATGCGGCGCCCCGTCAGCCGTACCGGGCGGATCCTCACCCACAGCGTGTGCGGGTCGCCCGCGCTGGGCGCGGAGTGGAAGCGTTCGTCCAGCAGACGCCGCGTCTCGGGATCGGTGACCGCCTCGGCCCGGCCGACGGCGAGCACGCTCCAGCCCCGGCTCATCTCCTCGTCGACGTGGTCGACCTCGAAGGCGACCTCCGCGCCGACGGCCGCGGCCGGGCCGCTGTCGGTCGCGGTGCGGAAGACGACGGCGTCGTCCAGCATGTCGTACTCGACCGCGAACACCGCGGGACCGTCCGCCGTGTTGAGCGCCACGCGGCCGACGTCACGGGTGGACAGCGCCGCCCTGCACGCCTCGGGGCCCAGATCCCGCAGATGCGGGTGAAGCAGTTCGCGCCCGGGTCCGGGAGGCGGTCCGGCGCCGGCGCCGCGGAGCCTGTCGAGGGTCGTGCCGAGGGCGTCGGCCAGGCGCAGCAGGGTCCCCAGGCTCGGGTCGGACGGCCGCGCCTCCAGACAGGCCAGGTACTGCGGCGACATCCGGGCGCGTCGAGCCGTCTCGCCGAGGCTGAGCCCTCTGCGGCGGCGCAGGGCGCTGACGCGCCGCCCGAGGTCGTCGGGCTGCGTCGCGGCGTCGGCGGCGCGCGAGTCGGCGCCGGCCGCAAGGGGTTCGGCCGCCGCGGCGGTGGGCGGCGCCTCGTCGCCGGGGTGGCGTACGCGGGCGTCCGGTCCGGGGAACACCAAGGTGATCTCGCCGGTGTCCGACCAGCGCACGTCGTACGGAGGGGTTCCGTCGTCGTGGTGAAGGCCGATGATCTCGCCGTCGCGCCGGACGGATCCCGCGACCGGGCTTTCGACGACCAGCCGATCACCGAGCTGAGCGTGCATGGCACCGCCTTCCTGTGCGGTTCCGCTGGCAGAGCACCAGATCCGCCGCCCTGCCGTGGGTTCGACGACCCCACGACGTGCGGCGTCGACTGCCGGGTACCACAGAACGCTTCGCGCCAAAATGCCCGCCTCTGAGGACCGCTCGGTGCGGCGGTCTCGTCGGGGACGGCCCGGGAGACCGGCGGACGCCGTGACGGCAGAGGCCGCGACGCGGGTGCCGAGCCGAAGGGCCATTGTGCGCGGCCGGGGTGTGGCGGGCGGCAGCGTGGATACTTCGTCCGGCATGAGTGTGTCGTCTGTCATCGATACCGTGCTGGACCGCTCGATCGTCCTGGGCTACGGCTGGCCGGGACTGTTCGTGCGCCGCCTCCTGCCGGGCTGGCCCGCCGGACCCCAGCGCATGGACGGCAAGGTCGTCCTCGTCACCGGCGCCGGCTCCGGGATCGGGCTGGCCGCCGCGGTCGGCTTCGCGCGGCTGGGAGCCTCGGTCCGGGTCCTCGGCCGCACCGAGCACCGCGCGGAGGAGGCCGCCACCCTGACCCGGGAACGCGCGGGCGCCACCGCCGACGTACGGCCCGTGGTGTGCGACGTCAGCAGTCTGACCGCCCTGCGGGAGTTCGCCGACCGCTTCCGGCGGCAGGAGGAGCGGCTCGACGTCCTGGTCAACAACGCCGGCGTGATGCCCGACGAGCGGGAGGAGAGCGCGGACGGCGTGGAACTCACCTTCGCCACCCACGTGCTCGCCCCCTGGGTGCTGATCGAGGAGCTGACGCCCCTCCTGGAGCGCAGCGCCCCCTCGCTGGTCGTCAACGTCACCTCCGGCGGCCAGTACGGCCAGCAGCTCCCGGCCGGGGACCCGGAGTCCCGGCAGACCTCCTACAGCCCGAAGAAGATCTACGCCCGGACCAAACGCGCCCAGGTCGTCCTCACCGAGCAGTGGGCCGACCGCCTGCGCGATCGCGGCGTCCACGTCCACTCGATGCACCCCGGCTGGGCGGACACCAAGGGCGTGCGCCAGTGGATGCCCGTCTTCCGGGCGCTGAGCCGCCCGATCATCCGCACTTCCGCCGAAGGCGCCGACACCATCGTGTGGCTCGGCTCCGCTCCCGAAGCGGTCCGCAGCACCGGCCTGTTCTGGCACGACCGCCGACCCCGCCCCACGACCTACGCCGTGGGCGCCGAGGCGGACGCCCCGGAGACGCGCGAGGAGCTGTGGCAGTACGTGGCGGCGCTCGCGGGCGACGAGGACGAGCCGACCCCGCTCCTGTAACGCCCCTGGTGTGTCACAGGCGGCGTCGTCGATCGGGAAGCGGATCCACGCTTAGCCGGCCCCGGACTTGGAACCCGTCAGTGAAACACCCTCAAGAGACGACGAGGTGCCGACTCATGTCGCAGGTCGAAGAATCCATCGAGGTCCACGTCCCCGTGAACGCCGCGTACAACCAGTGGACCCAGTTCGAGGACTTCCCCCAGTTCATGGACGGCGTCGAGCGCATCGAGCAGCGCTCCGACACTCTCACCCACTGGACGACGAAGGTCGCCGGAGTGGGACGGGAGTTCGACGCGGAGATCACCGAGCAGATCCCCGACGAGCGGGTCGCCTGGGCCAGCATCAGCGGCGACGCACGCCAGGCCGGTGTCGTCACGTTCCACTACATCGACGACAACACCACCAAGATCATGCTTCAGCTCGACTACGACCCCGAAGGCATGACCGAGACCATCGGCGACAAGCTCGGTTTCGTCAAGCGCCAGGTGCACGGCGATCTGAGGCGGTTCAAGGACTTCATCGAGTCCCGCGGCGGCTCCGAGACCGGCGCGTGGCGCGGCGAGATCTGACCCGCACACGTGCTCACCGCGGCCGCTCCGGCGAGCGGTCGCGGTGAACGCGAAGAGGTCGCGGTGAGCACGAAGAGGTCGCGGTGAGCGCAAAGAGCGGCGGTCGGCCGGATTCCGAGAATCCGGCCGACCGCCGCCCGGTGTGTGCGGTCCGCTGACGCCGCGGTCAGCTCTCGCGGGTCTCCACCGCGCGCTTGATGCCGCTGAGGGCTTCCTCGAGGCCGACGTCGACGTGCTCGCCTTCCGCGTGCTCCGTGTGCAGCTCCACGGTCAGGCGGCAGGTGTCCGGGCTCTGACCGTCCTGCACGTGCAGCTCGCCCCGGTAGTCGTGCGGGCCGGGCGCGCCCCACTCCAGGATCCTGTCGTCCTGGTGCACGTGAATCCACGCCTCGCCCGTCACGTCGTGCTCCGGGGCGTCGGGGGGATCGATGCGCGCGGTCACCTCGACCTTGTCGCCGCCTTCCGGGCGCGCGGACTTCAGCCGCGGCAGATAGGAGGGGAGATGCTTCACGTCGGACAGGTAGGTGAAGAGCCGCTCCGGCGGCACGTCCACGATGATGCTGTCGCTGTAGTCACCCATAGCCAAGGGAGTCCCCGAGACATTCCATGACCAAACGCACCGGATCAGGGCGCCGTTCGGGGCCGCCGCCGAGGGGCGCCGGACCGGGTCGGACCCCGGGCCACGGCTGGTGAGGACGGCGGCGGGGCTTTTACGATGGGATGGACCTCTGCCGGGGCTGCGGCGGCGCTCGCCGCAGTCGCCGACCGGGCCTGCGTGGTCCGCCGCTGCGGAGGTCGCCGTGACCAGTTCGTCCCAGCCTCAGCGGGCGCTTTCCGACTGGCGTGATCAGGCCGCTTGCGTCGGAGAGGACCCCGACATCTTCTTTCCGCTCGCCGACTCCGTCGCCCCGGGCGCGGAAACCGCTCTGGCCCGCTCCATCTGCCGTCGGTGTCCCGTCCTGCTCGCCTGCCGGACCTGGGCGATCGAACGCGGCGAGGACGAGGGCATCTGGGGCGCCACCACGGCGGCGCAGCGCAGGGCCATCCGGCGCGCGGCGGCGGAGAGGGGATCCCCCTTTCCCGCCCCGGCCAGGATCGGTCCGGACGCGCGCGACCGGTCTCGCGAGGAGGGGGCCGCCCGCGCGGCCGAGGCCCGTTCGACGGCCGCCGAGAGGTGATCGTCGGCGCCGCCCGCGGAGTCCCGTCGTCCCGTCCGCCGTGCGGGGCCCGCGGCGGACGGTCCGGGCCGGACCCGTGACCACGGCTGGAGCCGGACCCTTGACCACGGCTTGATTGGCCGACTGGTGTGCGAGAAGGTACAAACCGTGTCTTCCCAGGGAAGGTGGGCAGACCTGCTGCGGCGGGTCCGGGAATCATGAAGGGTTTCGACGGCTTGGCGCGTTCGGCGCCGGGCCTGGCAGCGTCAGTGGGCGCCTCGTGGATGCGAGCGCCCTATCCGGCGTTGGTCGCGGACGCGGCGGGCAGGATCGTGGAGGTCAACGCGCAGGCCGCGGCCCTGTTCCCCGAGGCGAGGCCCGGGGCGCGGCTGGAGGACGCGGCGCCCGAGTGGCTGGCGGCGGCGCACCGGCGCGCGGCCAGCGGCCCCGCAGACGCGACGGAGACGGCGGAGACGGCGCGCGGGCAGTACCGGGAGCACACGCTCGAAGCTCACGCGACGCGGGGGACGGGCGGGGACGTGGTGTGGTGGCTGGTCGACGACACCGATCGGACGCTGGCCGAAGCGGCGCTGAGGAGCGAGCAGGAGCGGACCGCGTTCCTGGCGGACGCGTCCAGTCGGCTGCTGGCCTCGCTGAACGCCGAGCGGTGCATGGAGATCGCGGTCGAACTGGCGGCCGAGCATCTGGCCGACGCCGCCGTCCTGGTCGCTCCGGCCTCCGGCAAGCGCCACCCTCTGGCCACCAGCGCGGGCGGCCAGGCCACCCGTCGGCTGATGCACATCGACCCGTCGATGGTCCCCGGGCTGGCCGAGGCGCTCCAGGGCTTCCCGCCGGTGCCCTCGCGGTGGATCGACCCGTCCTCGCTGCCCGCCTGGGCGATCCCGGACGACTTCACCGGCCCGGCCGGCTCGGTGGTGGTCACCCCGCTGCCGGGGCACGGACTTCCGGCCGGCGCGCTGATCCTGCTGCGGCGCGGCGGCCAGACCGCCTTCGACGCCTCCGAGGAGGTCTTCGCCCGCGTGTTCGCCTCGCGCGCGGGGGCGGCGCTGTCCGCCGCGCGGATGTACCAGGAGCAGTCCGGGATCACCGCGACGCTCATGGCGGAGTTGCTTCCCCCGGTGCTCCACCAGGTGCGCGGAGTGGAGTTCGCCGGCGGCTACCGCTCGTCGAGGGACGCCGAGCGCGTCAGCGGCGACTTCTACGACGTCCACCCCGGATCCGGCGACGACGAGGAGACCCTGGCGGTCCTCGGTGACGTCAGCGGCAAGGGCCTGGACGCGGCGGTCCTGACCGGCAAGATCCGCAACACGCTTCAGGCGCTGCTGCCGCTGGCCGGCGACCACCAGCGGCTGCTGAGCCTGCTGAACGGGGCTTTGATCAACAGCCGGCACACGCGCTTCGCCACCGTGGTCCTGGCCTCGGTGCGGCGGCGGGGCGGGGCTACGCGTCTGCGGCTGACCAGCGCCGGGCACCCCGCGCCGCTGATCGTGCGGCAGGACGGCAGTGTGGAGGAGGCGGCCACCGCCGGAACCCTGATCGGGGCGCTGCCGGAGATCAGGTCGAGCACCGCCGAGGAGACACTGCGTCCGGGCGAGACGTGTCTGCTGTACACCGACGGCGTCACCGAGGCCAAGGGCGGGCCGCTGGGCGACGCCCTGTTCGGCGACGCCCGGCTGCGCAGGGCGCTGGGCGAGTGCGCCGGGATGCCCGCCGAGGCCGTCGTCGAGCGGATCCAGATGGTCGTCGCCGACTGGATCGACGGCAACCGGCACGACGACATCGCCATCATGGCGATCACCGCTCCCCGCACCGCGCATCTGACAGCCGTGGACGGACGCACTCCGGGCAGGTACACCGCATGACCGATCCCACCCTCCCCGTCGACGGCGGCGACGTGCTGCGGCGAGCCCGGGATGATCTGTGGAAGGCCGTCAGCGACCGTGACGAGCATCGCCGTAGACAGCCTGTACGAGGACGCGGCCGCGTGAGCGCACCGCCAGCGGCGCCCCGGCCCACCGGATCGCGACCCTGGGCCCGCGGCGCCCGGGTCACGGCCCCGGGGCCACGGCGCCCAGTTCAGGAGGCGGGCGTCCTCCAGCCGCCGTCGGCGGCCAAGGCGTCGGCGGCCCGCGGCCCGAACGAGCCGCGCGCGTAGGGCAGCGCACGCGGCGGCGCGTCGAGCACGGGCGCGGCCAGCTCCCAGATCCGCTCGACCTCGGCCGGTGTGGTGAACAGGCGACGGTCGCCGTCCAGGGCGTGCAGGAAGACCCGCGCGTACGAGCTGAGGGGCGTGCCGGACGCCGAGGGCCCGCGGGCCAGCCGCAGTTCGGCGTCGACGACCTCCCTGTGCGGGCCGGGGCGGTCCAGGCGCAGGCCGAGGCGTACGCCGTCCTCCGCACCCAGGTGCACGACCAGGTCGCTGCCGGTGGGCGCGGTGTCCCGCGCTCCGGCGTCCGGGGGCCGGAAGCGGACGGTGACGCGTGCGTCGGACGACCCCATCGCCTTGCCGGTGCGCAGCAGGAAGGGCACGCCCTCCCAGCGGGGGTCGTCGATCCAGACGCGCAGCGCGGCGAAGGTCTCCGTCGCCGAGTCGTCGGCCACGCCCTCCTCGTCCCGGTAGCCGTCGTACTGCCCGAACACCGTCTCGTCGGGCTGGAACGGGCGGGTCCGCCGGAACAGGCGCAGGCGCGCCGCGCGCTCCTCCTCCGCGTCGTCGGACGCCGGAGGTTCCATCGCGACGGCCGCGAGCACCTGCGCCAGGTGCGTGGGGACCATGTCGCGAAAGACGCCGGTGGCCTCCATGAACGACGCCCGGCCTTCGATGCCGAGCGTCTCGGGCACGTCGATCTGGACCCAGGCGATGCGGCGGCGGTTCCAGAGCGCGGCGAGCCAGCCGTTCTCGGTGCGCAGGGTGAGCAGGTCGCGGACCGGCTCCTTGGCGAGGAAGTGGTCCACGCGCAGGACGCGCTCTTCCGGCGCGGTGGCGGCGAGCAGGCGGTTGAGGGCGCGTGCGCTGTCCACGTCCTCGCCGAGCGGTTTCTCGACCATGAGGTGCGCGTGGTCGGCGAGCCCGGTGCGCTCGGCCATGTGGAGCATCTCCGCCAGGTGGCGGGGCGGCAGGGCCAGGTAGAGGAAGGTGCGGCATCCGTCGCCGAGTTCGGAGCGCCGTCGCGCGACGGCCGCCGCGAGGTCGGTTCCGTCCTCGGCGCTCGCGGCGACGAACTGCGTCCGTTCGGCGAAGCGGCGCGCCTTCTCCGGGTCGGCGCCGCGCGCGGAGGCCAGCACCGCTTCCGTGACGCGGCGGCGGAAGTCCTCGTCGGCGCCGGGGGAATGCCGGCTGGAGCCGATGACGGCGAAGCGGGGCGGGAGCAGTTCTCGGTCGTACAGCTCGAACAGCGCGGGGAAGAGCAGACGGGTGGCCAGATCGCCGGTCGCTCCGAACAGGACCAGCAGGAGGGCTGTTCGCGCGCTGGGGACGCCGGTGCTGAGGCGGACATGGCGAGGGCTCCTTGTCGTCGTTCACGGCGGCGCCGGGTCAGGGCGCCCGCCAGTGGCCGCACGCCTTCCTTCGCACGGTCGCACTCACCCGATGATCGACACCGCTGCGGCGACACGCCTACGGGAAACGCCGGTGAGACCGCTTCGAACAGAAGTACGCGGAGGGGCGTGCCCGTCACCTGCTCGGCGGTCCGTCGGACGGCGCCTCTGGCAACCGCGCCTCCGTCAACCGCGCCTTCGTCGACCGGCGACGGGCTCCGCGGACGGCCCGGTTCAGCAGCCCCCGGGCCGGTTCAGCAGCCGCCCGGCGGGCACGTGGGCATGCCCAGCGCCGCCGCGGCTTCGTCGACGTCGTCGAAGGACGGAAGAGCGCCCGAGGTGCCGGTGACGTCGAGGACCCTCCGCAGGAACGGATTGGCGCCCACCAGGCCCACCGGCCGGTGCTGCCGGGTGCGCAGCAGATGGTTGAGCAGCGTGGAATCGGCGAAGCCCAGGCCGCCGACGTCGAACACGATGGGGTCGGCCGACCGCGCCGCCAGAGCAGCGGTGACGCGCTCGACCGCCTGGATGCAGTCCATGTCGACGTCGCCGGACAACTCGACGAGCCAGACCGGACCCGACCGGCGGGAACTGATGACACCGGCCTGGGAGGGATCTTGCGGCGCGGACATGCCCGCCATCATGACCGCACCTCGGCGAAGACGACAACTCCGGGAAAAAGGGCGAGGAAAGCGCGTGTCAAACAGCCCGGGATGGGCACTCAACCTGGTTTGCTCACCTGCGGGGGCCTCGCACGCGGGCATGACGGCCGCGACCCTCCCCGGGAAAAGCGCCTCCTCCGGCTCGCTTCCACCCTGGTGCGGCGCTGTCCTGCCGCACCGGTTCCGCACGCCGGGAGGGGTGCGCCTCGGGCCCGCCAGGAAGGGCCACGGGCCGGTCAGCGCGCGAGCCTCCACTGGGCGACGATCTTCTTTCCGGATTCCATGGGCTGCGTGATGACGTGGTCGCTGAGGTTCTTGACGATGCCCAGGCCCAGGCCGCCGCGCCCGTCCAGCGGCAGCGTGCCCCTCGGCTGCGGCACGAACGCGCTCGCGTCGCTCACTTCCAGCGTGAGGGCGCTCTCGCCGATGTGCAGGGCGAGCGACCAGACGCCTTCCGGGGTGTGCCGGACGGCGTTGGTCACCAACTCGCTCAACACCAGTTGCACCGCCTCCAGATCGGCCTGCGGGCAATGCGCGCGGAGGTACTCCACGGCCCGGCGCCGGGCGTCGGCGGGCGAACAGGCCGAAGACCAGGCCGTGAACACGGACTGCTCCCCGTTTCCCCCGTCTTGGAGCACGAGGTCCGATTCCTCCTGCGGCGCCTCGCCCAGGGGATTCCGGCCGCTCATGCCTGCTCGAACGGGTTCGGGTTCCGCGTCAGGGCCTCGCGCGCGGTCGTCAGGTCCGGGTACTGCGCGAAGTAGTCGTCCAGACCGGTCACGGCGAGCAGCCGCTGCACCAGGCGACCGACGCCCACCAGCGCGACGGACCGCTGGTTCGCCATGCGGATCAGGTGGTTGAGCAGCGAGGAGTCGCAGAAACCCAACGCGCCCAGATCGAACACCACCGGCCCGTCGAACGAGTCCAGGGCCTGGGCCGTCGCCTCCTCCACCGCGTCCAGGTCCTCGGGGTCGAAGTCGCCGCGCAGCGCGACCACCCACACCGGCCCCTTCCGCGTGGATCGCACCTCCACTGGGGACCAGTCTGACGTTTCACCGTTCCATGACATGCCGGCCATCGTCCCCGCACAACCGCTTCGCAGACAACTCGGCCATCCGCGGGGCGCCGGACGCCACGGTTGCACGGCCGCACGACATGTCCCGTGAGACGCGGGGCACACGCAAGGAGGCCGGTCGGCCCGACGTCCCGCTCTTCCCGTGAGAGCCTTCCCATATGGGCATGAAAGGGCGCAAGTTGGATAGCCTCCCCTCATGCCCCATCACGACCTCGTCATCATCGGCGCCGGCACCGGCAACGCGCTGATCGACGACCGATTCGCCCGCCTCGACGTCGCGATCGTCTCCGAGGGCCCCTTCGGGGGGACGTGCCTCAACGCGGGATGCATTCCGAGCAAGATGCTGGCCGCGACCGCGGACACGGCCGACGCGGTCGCGGACGCCGGACGCCACGACGTGGACGCCCGACTGGGCGGCATCCGGTGGCGCGACGTCAACAAGCGCGTGTTCGACCGTCTCGACGCGGTCGCGGCGGAAGGCGAGGAGGGCCGCCGCGCGGCGGAGTCCGTCACCGTGTACCGGGGTCGGGCCCGCTTCACCGGCGAGCGGCGGCTGTCCGTGCAGACGGAGACCGGTCCCGTGGAGATCTCCGCCGACCGCGTCGTCGTGGCGGCGGGCGGACGGCCGGCGGTCCCTCCCGTCGTCGCCGACTCCGGGCTGCCGTACGAGACGTCCGACACCGTGATGCGGATCGCCAGGCCCCCCGAGCGGCTGGCGGTGCTCGGCGGCGGCTACATCGCGGCCGAACTCGCGCACGTCTTCCACGCGGCAGGCAGCCAGATCACCGTGATCGAGCAGGGCGAGCGGCTGCTCGCCCAGCAGGACCAGGACGTCTCCGACGCCTACGCCGACGCCGTGCGCCCTCATTACGATCTGAGGCTGGGCCGCGAGCTGGTGGGCGTGGCGGGCGCTCCGGGCGATCTGCGGCTGACGCTGGACGACGGCGCGGTGCTGACGGCGGACGCCCTGCTGGTGGCGGTCGGCCGTCGGCCCAACAGCGACCGCCTCGATCTGGAGAAGGCCGGGATCGCCTACGGGGACGACGGCCTGATCACCGTCGACGCGCAGCTCCGCACCAGCGCCGAGGGCGTGTGGGCGCTGGGCGACGTCTCGACCGGCGTCCCGCTGAAGCACGTGGCCAATCGCGAGGCGGAGATCGTCGCCCACAACCTGCTGCATCCCGGCGAGCCGCGCGAGATGTCGTACGAGGCCGTTCCCTCCGCCGTGTTCACCTCCCCGCAGATCGCGCAGGTCGGCCTCACCGAGCAGGAGGCGCGCGAGGCGGACGTCGCGTACGCGGTGGCGGTGCACCGCTACCAGGACGTGGCCTACGGCTGGGCGCTCGAGGACACCAGCGGCTTCTGCAAGGTTCTCGCCGACCGGTCCACCGGACGGCTGCTGGGCGCGCACCTGTTCGGCCCGCAGGCGGCGACGCTCGTGCAGCCCCTGGTCCTCGCCATGGCGATGGGGCTGACCGTCCACGACGTGGCCCACCGGCCGATGTGGATTCACCCGGCCCTGACCGAGGTCGTGGAGAACGCGCTGCTGTCGCTGGAGCAGGCGCTGCGGTGACCTATGGTCCGCGGCGGCGGCGCCGGCGCGGTCGCCGTCTCGACGCGGAGCCCCCCGCGTGCCAGTCTGAGCACTAGAGGTCTGGGCGCCACGAGCCGGGACCGGTCGAACAGGGCGGCGGTCACCTGACATTGGATCGGGTGAAGGCCAGTTGACTTGGCGTGGTCTCCTGGGGCCGAATAGGCGCGTCGGTGTCGTCCGGAGGCGATAGTGGACCGGTTCGCCCGTTTGGTTGCCCGCGTGCTGGACGTGCCGCATGCGCTGGTGTCGGTCATGCCCGACGGCGATGCCCTCGGCCCCGAGCTGGTCGGGATCTGGCCTCCTGGACCTCTTCGGAACACGTCCCTGGCACGGGAGTTGTGCCGCCGGGTGGTGAGCAGCGGCGCGCCGCTGGCGCTGGCGGATCTCGTCTCCTGGAGGTCGGAGGCGAGCGGTGAGAGCGCCGCGGCGGACGGGCGCCGTCCCGGCTCGTTCCTCGGAGTGCCGCTCACCGGCCGGTCGGGGGAAGTGCTCGGCGCCGTCGGCGCGTTCGGCGGTGAACCTCGGACCTGGAGCGAGCGGAACGTACAGGATCTGAGCGATCTGGCGGCGGCCCACAGCGCGGAGCTGCGCGAGCGCGCCGGAGGAGCGAAGCGGGCGGCGCTCGCCCGGCGCCCTGACGGGGTAGCCGACGGGGAACCGGCGCGGCACGCGGCCGGGTCGGCGTCCGAGGAGCCACGGCGACTCCAGGCGCTGCTCGGCCGTTCGCAACTGCTGCTGCGCGCCGCCGAGGTGCTGGCCGACACCACTGGGCTGGACGAGGTGCGCCGGCGCGTCAACGAACTGGTCAGCGGAGATCTCGAACCGGCCTACGTCGGGCTGTCGTTGCTCGACGACGGCGCGATGCGGCGGACGGTCGACCCGCACGCCCCGACCGTCGAACTGGAAAGCAAGTTCCCCGAGTACGCGCTCACGGCGGACTGGCCCAGCGCGCAGGCCGCTCGGGAGAGACGCCTGATCGTGATCCCCGACCGGGAGACGCTGATCAGGCGGTACAGCCCCGACACGGTGGCCGTGTTCGACGCCATGGGCCTGCGGACGGCCGTCTGCGTGCCGCTGCCCGGCGCCCTCCGCCCCGCCCTGGGCGCCCTCGTCGTGGCCTGGGACACCCTCCACGAGGTCGACGTGTCCGAACAGGCCGTGCTCATGGCGCTCGGCCACTACACCGCCCGCGCCGTCGAACGCGCCCTCTTCCTCGACGGGCGGGTCAGCGTGGTGCGCCAGCTCCAGCAGGCCATGCTCACCGACCTGCCCGTGCTGCCCGGTCTGGACCTGGCGGCCCTGTACCGGCCCGCCGCCTCCCACGACATGGTCGGCGGCGACTGGTACGACGCCTACCCCCTGGGGCCCGCCGCGGCCGGCGCCCCCGGGGCCGCCGCGGTCACCGTGGGCGACATCACCGGGCACAACGCGCGTGCCGCCGCCCTCATGGGACAGGCCCGCAGCATGCTCCGCCAGGCGGACCACGACCACCGGGGCCGCAGCCCCGCCATGGCGGTCCGCGCTCTGGAGCACGCGAGCGCGGACCTGGAGGTTCCGCTCAGCGGCACCCTCGTGCACGCCCACCTCACCCCGCGTCCTGAAGGCTGCTGGCTGCTGGAGTGGACCAACGCCGGGCACCCCGCGCCCCTGCTCGCCGTCCCCGGCGCGCCCGCGCGGGCGCTGCTCCCCCACGACCGGCTCATCCACCCCACCCTGCCCGCGGACCGGCGGCGCACCTCCCACCGCCGCCTGCTGACCCCGGGCAGCGTGCTGCTGCTCTACACCGACGGCCTCGTCGAACACCGCGGCCGCCCCGTGGACGAGAGCACCGACCGGGCACGCCGCATCCTGGCCGAGGCCGCGGCAACCGGCGCCGCGCTGCCCGCGCTGCTGCACCGCCTGGCCGACACGATCGCCGGCGCCGCCCACTCGGACGACATCGCCCTGCTCGCCGTACGCGTCCCCACCGCCTCCGGCGGCTCCCTGGAGGAGCAGCACCGAAGATGACCGCCGCGTCGAACCCCCAGATGTTCCTTGCCGCAGCCGACCGCCTGACCTCGGCGATCGAGCGCCACGCGCTCGCTCTGGCGCAGGACCCGGACGATCCCGCCGAGGTCGTGCCCGCGGCGGACGCCGTGACGGAGGCCGCCCGGGAGTACGCCGACGCCGTCTTCGACGCGACCGGCTGGGGAAGCCCGTTCGTCCAGACCGAGCAGGAGGACGAGCATCCGCGTCCCGCCGCGGACGCTCCTCGGGACATCCGCGTCAAAACCGACTACGTGCTGCGGGCCAAGGACGTGCGTGCGGCCGCTGGAGTGCTCCGCAGGAGAAGGGCGGTGACCGGAAGGCCGGGCTGCGACGACCTCGGCGACGATCTCTCGGACATCGTCCACGCCCTCTTCCTGATCGACGGATGGGACCCGGGATCGTACGGTGAAGCCATCGAGGCGGTCGGCCAGGAGTGGTCAGCGGGCCCCTCGGAGGAGTAACGCACGAGACGCAGGCGTTCTCGCGCGTGACCTTCGCTGCCGCAAGGCCGATACTGCCGACAGCAGTACTCCAGCCGGGGCCCCCGACCGCCCAGCCACCTGGCGCCCCCTCGCCAACGTCAGCATGAAGTCAGCGTCAGTGCCGCGTGAACCCGCTTCGGGCCGCCGCGGACCGCCGAGATCGCACGTCGCCCGCTCTCCCGCACTCACTGACCAGCGAGAACGCAGGCCATGGACTCGTCTGCTCACCTTCTCAGGAGGTACCCATGAGGATGCTGATCAACGTCGCCGAGACGGTCGTCGCGGACGCGCTGCGGGGCATGGCGGCCGCGCATCCCGAGCTGACCGTCGACGTGGAGCACCGGGTGATCGTGCGGCGGGACGCTCCCGTGGCCGGGAAGGTCGCCCTGGTCTCCGGCGGCGGGTCGGGGCATGAGCCGTTGCACGGCGGGTTCGTGGGTCCGGGGATGCTGTCGGCGGCGTGTCCGGGCGAGGTGTTCACCTCGCCGGTCCCCGACCAGATGGTGCGGGCCGCGGCGGCGGTGGACAGCGGCGCGGGCGTGCTGTTCGTGGTGAAGAACTACACCGGCGACGTGCTCAACTTCGACATGGCCGCCGAGCTGGCCGAGGACGAGGGCATCCAGGTCGCGAGGGTGCTGGTCGACGACGACGTGGCGGTGACCGACAGCCTCTTCACGGCCGGACGGCGCGGCACCGGCGCCACCCTGTTCGTGGAGAAGATCGCGGGCGCGGCGGCCGACGAGGGCCAGCCGCTGGAGCGGGTGGAGGCGATCGGCCGCCAGGTCAACGACAACGCGCGCAGCTTCGGCGTGGCCCTGAGCTCGGTCACCACGCCCGCCAAGGGCGCCCCCACCTTCGACCTGCCGGCGGGCGAGCTGGAGCTGGGCATCGGCATCCACGGCGAGCCCGGCCGGGAGCGGCGGCCGATGATGACCTCGGGCGAGATCGCCGACTTCGCGGTGCACGCGATCCTGGAGGACCGCCGACCGCGCAACCCGGTGCTGCTGCTGGTCAACGGCATGGGGGGCACCCCACTCCTGGAGCTGTACGGCTTCCACGCCGAGGTGCGGCGGGTGCTCGACGAGCGCGGGGTCGCGATCGCCCGCACCCTGGTCGGCAACTACGTCACCTCGCTCGACATGGCGGGCGCCTCGGTCACCCTGTGCGAGATCGACGAGGAGCTGCTGCGCCTGTGGGACGCGCCGGTGAACACGCCGGGCCTGCGCTGGGGCGCCTGACCCGCCGACCGCCGACCGATCCGAACCTCACTCACGCCACGCAAGGGAGTTCCCGTGCTCGACGCCGACTTCTTCCGCCGCTGGATGGCGGCCGCCGCCGCGTCCGTCGACCGCGAGGCGCAGCGGCTCACCGACCTCGACTCGCCCATCGGGGACGCGGACCACGGCAGCAATCTCCAGCGCGGGTTCGCGGCCGTGCGCACCGCGCTGGAGGAGGAGGCGCCGGACACGCCCGGAGCGGTCCTGACCCTCGCCGGGCGCCAGTTGATCTCGACGGTCGGCGGGGCGTCCGGGCCGCTGTACGGGACCCTGCTGCGCCGCACCGGGAAGGCGCTCGGGGACGCCGCGGAGGTGAGCGAGGCGCAGCTCGCCGAGGCGCTGCGGGCCGGGGTGGACGGGGTCAAGGCGCTGGGCGGAGCGGAGGCGGGTGACAAGACGATGGTGGACGCGCTGGCGCCCGCCGCGGACGCGCTCGCCGACGGGTTCGTCGCCGCGCGGGCCGCCGCCGAGCAGGGCGCGGAGGCGACCACCGCGATGCGGGCGCGCAAGGGCAGGGCGAGCTATCTGGGCGAGCGCAGCGTCGGGCACCAGGATCCGGGGGCGACGTCGTCGGCGCTGCTGATCGCGGCGCTGGCCGAGGCCGCCGACGCGGTGGAGGGCTGACCTGTGGGCGAGGACGGACTGGTCGGCGTCGTGCTGGTGTCGCACAGCGCGGAGGTGGCCGCGTCGGTGGCCGAGCTGGCGAAGGGCCTCGCGGGCGGCGCGGCGGCGGTCCCGGTGGCGGCGGCGGGCGGCCGGCCGGGCGGCGGGCTCGGCACCAGCGCCGAGTTGATCGCGGACGCGGCGGCGTCGGTGGACCGGGGTGCGGGGGTGGCCGTGCTGACCGACCTCGGCAGCGCTGTGCTCACCGTGAAGGCGCTGATCGCCGAGGGCGACGAACTGCCCGCGGACACGCGCCTGGTGGACGCCCCGTTCGTCGAGGGCGCGGTCGCCGCGGTCGTCACGGCGGCCACGGGCGCGGACCTGGACGCGGTGGCGGCGGCGGCCGGGGAGGCGTACGACTACCGCAAGGCGTGAGGCGGCCGGGCCCGTCCGCGGGAGCGGGTGCGAAGCGCCCCTCAGCGGCGGGCGCCGGGCCGTCCGCTGGGCAGCGGGTGCGGTCACCGGGTCCGGGCGGCGACGGCGACGCGCCGTAGCATATTGGTCCGGACCATTGCCCGAGCGGTGTCCGGCCCGGCGGCATCGCGATGAACGGGGAGGCAGACCGCGTGCGACGCGTTCCCGAGCCGGTGTCGCGTCCAGGCCGCCTTCCCGGGCGTGTCGTCGCGGCGTGCGGAGCCGCGGTCCTGCGGGCCTGCTGCGGCCGAGGAGCCGCGGACGAAGACGAGGGCGGCGCACCCGGCGCGCCGGTCGGCGTCACCGCGGCGACGGGCAGCGCGACCAGCGTGCACGTGATGTGGGACGCGGTCTCCTCCACCTCGGCGGGCGTCGACCGGTACCAGGTGTACCGGGGCGCCACCGAAGTGCGGGAAATGCCGGCATCCGAGCACATGGCGGACGTCATCCGGCTCAGCCCCTTCACCGCGGCGACGGGACCCTCTGCCGGGCCAGGCTGCCGGACGGGACCTGGGGCGGCTTCTCACCGCTGCTGACGGTGACGGCCGGGCGTCCACAGGCCCTGTCGAAGGTCACCCGAGCGGTCGCACTGCGGGTGCGGCGGGCGCCCGGGGCGGGTTGGCTGCCGGTGAGGAAGCACGGGCGAATCCCTCTCTCCGGCGACGGCCGGGGATCGTCCGCCGACCCGCGCCACCGGAGGACAGCCCATGCGCATACAGCCACCGCTCCGCCCCCGCACGGCCGCCCTGGCCGCCGCCGTCGCGCTCGGATGCGCCGCCGGACCGGCCGCCGCCGCGTCCGGGATCTCCGTGAGCGCCAACGGGTCCACGGTGTCGGTGACCACCAGCACGTGCACTCTCGTCAACGGCGGCTGGGGCACGGCGTCGTTGCTGGCCAGCGGCCAGACCGACTTCAACCAGGGACGCCAGGTGGCGCTCGTGGGGTCGGCGTCGCGTCAGACGGCCGCCTGGCAGAGCGTGCAGCCGGGCACGTACACCGTGGTCGTGCTGTGCTCGAACAGCATCAACGCGGGCAGTCAGTCCATCGCTGTCACCGGCGCCTCCCGGCAGACGGCCCCCGCGACGTCCGTTCCGGTGGGTCCCTCGGGCGTGCCCTCGCGCGTGCCCCCTGGCGTGCCCTCGCGCGTGCCCCCGGGCGTACCTTCGCGCGTGCCCCCAGGCGTGCCCTCGCGGACGCCCTCGGGCGGTGTGATGGGCGGCCTGGGCGGCGGCTTCAAGGACTACGGGACGCTGACGCTCGCGGTGGGCGGGACGCTGGTCGGGGCGGCGCTGATCGCCACCGGCTGGGTGCTGCGCCGCCGCTCCAGGCCGTATCGCCTCTGACGGCGGCTCACCGACGGCGGCCGGTTCCCCGCGGCCGCGCGCTGCCCTGGGCCGCGGGCCGCCCGGGGCCACGCGCGGCGGACGACGGCGGCAGGCCCCCGGCGGACGACGGCGGCAGGCCCCCCGGCCCCCGGCAGACGACGACGGCAGGCCGTCAGGGCCGGTCACCTTGGTCCGGCAGGCAGTCAGGGCCGGTCGCCGTGGTCCGGCAGGTCGGCGAATTCCTCCAGCGCGTGCCGGAGCCACCCGGCCCAGAAGGTCTCCAGATCGATCCCGGCGCGCAGCACCAAGTGCTGCAACCGGTCCTGGGAACTGTCCTTGCCCGGCGGGAAGTCCCGTTTCTCGATCTCCTGGTACATGGCCAACTGCCGCTCGCGCAGCTCCAGGTGACGGCGCAGGTCGTCCTCGACGCCGTCGGCGCCGACCACCGCGGCGGCCCGCAGCCGCAGCAGCAGGGCGTCCCGCAGCGGCTTCGGGTCCTGGGCGGAGGCGGTCCAGCGGGCCAGTTCCGCCCGGCCCGCCGGCAGCACCTCGTAGCTCTTGCGCTGCCCGCGGGCCGGCTGCTCGGCGGGCAGCGCCCGGATCAGCCCGTCCGCCTCCAGCCTCCCCAGCTCCCGGTAGATCTGCTGGTGCGTCGCCGACCAGAAGTAGCCGATCGACTTGTCGAACCGGCGCGTCAGCTCCAGCCCCGACGACGGCTTCTCGAGCAGGGCGGTGAGGATCGCGTGCGGGAGTGACATGGGCTCATCCTAGGGACGCGGGCCTCGGCCTCTACAGCGCCGCCGCCACCTCGGTGCCCTGCTTGATGGCCCGCTTGGCGTCGAGTTCGGCCGCGACGTCGGCGCCGCCGATCAGGTGCGCGCTGCGCCCGGCGGCGATCAGCGCCTCGTACAGGCCGCGGCGCGGCTCCTGGCCGGTGCACAGGACGACGGTGTCGACTTCGAGGACGGTGCTCTCCTCGCCGACGGTGATGTGCAGCCCGGCGTCGTCGATCCGGTCGTAGCGGACGCCGGGGACCATGGTGACTCCGCGGTGCTTCAGTTCGGTGCGGTGGATCCAGCCGGTGGTCTTGCCGAGGCCGGCGCCGACCTTGCCGGTCTTGCGCTGGAGGAGGTGGACGGTGCGCGGGGGCGCCGGGCGCTTGGGCGCGGTCAGGCCGCCGGGCGCCGCGTAGCCGGTGTCGACGCCCCAGTGCTGGAAGTAGGTCTCGGGGTCCTCGCTCGCCCGGTCGCCGCCGTCGGTCAGGAACTCGGCGACGTCGAACCCGATGCCGCCGGCGCCGAGGATCGCCACCCGGTCGCCGACGGGGGCGCCGTCGCGCAGCACGTCCAGGTAGCCGACGACGCGGGGGTGGTCCACGCCGGGGATGTCGGGCGTGCGCGGGGTGACGCCCGTGGCGACGACCACCTCGTCGTAGCCGGTCAGGTCGTCCGCTCCGACGCGGGCGCCGAGCCGGACGTCCACGCCGTGGGCGTCGAGCTGGTGGCGGAAGTAGCGCAGCGTCTCGTCGAACTCCTGCTTGCCGGGGACCTTGCGGGCGACGTTGAGCTGGCCGCCGATCTCGTCCGCGGCGTCGTACAGGGTGACGTCGTGGCCGCGCTCGGCCGCGCTCACCGCGCAGGCCAGGCCCGCCGGTCCCGCGCCGACGACGGCGACGCGCTTGCGCAGCCGGGTGGGCGAGAGCACCAGCTCGGTCTCGTGGCAGGCGCGCGGGTTGACCAGACAGGAGGTGATCTGCCCGCTGAAGGTGTGGTCCAGGCACGCCTGGTTACAGCCGATGCAGGTGTTGATCGCCTCGGGCGTCCCGGCCGCCGTCTTGGCGACGAAGTCGGGGTCGGCGAGCATCGGCCGGGCCATGGACACCATGTCGGCGACGCCGTCGGCGAGCAGCCGCTCGGCGACCTCCGGCGTGTTGATCCGGTTGGTGGTGACGAGTGGGATCGAGACCGCGCCCATGAGCTTCTTCGTCACCCAGGTGTAGGCGCCGCGCGGCACGGAGGTCGCGATGGTCGGGATGCGGGCCTCGTGCCAGCCGATGCCGGTGTTGATGAGGGTCGCCCCGGCGGCCTCGACGGCGCGCGCGAGGAGGACCACCTCTTCCAGGGAGGAGCCGCCGGGCACCAGGTCGAGCATGGACAGCCGGTAGACGATGATGAAGTCCTCGCCGACCGCCTCGCGCACCCGCCGGACGATCTCGACCGGGAAGCGCACGCGGTTCTCGTAGGCGCCGCCCCAGCGGTCGGTGCGCTGGTTGGTCTGCGCCGCGATGAACTCGTTGACGAGGTAGCCCTCGGAGCCCATGATCTCGACGCCGTCGTAGCCGGCCTGGCGGGCGAGGCGGGCGGTCCGCACGTAGTCGTCCACGGTGCGCTCGACCTCGGCGTCGGTCAGCTCGCGCGGGACGAAGGGGCTGATGGGGGCCTGGAGCGGGCTGGGGGCGACCAGGTCGCGGTGGTAGGCGTAGCGCCCGAAGTGCAGGATCTGGAGGGCGATTCTGCCGCCCTCGCGGTGCACGGCGGCGGTGACGGTCCGGTGCTGCGCCGCCTCGTCCTCGGTGGTGAGCTTCGCGCCGCCCTCGTAGGGGCGGCCCTCCTCGTTGGGGGCGATGCCTCCGGTGACGATGAGGCCCACTCCCCCGCGGGCGCGGGCGGCGTAGAACTCGGCCATCCGTTCGAAGCCGCGCTCGGCCTCCTCCAGACCGACGTGCATGGAGCCCATCAGAACGCGGTTGGGCAGGGTGGTGAAGCCCAGGTCGAGCGGGCTCAGCAGGTGCGGGTAACGGCTCATCGGGCCCTCCGTGCGCGGTGTCGTCACCGTAGTTGTAGAGGACTCCGATGGTTTTATGCAACTAGTTGCAGAACGAGGGGCCGTGCCGCGCGGGCGGAACGGCGAGAGGCCGCCCTCGCTCGGGGCGGCCCTACGGCCGTCGCCCGGGAGGCGGCGCGGCCGTCACTCCGGTGGCGGTACGGCCGCCGCCTTCCTCGGAGGCAGGCGGACGTACCGCCCAGCTCAGCGGTTCTCCAGGCGGACGTGCAGCTCCCGCTCCTGGTCGCCGGAGGCCATGCTGAGGTCCTGCACGGTGAACAGCGAGTCCAGGGCGGTGCGGAACCGGTCGATCGCCCAGTAGCCGCCCTGCACGTCGGCGGTGACGGACGCCCCCATGCGGTTGGCCTCACGGCCCGTGCCGTGGTCCTCTCCCACGTCGAACATGCCGAGCCACACCGTCGGCCGCACCTCGTCGTAGTCGCGGGGCACGTCCTCCGTGCACCGGTCCGAGGAGAAGCAGCCGCACAGGGCGTCGAACACGATCCGGGCGTCTTCCTTGCTGCATCCGCTCAGCTCCACCGAGACGGATTCCTCATGCCCCTGCTGGCTGTCCATGGTGATCGCTCCTCTCCTGGCCGCGCTGCGCCGCCACCGCAGGGGGTTCCCCCGAAGCGGCGCCCCACCCCACTCTCCGGCCGCTCCGGCGAAGCGGCCCCCGCGACGGTGAGGGATGGTGGGGGGAGGCGGCGGCCCCTCGGAGAGGTGAGCGCGGGCGCGGTGCGGCAGGGTGGTTCCGGCGTCCGGGGCGGCCGGACGCCGGACGGGCGAAGGCGGTGCATGGGATGACGGAAGCCGGGGCGCCCTCGGCCGAGGACGACGAGCCGGTCCGCGGTCCGGTCGGACCGAGCGGGCTCCTCGACGTGCTCAGCGTGGCCTCGGTGGTCCTGGACGCCCAGGGACGCATCGTGCTGTGGAGCCCCCAGGCCGAGGAGCTGTTCGGCTACTCGGCGGCCGAGGCGCTCGGGCAGTACGCCGCGCGGCTCATGGTCCGCGAGGAGCACTTCGACCTGGTGATCAAGCTTTTCTCCGACGTCCTGCGCACCGGCCGGGGCTGGGCGGGCGCCTTCCCCATCCGGCTCAGGGACGGCAGCACCCGCCTGGTGGAGTTCCGCAACATGCGGCTACAGGACGACCGGGGCGACGTCTACGCACTCGGCCTCGCCGCGGACCGGTCGACGGTACGCCGGCTGGAGCAGGACGTGGCGCTGTCCACGCGCATCGTCTCGCAGTCCCCGATCGGGCTGGCCGTGCTGGACACCGGGCTGCGCGTCGTCTCGGTCAACCCGGCCCTGGAGCGGATCGACGGGGTGTCCGCCGAGGAGCACGTCGGGCGGACGCTGCAAGAGGTGCTGCCCCAGTTGGACGCCGAGGCGATGGAGGAGGCGGCGCGGGAGGTGCTGGCGAGCGGCCGGCCGCTCGTCGACGTCTTCGCCGTCGGCCGCACCCCGGCCGACCCGGAGCAGGACCACGCGTGGTCGGTGTCGATGTACCGGCTGGAGGACACGGCGGGCAGGGTGCTGGGCGTGGCCGTGTCGATCGTGGACATCACCGAGCAGCACCGGGCCGGGGTCGAAGCCGAGGCGGGCCGCCGGCGCCTGGCCCTGATCGCCGACGCCTCGGCCCGGATCGGCACCACCCTCGATCTCGACCGCACGGCCCGGGAGCTGGCCGACGTCGCCGTGCCGGAACTGGCCGACGTGGCGGCCGTGGACCTGCTGGAGGCGGTCGTCGCGGGCCGCCGCAGCTCACTGGGCCCTACCGAGCCGGCGGTGATCCGCGCCCTGGCCGTACGGGCCGACCGTACGCCCGACGCCCTGGACGCGGCCGACCCGCCCGGTCAGACCGCCCGCTACGGCCCCGAGCGCCTGGTCACCGAGTGCGTGCGCACCGGCCGGCCGGTGCTGGTGACGCACGTCAAGGACGAGGATCTGTCCCGGATCGCCCGGTCCGCGGAGGCGGCCGAGCTGCTGAGCCGGGCGGGCGTGCACTCGTATCTGGCGGTGCCGCTGATCGCACGCGGCGAGGTGCTGGGCGCGCTGGACCTCAAACGCACCCGCAGTCCGGCGCCCTTCAGCGAGGACGACGTCCTGCTCGCCCGGGAGCTGGCCGCCCGCGCGGCCGTGCAGATCGACAACGCCCGCTGGTATCAGAACGCCCGCGACACCGCCCTGACGCTCCAGCGCAGCCTGCTGCCCCGGCACCCCTCGGTGACCGGCGGCCTGGAGGTCGCCTCCCGGTACCAGCCTGCGGGCGCCGCGATCGAGGTGGGCGGCGACTGGTTCGACGTGATCCCTCTGGAGGGCGACAAGACGGCGCTCGTCGTCGGGGACGTGATGGGCAGCGGCATCAGCGCCGCCGCCACGATGGGGCGGCTGCGCACCGCGACCAAGGCCCTCGCCTCCCTCGACCTGGACCCGGCCCGGCTCCTGGAGCATCTGGACCGGATCACGGACGGCCTGGACCAGGCCATCGCCACCTGCCTGTACGCCGTCCACGATCCGGAGCTGCGGCAGTGCCGGTTCGCCAACGCCGGGCACCTGCCGCCGGCCCGGGTCCGCCGCGGCCGCCCGCCGGAGCTGCTGGACCTGCCCACCGGGGTTCCCCTGGGGGTCGGGGGCGTGCCCTTCGCCACCACGACCGTCGACCTGGAACCCGGCGACGAGCTGGTCCTGTACACCGACGGGCTGGTCGAGACCCGTATGCATCCGCTGGACGAGCGCCTGGCCACGCTGCTCGCCCTGCTCGGCGACCCGCGGCGCCCCCTGGAGGAGCTGTGCGACCTCCTGCTGCGCAAGCTGCACCAGCCGGACACCCACGACGACGTCGCCCTGCTCGTGGCGCGCGCGCTGGAACAGCCGTCGACCTGAAGCGCCGGGGGCAGGCTGGCACCGCGGACGAAAGCAGGCGGCCACCGCAGGCGGGCGAACGGGCTGCCACCGCGGGCGGACGGGCTGCCACCGCGGGCGGGCGGGCTGCCACCGCGGGCGGGCGGCGGGCTACGCCCTGCCGTCGTCGCGCCCGTCGCCGCCGCCTGCGGCTTCGGCGGCGTCCTTGACGCCGATCACGACGTGCGCGTACAGCTCGGGCGACACCGCCAGGCGTGTGTCCAGACCCGCCTGGGCGAAGGCCGCCACGGCCGCCGGGGCCTGGTCCTCGCTCGTCTCGACGACAAGGCAGCCGCCGGGGGCGAGCCAGTCAGGGGCCCCGGCGGCGACGCGGCGCAGCACGTCCAGGCCGTCGGCGCCTCCGTCGAGAGCCGTCGCGGGCTCGTGGTCGCGGGCCTCGGGCGGCAGGAAGCCGACCTCGCCGGTGGGGACGTACGGGACGTTGGCCGCGAGGACGTCGATACGGCCGCGCAGCCCGGTCGGCAGCGCCGCGAACAGGTCGCCCTGGTGCACCCGGCCCCCCGCGGAGGAGACGTTGCGCCGGGCGCAGCGCACCGCGACGGGATCGATGTCGGCGGCGTGCAGCTCGACCGGGCCGAGCGCGGCCGCCAAGGCCGCGCCCACCGCGCCCGAACCGCAGCACAGGTCCACGACGAGACGGGCGCCCGGGACCGCCTGGGCGACGGCCCGGTCGACCAGGAACTCGGTGCGGCGCCGGGGCACGAAGACGCCCGGTTCGACGGTGATCCGCAGGCCGTGGAAGCGCGCCCAGCCGAGGACCTGTTCGAGCGGCAGTCCGGAGGCGCGGCGCGCCACCAGGGCGGTGACCTCGTCCGGGGTGCGGCCGGCGGCGAGGATCAGCTCCGCCTCCTCCTCGGCGAACACGCAGCCGGCGGCGCGCAGCGCGGCCACGACGGCGGCGGGCGAGGCAGGCGGGGCAGGCGGGGCAGAGGGGACAGGGCCGGAATGCGCCGCAGACGCCGCAGACAGGCCGGACGGCGCCGAGGGCGGGCGGGGCGAGGGGGACGGAAGCGAGGGCGGGACTTCAGGCATGGGAGCCGGGACCTTTCGGGAGCGTGCTGGGCGCTCCTCGCGGTCACCTACCGGCGGTGAACCGCGCCGTTCCGGAGGGGGAGCACCCGATCTGACACAGCGGCAACGGGTCTCACCTCCTCGGCTTCGTGCGGCCCGGACCGTCCGCGACCAGAGGTCACCCTACCCGAACCGTCTGATCGCGACAGTCCCCTCCCCAGGGAAAGCGCCCGGCGCCAGGTGGACGTCCCGCCAGGACGTCTTGCGAGCCGTCAGGACGCCTTGCGGGCCGCCAGCAACCGCGCTCGGGGGCTGCCGTCGGCGCGGCGGCCGAATCCGGGCAGCGCGTACAGCTCCACCGCGAAACCCGCGCGCCGCAGTTCGCGCCGTACGGCGCCGAAGCGCAGCGCGCGGTAGTACATCACGAACTGCGGTCGCCGCACGGCGTTGCGCACCCGCATCGCCGCGTCGAAGCCGAGCAGGGTCCAGAACGCGGAGGAGCGCGGGCGCGGCGGCGCGGGGACCGGGAACGCGAACAGGCCGCCGGGCCGCAGAGCGGTGTGCACCGAGCCGAAGAGTCCGGGCAGTTCGGCGGGGAGGAAGTGACCGAGCGCGCCGAAGCTGACGACCAGGTCGAAGGCGCCGGTGAACGGCAGGGCGCGGGCGTCCGCGCGCACCAGGGAGACCTCGGGCCCCGCGTCCGGCGGGCGCCGCCCCGCCACGGCGAGCATGCCCGCGCTGAAGTCGGCGCCGGTGACTGTCCTGCGGCACACCCGGGTCAGCACGTCCAGGCCGGCGCCCGTGCCGCAGCACAGGTCGAGCCCGTCGTCGTACGGTCCCGTCCGCTCCAGGACCGAGGCGACGGCGTCCAGCACCGGCCGCGGCGTGCGGAACGGGGTGCGGTCGAACTTCGGCGCGAGCAGGTCGTAGCCGTGCTCGACGGAGGACATTGCCTGCACGGCGAGTTCGCGGAGGGTGGGGCCTTCGGGGCTGAACATCTCCGTCAGCGTAGACCTCCGCGCCGTCCGCGCCTGCGCGGGACCGGTCACCGCGGCCGGGCCGCGGCTCGTGCGGCGGCCCGGCGGCGCCCCGAACGGCCGCGTGCGCTGCGACATCCGGGTGCCACGAGTCCCCGTTCGGCCCTCGGCAAGGTCCCGCCTTGTCCGGTTCGTTCCTAGCTTTGCGATATGAAGATCAGATTTCCTCGTCGAGCGGCCCGTCGCGCCGCCTTCTCGGCCTGCGTGCTGTGCACCGCGGGCATAATGACGCTGGCCTCACCGGTCTCGGCGGCGAACCACGCCGGAGCGGACCCGGGCGCACCGGGGAGGCCCAAGCCGGCGCTGCCCCAGCCGGCGCTGCTGGAGGGTGAGGGCACTCAGGTGCGGCTCCGCGACGGAGCGCCCGAGACGCCGGCGCCGTCCGCGCTGTCCTGGCTGGTCGCCGACGCCGACAGCGGCGAGGTGCTCGCCGCGCACGACGCCCACGCGAAGCTGCCGCCCGCCAGCACCCTCAAGACGCTGTTCGCGCTGACCGCGCTCCCCGCCGTGCCGAGCGGTGCGCAGCACACGGTCACCCAGGCCGACCTGGCCGGGATCGGCGAGGGCAGCAGCCTGGTCGGAGTGGTCCAGGGACACACCTACCAGGTCTCCGACCTGTGGCGCGGGGTGTTCCTCAACTCGGGCAACGACGCCGTGCACGTGCTCGCCGCGCTCAACGGCGGCTGGCAGCAGACCGCCGACAAGATGCAGACCAAGGCCCATGCGCTGGGCGCCCTGGACACCCACGTCGTCTCCCCCGACGGCTACGACGCCGACGGGCAGGTCTCCTCGGCGTACGACCTGGCCGTGTTCGGGCGGGCCGGGCTGCGCAACCCCGACTTCGCGCGCTACTGCTCCACGGCGCAGTCCACGTTCCCCGGCAACGACGGCGCGTCGTTCGGGATCGCCAACACCAACCGCCTGCTGACCGGCGCCGACGGCGTGCAGCGCTACCCCGGTCTGGTCGGCATCAAGAACGGCTACACCACCAACGCGGGCAACACCCTCGTCGCCGCGGCCAAGCGGAACGGGCACACCATCCTGGTGACCCTGATGCACCCTCAGCAGGGCGGCGGTTTCGAGGTGTACGAGGAGGCGCGCCAACTGCTGGACTGGGGGTTCGACGCCACCGGGCACGTCGACCCGGTCGGCTCCCTGGACGCGCTGCGCCCGGTGGCGCACGAGACCCGGGTGGCGGCGCCTCCGCAGCACGCCCCCACCCGACCGCACGCCGCGCCCGTCACGGCGTCCGCGGCCGCGTCGGCCTCCGAGTGGCAGCAGACCGCCGGCCTGGTCGCGGCGGGCGTCGGGCTGAGCGCGGCAGCGGTGGCGACCGCGGTGGTCGTACGGCGCAGGAACCGTCTCGCCCGCGGGTGAGCGGCGGCGCCGGGGCGCCGGGCGGCCCGCCCGGTGCGCGTCCGCCCCGCCGCGTAGCCGGGGGCGGGCAGGCGATCCGGGCCGGGGAACCCCTCGGGCTGGGCGGCGGGAGGACGTCAGGCGCAGATCGTGAGCGGGTCCGCGGCCAGCTCGGGGACCAGACGGACGCAGCCGACCGGTTCGCCCCCGCCGAGCAGCGGCTCGCCCGCGAACGCGGTGAGCAGCCCCGGGTCCACACCGGCCCGCGCGAGGGCCGCCGCGGCGACCGGGACGCGGGCCCGGTTCGCGCCGTCGGAGATCTTCACGGCGACGGCCCGGCCGTCCGGCAGCGCGGCGACCTGGACCCCCTCGAAGCCGTCCTTGGCGAGCAGCCCGGGAACGGCGCGCATCAGGGCGGCCACGTCCCGCGTCGCGCCGGAGGCCATCTCGGCGTGCTCGCGCATCGCGTCGGCCACCCGGGCCTCGGGGGCGCCGGGCGCGGCCGTGGTGATCCGGGCGGCGGCGCGGGCGAGTCCGTGCAGGGAGACGGCGAACAGGGGCGCCCCGCATCCGTCGACGGAGACATGGGCTACGCGCTGCCCCGACAGGTCCGCCACGGTCTCGGCGATCACCTGCTGGAGGGGGTGGGCGGGGTCGAGGTAGTCGTCGAGGGACCAGCCGTTGAGCCGGCATGTGTACAGCATGGCCGCGTGCTTGCCGGAGCAGTTCTGGACGAGCCGGGAGGGCAGTCGCCCGGCGCGCACCCACGCGTCCCGTACGGCGGGGTCGTAGGGCAGGTCGGGGACGTTGCGCAGATGGTCCTCGGTGAGTCCGGCCAGTTCGAGGATCCGGCGGGCGCCGGCCAGGTGCCGTTCCTCGCCGGAGTGGCTGGCGGCGGCGAGCGAGAGCAGCGCGCCCTCCAGCGGCAGCCCGGCCCGCACCATAGCCGTGGCCTGGACGGGCTTGAGCGCCGAGCGCGGATAGAAGGCGGCCTCCACGTCGCCGAGCCGGAAGCCGATCCGGCCGTCGGCGTCGAGGACCACGACGGAGCCGTGGTGGACGCCCTCGATCACGCCGCCGCGCAGAAGGTGGGCGACGGGGGCGTGGCGGGGTTCGCGGACGAGGGGCGCCTCGTCGAGGGTGCTGGGGTGCATGATCGCCTGCATCACTCGTGGGTGGGTGGGGTGGGCCGGTGCGCCGGGCCCTCCGGGGCGGGCGCCGGCCGCACGATGTCGGTGAGGGCCGTCTCGACGCGGTCCAGGTGGTGCGACATGGCCGCGGCCGCGTCCGGTTCGCTGCCGCGGGCGAGCGCTTCTACGATCGCCCGGTGCTCCCGGTGGGACTGCTCGCGCCGCCCGCCGAGCTGGTTCAGGAAGGCCGACTGGCGGGCCAGCGCGTCCTTGATCTCCTCGACGAACCGGCGGAACACTGGGTTCCGCGCGGCCTGGGCGACGGCCAGGTGGAACTGCGCGTCCAGGGCGACCCAGGCGGCGGCTTCGCTCTCGTGCTCCATCCGCTCCAGGAGGCGGGCCAGGCGGTCCAGGTCCTCGGGCGAGCGCCGCCGCGCCGCGTAGCGTGCGACGGGGATCTCCACGTGCCGGCGCACCTCCAGCAGATCGCTGGCCGTGTACGCGCCGAAGACGGGGTCCTGCGCGGCGGACGCGACGACGAAGGTGCCCTTGCCGGTACGAGAGACGGTCAGGCCCATGGCCTGGAGCGCGCGCAGCGCCTCGCGCAGCACCGGCCGGGAGACCTGGAGGGCGCGGCACAGCTCGGCCTCGGAGGGGAGCTTGTCGCCGGGGGCGTACTCCCCCTGCTCGATGGCGCCGCGGAGGTGGTGCAGCACCGCCTCCATCGCGCTGACGCGGCGAGGTCGCGGCGCCGACCCACCTGTCTGGCTGTCTGACAGGTTCACTCGGCGATGGTCCGACGCGCCCGGCGGAAGTGTCAAGCGGACAAGAGACGGCATAAAAGAGATAAGCGGCACAGGGCGCCAGCGGACGTCAGCGACCCGAGGTCGTGACGGGACGAGGGCGTGACGGCACGACGGCGTGACAGCACGACGGCGTGACGGCACGGGGCGCGCGGCCGGAGGTCCGGCCCGTCCTCTCTGCAACACCCTCTGTCCACTCGATGGCACTTGCCAATTCGTGCCCGTCTGGGCATTCCCTTGAATGTTAAC
>NZ_JBEYWK010000033.1:0-53915 GCF_040644415.1 Streptomyces sp. NPDC046985
GGCAAGGGGCAGATCTTCGTGAAGGGCGAGGTGATCAAGACGGTGCCCGAGTCGAAGATCGTGGAGACCCTGATCGAGGAGGCGATGAAGCTCGCCGAGAGGATGGAGGCCGAGGGCGTGGCCTCCGGCGAGCCGGAGGTCTCGGTCGCGGGCTGAACCCGCCCCCGGTCGAAGCGAGTCGCGACGGGTGCGGCGGCGCGGATCACGCGCCCGCGCGGCGGCGGACCGACCCCCGTTCCGGGGGGCGGCGCCGCCCGGACGGGGCGGGTACAGTGCGGAGATCAGCAGAGACCCCAGCGTGAGGCCCCGTAGCGTGTTGACACAGACCACCTCGCGGGTGCTCACCCCGAGCGACCTGGACGCCGCGCTCGCCGTTCTCGACCGCGAGCCGGTCGCGAACGCCTTCGTGATGTCCCGTGTCCAGATCGCGGGCCTGGACCCGTGGCGGCTCGGCGGCGAGATGTGGGGCTGGTATGAGGACGGCATGCTCACGTCCCTGTGCTACGCGGGCGCCAACCTCGTCCCGATCTGCGCCACCGAGCGCGCCGTGCGCGCCTTCGCGGACCGCGCCCGGCGTGCCGGGCGCCGCTGCTCCTCCATCGTCGGCCCCACCGAGCCCACCACCGTGCTGTGGCGGCTGCTCGAACCAGGCTGGGGCCCCGCCCGCGAGGTCCGCGCCCACCAGCCGCTCATGGTCACCGACCGGATGCCCGCCGACGTCGCCCCGGACCCCGGCGTCCGCCGCGTCCGCAGGGACGAGATGGAGACGATCATGCCGGCCTGCGTGGCGATGTTCACCGAAGAGGTCGGCGTCTCCCCGCTGGCCGGCGACGGCGGCCTGCTCTACCAGGCCAGAGTCGCCGAACTCGTCGCCTCCGGACGCTCCTTCGCCCGCCTCGACGAGCACGGCAAGGTCATGTTCAAGGCGGAGATCGGCGCGGCCACCCACCGGGCCTGCCAGATCCAGGGCGTCTGGGTCGCCCCGGAGCACCGCGGGCGGGGACTCGCGGCGCCCGGCATGGCGGCGGTGCTGCGCTACGCGCTGGCCGAGGTGGCCCCGGTGGTGAGCCTGTACGTCAACGACTTCAACACCCCGGCCCGGCGGAGCTACCGGCGCGTGGGCTTCCAGGAGGTCGGCGCGTTCATGAGCGTGCTGTTCTGAGCATGCCGTTCCAGGCGCCTCGTCCCACCGCCGCACTCCTCGTCAGCCCGCCCGGGGGACGGCCGCCGCGGCGCCGGGTTCGGGGCGCTCGCCAGGCGCCCGAACCGGCCTCCGTGACCCGAGAGCGCTGGTGAGCACAACTGAGGCAGGTGCGAGCCGGGTAGTCTCCCCGCCATGGCGCACTTTCCCGGTCACGGCCCCCGCCGCCCCGTCGACATCGTGATCGGCCCCCTCGACCTGTCCGCCCGCGTCGACGAGGCCCTCGCCGTGCAGGCCGTCGCCTTCGGACTCGGCGCCGACGAGGTCGCCGTACGCCGCCAGATCGTGCTGCGCCACATGACCTCCCCGGGCGCCCGCGCGCTGGGCGCCACCGCCGCCGACGGACGGCTCGCCGGATTCGTCTACGGCATGCCCAACGACCGCGGCCACTGGTGGTCCACCGTCGTCCAGCCCTACCTGCGCGCCGGCGGCCACGAGGACTGGCTCGACGACTCCTTCGTCATCACCGAGCTGCACGTCCACCCGGACCACCAGAACCACGGCGTCGGACGGGCGCTGATCACCGCCCTCACCGACGGCGCCGACGAGCCCCGCTCGATCCTCTCCGCGATCGACGCCGACAGCCCGGCCCGCGGCCTCTACCGCTCCCTCGGCTACGTCGACCTGGCTCGGCAGGTCGTCTTCCCCAGCGCCCCGAAGCCGTACGCCGTGATGGGCGCCCCGCTGCCGCTGCGTCGCCGCAGCGGCAGCGCGCGTTAACCGATTTCCACCGGCCCTGGCCGCCCGGCTAATCTCCTAGCCATCACCCATACCCGGCAGGAGCACGAGAATCATGGCGAACGCACCGGTCCAGCGCATGTCCCAGTTGATGGCCAAGACGCTGCGCGACGACCCGGCGGACGCCGAGGTCCTCAGCCATAAGCTGCTGGTCCGCGCCGGTTACGTCCGCCGCACCGCCGCGGGCGTCTGGAGCTGGCTGCCGCTGGGCAGGAGGGTCCTCGCGAACGTCGAGCGGATCGTCCGCGAGGAGATGGACGCGATCGGCGCCCAGGAGGTGCTGCTGCCCGCGCTGCTGCCCCGGGAGCCGTACGAGGCGACCGGCCGCTGGAGCGAGTACGGCGCGGAGCTGTTCCGCCTCCAGGACCGCAAGGGCGGCGACTACCTCCTCGGCCCCACCCACGAGGAGATCTTCACCCTGCTGGTGAAGGACCAGGCGTCCTCCTACAAGGACCTGCCGGTCATCCTCTACCAGATCCAGTCCAAGTTCCGCGACGAGGCGCGGCCCCGGGCCGGCATCCTGCGCGGCCGCGAGTTCCTGATGAAGGACTCCTACTCCTTCGACCTCACCGACGAGGGCCTCGCCGAGTCCTACGGCCTGCACCGCCAGGCGTACCAGCGCATCTTCGAGCGCCTCGGCCTGGACTACCGCATCTGCGCGGCCACCGCGGGCGCGATGGGCGGCTCGAAGTCGGAGGAGTTCCTCGCGCCGGCGGAGGCCGGCGAGGACACCTTCGCCGACTGCCCGAACTGCGACTTCGCCGCGAACACCGAGGCGGTCGGCTACGAGCTGAAGCCGGTGGACGGCGCCTCCGTGCCGGCCGCCGAGGAGATCCCCACCCCGGACACGCCCACCATCGAGACCCTCGCCGCCTCCCTCGGCGTCCCGGCCTCCGCCACGCTGAAGAACCTGCTGGTCAAGGTGGGCGGCGAGATCGTCGCTGTCGGCGTCCCCGGCGACCGCGAGGTCGACCTGGGCAAGGTCGAGGCGCACTTCGCGCCGGCCGCGGTCGAGCTGGTCACCGCCGAGGACTTCGCGGGCCGCCCGGACCTGGTGCGCGGCTACGTCGGTCCGCAGGGCCTGGACAAGGTGACCTACCTCGCCGACCCGCGCGTGGCGCCGGGCACGGCCTGGATCACGGGCGCCAACAAGGAGCACACGCACGCGAAGAACGTGGTCGCGGGCCGTGACTTCGAGGTCGACGAGTACGTCGACGTCGTCGTGGTCCAGGAGGGCGACCCGTGCCCCCGCTGCGGCGCCGGCCTCAAGCTGGACCGCGCGATCGAGATCGGCCACATCTTCCAGCTCGGCCGCAAGTACGCCGACGCCCTCAAGCTCGACGTCCTCGGCCAGAACGGCAAGCCGGTCCGCGTCACCATGGGCTCCTACGGCATCGGCGTCTCCCGCGCGGTGGCGGCCCTCGCCGAGCAGCACGCCGACGAGCACGGCCTGGTCTGGCCCGCCGAGGTCGCCCCGGCCGACGTGCACGTGGTCGCCGCGGGCAAGGCGTTGCAGACCGAAGTGGCCCTCGACGTCTCCGCGAAGCTGGCCGCCGCCGGCGCCCGCGTCCTCGTCGACGACCGGGCCGGAGTCTCTCCCGGTGTGAAGTTCACCGACGCGGAGCTGATCGGCGTCCCGAAGATCCTGGTCGCGGGCCGCCGCGCGGGCGAGGGCGTGGTCGAGCTGAAGGACCGCCGCACCGGCGCCCGCGAGGAACTCCCCATCGACGAGGCGATCGCCCGGCTGACGGCCTGACCCCCGCCCACGCGCGCCAGCTCCCCGCCCACGCCGGCGGGGGAGCCGTCGCGTGCGCGACCGGAGGAAGAGGGACTGTCCGTCGCCGGGTCGCCGGGTCGCCGGGTCGCCGGGGCCCCGGGGCCGGACGGGGCCGGGCCGGTCGCCGGGCTGACGGAGCCGCCCCGGGGCGCTGGACCCGACGGGGCTGCGCCGTCTGCCGGGCCGGTCAACCGCTCCCCGTCACCGGATGGCGGACGGCCACCCGCGCCGACCTGACGCGGGGTCCCTCGCCGGGGCGGTCCGGTGAGCCGTCGGCGGTCGGACGAGAGACGGCTCACTCACCCGCCGCCGGACCGGCGATGACTGCCCACAGGGCAGGAAGCCGGATCTGCGGTCGCAGCGGTCACGCGGCAGGCGTCCCCGCACAGGCCGCCCCCGGCCGCCTCGGCCGACTGAGCCGCTGACCCGTGACTCGTAACTCGTGACTCGTGACTCGTAGGCGACGGCCGGTCCCGCTTCCGGGTTTCGCCGCCAGGACGTGGGTCTCACCTCCAGGACGTGGGTCTCACCGCCAGGACGCGGGTCTCACCGCCGGGAGGCGGGCTCTCACAGCCAGGACGCGAACTCCAGGAGCAGTTCCGCGTCCTTGCGGCGGCCCACGCGCAGGGCCCGTACGCCCGATTCCGTCGCGCGGAACAGGGTCCAGCCGCGCAGGCGGTCCTGGTCGACCTCCAGGGACTCCGCGAGTCGCTTGACGCGGCGTCGGGTGACGGCCGCCCCGGAGGGCGACGCGATCAGGTCCTCCACGCGGTCGCGGACCAGCCGGGCCAGGTCGAAGGCGGTCTCGCCGACCACCGGGTCAGGCCCCACCGCGAGCCATGGCGCCCGGTCGCCGGACAGCACCTTGCTCTGCCGGAACGTGCCGTGCAGCAGCAGCCGCTCGGGCGGCGCGGTCAGCAGCTCCGCGCGGGCCGCGAGCGCCGCGTCGACCAGCGGGGCCGCGTCCTCGTCGGCCCGCGCGCTCGCCCGCATCGCCTCCGCCTGCCGCCCGGTGCGTTCGCCGACCGTCTCGAAGGCGGCCTCCGGCGGCGGCTCCACCCACAGGCGGCGCAGGGTCCCCGCCGCCTCCAGCAGCGCCTTCGCCTCGGGCAGCGACCGCAGGGACACGTCCGGGTGCAGCCGCTCCAGCAGCAGCACGCCCTCCCCGCCGCCCGGTTCCAGGAGCCGCACCGCGCCCCGACCGTCCCAGTGCGCGAGGGCGGCCCGTTCGCTCTCCGGCCGGGCCCTGGGCGGGGCCAGTTTCAGCGCGGCCGCGCTCCCGTCCGCCGTCCGCACCAGCACCACCAGGCTGCTGCGACCGCCGGGCACCTGCACTCGCTCGACGGCCGACCCGGTCAGCGCGACGGCCCGCTGCGCCCGCTCGGGCAGCTTCTCCAGCCAGTCGTCGCCGTCCGGCGCCGTCTCACCGAGCGCCCGCACCAGACGCTGGGGCGGTTCGAAAGCCATACGGGAGTCGTTCCTTCCTGGCCGCGTGGCCGAGTGGCCGCGTTTTGCTCTCGCCGGGCGCTTACTCCGGTGACCGGAACGGCGCACCGGCTCGCGACGCCCGCCACGGCGCCTCGCCGCGTCGTCGCCTTGCCCGGGTGCGTCCCGTACGCGGGCGGTGGTCCGCCCCGCGACGCACCGCACCGCACCGGACGTGGCGAGCTGTCCGGCCGACTCGTCCGGTCACAGCACCAGGCGCCCTCTGTCTCCCTGCCGCGTGCCGTGAGCGAGGCGCTTTCCCGCCGCCCCGCCGTCCCACTGCCCCGCCGACCCGCCGCCTCACGCCGCAGGCGACGCCGACGACGCGTCCGCCGCGCTCGCCCGTTCGGCGAGACCCGGGAAGGCTACGCTCCGCCCGCGCCAGCGCACCGCCCGGACCGCCGCATCGCGCAGCGCCCCGGCCGCCTCGCGCCGCCGGGCGCCCGTGCTCGCCCGCACCGCGTCCGCGTACACCCCGGCCACCCGGTCCTCCAGCTCGGCGGCGAACCGCCGCGCCGTCGCGGCGTCCGGCACCGCGTAGGGCAGGGCGTACCCGGCGGCCGCCGCCACCGGCGTGCCGCCCAGGTCCCGCACCTCGCGCATGAGCGCGTCCCGCCGCGCCCGGTGGGCGTCGTAGGCCGCGCGGGCGTCCGCGCGGCCCGCCGCGTCGACCCGGCCGCCCACCACGCCGTAGCCGTACACGGCCGCGTGCTCCGCCGCGAGCGCCGCCTGAAGCGCCCGCAGCTCCCGGTCCCGTGCCGCGCTCACCGGTCGCCGCCTCTCTGCGCCAGGACGAACGCGTGGGCCGCCCCGGCCGCCGCCACCGAGGCCAGCAGCCGCGCCAGTTCGCCCGGCGCCGAGTCCAGCGCGGCGGTGCGGCGGTCGGCGAGCGCGCGTTCGGCGGCGGCGAGTCCGGCCAGCGCGTCCCGGTCGCC
Source organism: Streptomyces sp. NPDC046985 (assembly GCF_040644415.1). NCBI lineage: Bacteria > Bacillati > Actinomycetota > Actinomycetes > Kitasatosporales > Streptomycetaceae > Streptomyces > Streptomyces sp. NPDC046985. The sequence goes on from NZ_JBEYWK010000033.1 coordinate 6,137, forward strand.
GCCGGGCGCGGCGTCCGAGGACGAGGCAGAGGCCGAGGCCGAAGGAACGGCAGACCCCGGCGCCCCGGCCGCCGCTGTGGATCCGTCCGTCCGCGCAGGCGCGGCGGACCTGGCGGACCCGCTGGACCCGGCGGACGGCGACACCGCCTCGGACGAGGAAGCCGCAGAGGGCGGGGAAGCCGCGGACGACGAAGCCGCGGACGAAAGGGCGGCAGACGAGGAAGCCGCAGACGGGGAGACCGCGGACGAGGAAGCCGTGGACGGCGGAGCTGCGGACGAGGAAGCCGCAGATGGAGAAGCCGCAGACGGGGAGGCCGCGGACGAGGACGGCGCGTCCGACTCCCCTCCCGCGCCGCCGAACGCGGCCTCGTGCCGCGCCACTTCCGCGCGCAGCGGCCGCAGCCGCGCGGCCAGCGCCGGATGCGCGGCGATCACGGTGTCATACCGCCGGGTCAGCGCGCGGCTGTCCCGGGCCGCCTGCGCGCGCAGCCGGTCCCCGGGCGACGTCTCGCCGGCGCCGCCGGAGTCACCGGATCCGGCGGCGCAGCCGGTGAGCAGGGCGGCCCCCGCCGCCGAGGCGAGCAGGCTCCTTCTGCGCGGCCCTGCGAGGGCGCGCGAGGCTGAGGGGAACGGCACGGCAGACGTCCTCGGGTGGGTGCGAACGAAGGTTCTGGGGCGGCTCGCCCGTGATCACCGTACCCGCGCGCCCCGCGCCCGCGACTCAGCGGCGCCACCCCTGGCCAGGTGGACCGCAACACCCTCTGGGACCGGATACCCTTTGATCAGACACGCGACCATCCCCACAACAGCACACGCGGCCGAGGAGTCACCCGGATGAGCACCACCCAGAGCGAGAGGCTGCGGGAACTCCTGGAACCGCTCGTCGCCTCTCAGGGCCTCGATCTCGAAGAGATCGCCGTGGACTCCGTGGGGCGCAAACGGGTGCTGCGCGTCGTCGTCGACTCCGACAGCGGAGCCGACCTGGACCAGATCGCCGATGTGAGCCGCGCGCTCTCGGCCGCGCTGGACGAAAGCGACGCGATGGGCGGGGGGGAGTACACCCTCGAGGTCGGCACCCCGGGCGCGGAGCGCCTCCTCACCGAGCACCGGCACTACGTGCGCGCCACGGGCCGGCTGGTGAGGTTCCAGCTCGCCGAGGACGGAGAGCTGGTGGCCAGGATCCTCGCCGCCGACGACGACGGCCTGGACGTCGAGGTGCCCGGAGTCAAGGGCCGCAAGCCCACCGCGCGCAGGGTCCCCTTCTCCGACGTGGAACGGGCCCGTGTGCAGGTCGAGTTCAACCGCAAGACCGCTGAGACCGCCGAGGACGCCCCCGCCGAGGACGCCGCCGCCGCGGGCGCCGACGGCGGCGAGGACATGACGGACATGAAGGAAGAAGAAGAGGAGGCGTAGCCGTGGACATCGACATGAGCGCCCTGCGGGGCTTGGTGCGGGAGAAGGAGATCTCCTTCGACCTGCTGGTCGAGGCGATCGAGTCGGCCCTCCTCATCGCGTACCACCGCACCGAGGGAAGCCGCCGCCACGCACGCGTGGAGCTGAACCGGCAGACCGGGCACGTGACCGTGTGGGCGAAGGAGGACCCCGAGGACCTCGACGAGGGCCAGGAGGCCCGCGAGTTCGACGACACCCCGTCCGGCTTCGGCCGCATCGCCGCCACCACCGCCAAGCAGGTCATCCTGCAGCGGCTGCGCGACGCCGAGGACGACGCGACGCTCGGCGAGTACGCCGGGCGCGAGGGCGACATCGTCACCGGAGTGGTCCAGCAGGGCCGCGACCCGAAGAACGTGCTCGTGGACATCGGCAAGCTGGAGGCCATCCTGCCGGTGCAGGAGCAGGTCCCCGGCGAGACCTACCAGCACGGCATGCGACTGCGGTCCTACGTCGTCCGGGTGGCCAAGGGAGTGCGCGGTCCGTCCGTCACCCTTTCGCGCACGCATCCGCATCTGGTGAGGAAGCTCTTCGCCCTGGAGGTGCCGGAGATCGCGGACGGCTCGGTCGAGATCGCCGCCATCGCGCGCGAGGCCGGCCACCGTACGAAGATCGCCGTGCGGTCCACCCGTTCGGGCCTGAACGCCAAGGGCGCCTGCATCGGCCCCATGGGCGGCCGGGTGCGCAGCGTCATGGGCGAGCTGAACGGTGAGAAGATCGACATCGTCGACTGGTCGGACGACCCGGCGGAGATGGTGGCCAACGCGCTGTCCCCGGCCCGTGTCTCCAAAGTCGAGGTCGTGGACCTGGCGGCCCGGTCGGCCCGGGTGACCGTGCCCGACTACCAGTTGTCGCTGGCCATCGGCAAGGAGGGCCAGAACGCTCGCCTCGCGGCCCGTCTGACCGGGTGGCGGATCGACATCCGCCCGGACACCGAGCAGCCCGAGGAATAGAACCCCGTCGCAGATCGTTGGCGACCATGAAAACGGCCGTTCGAATCATGCCCCGAAGGGGTGAGGTCCGAACGGGGAGGTAGAATACGAGTGTCTGGCCGGACGCGTGCCCGCGCATGCCCTGAACGCACCTGTGTGGGGTGCCGGGAGCGAGCGGCCAAGACAGATCTGCTGCGCATCGTGGCGATCGAGGGCGCCTGCGTCCCCGATCCACGCGGTACGCTGCCCGGCCGGGGTGCGTACGTACACCCCGTTCCGGTCTGTCTCGACCAGGCGGTGCGCCGTCGGGCTTTCACGCGGGCGTTGCGCGCCCCGGGAGCGCCCGACACCCAGGCGCTGCGCCGGTTCGTCGAGCGGACGACCGTCGCCGAGCAGGCGGCAGGGTAAGGAAGCGTGCCGTGCGATCCCCGCGCGGCCGGTACCTCGCGAGTCGAAAGCAGGTCGAGATTGCGATGAGCACTCGATGAGTACGCGATGAGTACGCCCATGAACTAGCGACGGTCCGGACGCAACCCGGACCTCAAAGGAGCGAAGTGGCTAAGGTCCGGGTCTACGAACTCGCCAAGGAGTTCGGCGTGGAGAGCAAGGTCGTCATGGCCAAGCTCCAGGAACTCGGTGAATTCGTCCGATCGGCGTCCTCGACGATCGAGGCGCCCGTGGTACGCAAACTGACAGACGCCTTCCAGCAGGGCAACGGCAGCGGCAGGTCCGCCGCGAAGCCGGGCGCCCCGAGGAAGGCCGCCCCCAGGCCGGCCGCGCCCTCCCCGGCGCAGGCGGCCCGTCCGGCAGCCCCCAAGCCGCCGGACGCCCCCAAGCCCGCGGCGGAGACGTCGCCCGCGGCCGCTTCGGCGTCCGCGCCGACCTCCGGTCCGCGTCCGGTGCCGGGCCCCAAGCCCGCGCCGCGTCCGGCCCCGGCGGCCCCGGCCGCTCCGGAGTTCACCGCTCCGCCGGCCGCGCCGTCCCCGGCGCCGGCCGCGCAGCGTCCCGCGGCGCGTCCCGGCGCCCCCAAGCCCGGCGGCGGCGGCCGCCCCGGCGGCCAGGGCCAGGCGGCCCGTCCGGGCCAGGGCGCCCCGCGTCCCGGCGGCCAGACCCCGCGTCCCGGCGGCGCCCGTCCGGCCGGTCCGCGTCCGGGCAACAACCCCTTCACCTCCGGTGGCTCCACCGGCATGGCGCGCCCGCAGGCGCCCCGTCCGCAGGGCCAGCGGCCCGGCGGCGCCGGCGCTCCCGGCGGCGGCCCCCGTCCGCAGGCGCCCGGCGCCCAGGGCGGCGGTCCGCGTCCGCAGGCGCCGGGCGGCGCCCGTCCGACTCCGGGCGCGATGCCCCGCCCGCAGGGCGGCGCTCCGCGTCCCGGTCCCGGCGGCGCGCGTCCCAACCCCGGCATGATGCCGCAGCGTCCCGCTGCCGGTCCGCGTCCCGGCCCCGGCGGCCGCGGTCCGGGCGGCGCCGGTCGTCCCGGCGGCGGCGGCGGTGCGGGTCGTCCCGGCGGCGGCGGCGGCTTCGCCGGTCGTCCCGGCGGCGGCGGCGGTGCGGGTCGTCCCGGTGGCGGCGGCGGCTTCGCCGGTCGTCCCGGCGGCGGCGGTCCCGGTGGCGGCGGCGGCTTCGGCGGCGGCGGCGGTCGTCCCGGCTTCGGCGGTCGTCCCGGCGGTCCCGGCGGCCGTGGCGGCACGCAGGGCGCGTTCGGCCGTCCCGGCGGTCCCGCCCGGCGCGGTCGCAAGTCGAAGCGGCAGCGGCGCCAGGAGTACGAGGCCATGCAGGCCCCGAGCGTCGGCGGCGTGATGCTGCCGCGCGGCAACGGCGAGGCCATCCGCCTCTCCCGCGGCGCGTCGCTCACGGACTTCGCGGAGAAGATCAACGCCAACCCGGCGTCCCTCGTCGCGGTCATGATGAACCTGGGCGAGATGGTCACGGCCACCCAGTCCGTGTCCGACGAGACCCTTCACCTCCTCGCCGACGAGATGAACTACACGGTCCAGATCGTCAGCCCGGAGGAGGAGGACCGCGAGCTTCTCGAGTCCTTCGACATCGAGTTCGGCGAGGACGAGGGCTCCGAGGAGGACCTGGTCGTCCGTCCTCCGGTGGTCACCGTCATGGGCCACGTCGACCACGGCAAGACCCGCCTCCTCGACGCCATCCGCAAGACGAACGTCATCGCGGGCGAGGCCGGCGGCATCACCCAGCACATCGGCGCCTACCAGGTCGCGACCGAGGTCAACGACGAAGAGCGCAAGATCACCTTCATCGACACCCCGGGTCACGAGGCGTTCACCGCCATGCGTGCCCGCGGTGCGAAGTCGACCGACATCGCGATCCTGGTCGTCGCGGCCAACGACGGCGTCATGCCGCAGACGGTCGAGGCGCTGAACCACGCCAAGGCGGCCGACGTGCCGATCGTGGTCGCGGTCAACAAGATCGACGTCGAGGGCGCCGACCCGACCAAGGTGCGCGGTCAGCTCACGGAGTTCGGGCTGGTGGCCGAGGAGTACGGCGGCGACACCATGTTCGTCGACATCTCCGCGAAGCAGGGTCTGCACATCGACTCCCTGCTGGAGGCCGTGGTCCTCACCGCCGACGCCTCGCTCGACCTGCGGGCCAACCCGAACCAGGACGCGCAGGGCATCTCGATCGAGTCCCGTCTCGACCGCGGCCGCGGCGCCGTGGCGACGGTCCTCGTGCAGCGAGGCACCCTGCGGGTCGGCGACACCATGGTCGTGGGCGACGCCTACGGCCGGGTCCGCGCGATGCTCGACGACAACGGCAACAACGTCGCCGAGGCGGGTCCGTCGACGCCGGTCCAGGTCCTGGGCCTGACCAACGTCCCGGGCGCGGGCGACAACTTCCTCGTCGTCGACGAGGACCGCACCGCCCGCCAGATCGCGGAGAAGCGCGCCGCTCGCGAGCGCAACGCCGCGTTCGCCAAGCGCACGCGCCGCGTGTCGCTGGAGGACCTGGACAAGGTGCTCAAGGCCGGCGAGGTCCAGCAGCTCAACCTGATCATCAAGGGCGACGCGTCCGGATCGGTCGAGGCGCTGGAGTCCTCCCTGCTCCAGCTCGACGTCGGCGAAGAGGTCGACATCCGGGTCCTGCACCGCGGCGTCGGTGCGGTCACGGAGTCCGACATCGACCTGGCGATGGGCTCCGACGCCATCGTGATCGGCTTCAACGTGCGCGCGGCCGGCCGTGCGCAGCAGATGGCCGAGCGCGAAGGCGTGGACGTCCGGTACTACTCGGTCATCTACCAGGCGATCGAGGAGATCGAGGCGGCCCTCAAGGGCATGCTCAAGCCGGAGTACGAGGAGGTCGAGCTGGGCACGGCGGAGATCCGCGAGGTCTTCAAGTCGTCCAAGCTGGGCAACATCGCCGGTGTCCTCATCCGCTCGGGCGAGGTGCGCCGCAACACCAAGGCCCGCCTCCTGCGCGACGGCAAGGTCGTGGCGGAGAGCCTCAACATCGAGGGCCTGCGTCGCTTCAAGGACGACGTGACCGAGATCCGCGAAGGGTTCGAGGGCGGTATCAACCTCGGCAACTTCAACGACATCAAGGTCGACGACGTCATCGCGACGTACGAGATGCGGGAGAAGCCGCGGGCGTGACGGCCCACGGCGCGTGAAGCCGGCCGGCGGGACCACCCGGTCCCGCCGGCCGGTGCGTTGCCCCGGCGCCGGCGCCGCGGACGGAGGCGAAACCCCGTCGAGCGCGTGGCCGGAACGGGGTACCGTTCTTGATGTCCCTGCCCGCACCGACGGCAGGACCATCGATCCCGTACCGGCGGGCAACCCGGCACACACATGTACGTGGGGACTCTGTCCTTCGACCTCCTCCTCGGCGACGTCCACTCGCTGAAGGAGAAGCGTTCCGTCGTCCGGCCGATCGTCGCCGAGCTCCAGCGCAAGTACGCGGTGAGCGCGGCCGAGGTGGACTGCACGGACCTCCACCGGCGAGCCGTGATCGGCCTCGCCGCGGTCTCCGGCGACGCGACGCACCTGACCGACGTGCTGGACCGGTGCGAGCGGCTGGTCGCCGGCCGCCCCGAGGTGGAGCTGCTGTCCGTCAGGCGCCGCTTCCACGGCGAGGACGACTAGCGGACGGCGCCGCGGTCGCGGCACATCACAGAACGCAGAAGAGAACAGAACGGGAGACGGAGCAGTGGCCGACAACGCGCGGGCGAAAAGGCTGGCGGACCTCATCCGAGAGGTGGTGGCCCAGAAGCTTCAGCGCGGGATCAAGGACCCGCGGCTCGGCTCACACGTCACCATCACGGACACCAGGGTCACGGGCGACCTGCGGGAGGCGACCGTCTTCTACACGGTCTACGGGGACGACGAGGAGCGGAAGGCCGCGGCCGCCGGTCTGGAGAGCGCCAAGGGCGTGCTGCGCTCCGAGGTCGGCCGTGCGGCCGGGGTGAAGTTCACCCCGACCCTCGCCTTCGTCGCGGACGCCCTCCCGGACACCGCCAAGACCATCGATGACCTCCTCGACAAGGCCCGGCAGTCCGACGCCAAGGTGCGCGAGGCGTCCGCGGGCGCGGCCTACGCCGGGGGAGCGGACCCGTACCGCCGTCCGGACGCCGAGGACGGCGCCGACGACGCCGACGAGACGGACGACAGCACCGCATGACAGCCAAGCCCACCCCGCCCGACGGCCTCGTCATCGTCGACAAGCCGTCGGGCTTCACCTCGCACGACGTCGTGGCCAAGATGCGCGGGATCGCCAGGACCCGCCGCGTCGGCCACGCCGGCACCCTCGACCCGATGGCCACCGGCGTCCTCGTCCTCGGCCTGGAGAAGGCCACCAAGCTGCTCGGCCACCTCGCGCTGACCGAGAAGGAGTACCTCGGCACCGTCCGGCTCGGCCAGAACACGGTCACCGACGACGCCGAGGGGGAGATCACCTCCCGCGCCGACGCCTCCGGGCTCGTCCGGGATGCCGTCGACGCCGCCGTGGCCAAGCTGACCGGCCACATCATGCAGGTCCCCTCCAAGGTCAGCGCCATCAAGATCGACGGCGTGCGGTCCTACAAGCGGGCCCGCGAGGGCGAGGACTTCGAGATCCCGGCCCGGCCGGTGACCGTCTCCTCCTTCACGGTGTACGACGTGCGGGACGCCGTCGCCGAGGACGGCACCCCCGTGCTCGACCTGGTGGTCTCCGTCGTCTGCTCCTCCGGCACCTATATCCGCGCGCTCGCCCGCGACCTGGGCGCCGACCTCGGGGTGGGCGGCCACCTCACCGCGCTGCGCCGCACCCGCGTCGGACCGTACGGAATCGACGCCGCCAGGACGCTGGACGCGCTCCAGCAGGAGCTGACCGTCATGCCGATCGCCGAGGCCGCCACGGCGGCGTTCCCGCGCTGGGACGTCGACGCCCGCCGCGCCCGGCTGCTCACCAACGGCGTGCGGCTGGAGATGCCCGAGACGTACGCGGGCGCCGGCGCGGTCGCCGTCTTCGACGCCGAGGGGCGCTTCCTCGCCCTGGTGGAGGAGCAGCGGGGCAAGGCCAAGAGCCTGGCCGTCTTCGGCTGACGCGCCCGGTCCGCGCGGGGGAGCGTGCGCCCCGTCACACCCCGATCCGGATGCCGACGCCGATGCGGGCGGTGAAGACGCGGCATGGCACTCTTAGACCTGCGGACACGCAGCAGAGCAACGACAAACCCAGACAACGGACACGGGTTCGGCGAGGAGCGGTCACAGTGCAGCGCTGGCGAGGCTTGGAGGACATCCCCCAGGACTGGGGGCGCAGCGTCGTCACCATCGGCTCCTATGACGGGGTCCACCGCGGGCACCAGCTCATCGTCGAGCACGCTGTGCGGCGCGCCCGCGCGCTGGGCGTCCCCACGGTCGTCGTCACCTTCGACCCGCACCCCAGCGAGGTGGTCCGCCCCGGCAGCCACCCGCCGCTGCTCGCCCCCCATCACCGCCGCGCCGAGCTGATGGCCGAGCTGGGCGTGGACGCGGTCCTCGTGCTGCCGTTCACCACGGAGTTCTCCAAGCTCTCCGCGACCGACTTCGTGGCGAAGGTGCTCGTCGACCGGCTGCACGCCAAGGCGGTCGTCGAGGGCCCCAACTTCCGCTTCGGCCACAAGGCCGCCGGAAACGTCGAGTTCCTCGCCGAGCAGGGCACGCTCTACGACTTCGAGGTCGAGGTCGTCGACCTGTACGTCACCGGCGACGCGGGCGACGGGGCGCCCTTCTCCTCGACCCTGACCCGGCGCCTGGTCGCCGAGGGCGACGTCACCGGCGCCCGCGAGATCCTGGGCCGCCCGCACCGCGTGGAGGGCGTGGTGGTCCGCGGCGCCCAGCGCGGCCGCGAGCTGGGCTTCCCCACGGCCAACGTCGAGACGCTCCCGCACACCGCGATCCCCGCCGACGGCGTCTACGCCGGTTATCTGCACGCGCAGGGCGAGATCATGCCGGCCGCGGTCTCCGTCGGCACCAACCCGCAGTTCGACGGCACCGAGCGCACCGTCGAGGCGTACGCCATCGACCGCGTCGGCCTCGACCTGTACGGCCTGCACGTGGCCGTCGACTTCCTGGCCTTCGTCCGCGGCCAGGCCAAGTTCGACTCGCTGGAGGCCCTGCTCGACACGATGGCGCACGACGTCGAGGAGTGCCGTCTGCTCATCACGGCGGACGCGCGGCGGGGATAGCGCTTCACCCTTCAGAGAAAGCGTGAGCGGAACCGGGGCCGCCGCCCCGGCTCACTCCGCTGCGGGGGCGCCTCGGCTTACTCCGCCTCCGCGACCACCCCGGCCCACTTCGCCACCGGGGGCGCCCCGGCTCACTCCGCCGCCGGGGCCCCTGGTTCACTCCGCCGCCGCGGCGGCCTCCGCCTGCGACCGGGCCCAGTGGCAGGCCACCTGGTTTTCTGCCGTCCCGGTCAGGATCTCCAGATCCTGGGTGCGGCAGGCGTCGGCGACGCCCGCCCGGTCGGCCTCGCCGCTCGCCAGGATCTGGCAGCGGGCGTGGAAGCGGCAGCCCGGCGGCACCCGGGAGGGGTCGGGCGGCTCGCCGGTCAGGACGACCGGGGCGCCCGGCGCCTCCGGCAGCACCGACAACAGGGCCTGCGTGTAGGGGTGCCGGGGCGCCGTCAGCACCTGCTCGACCTCGCCCGTCTCCACGATCCGCCCCAGGTACATCACCGCCACCCGGTCGGCGATGTTCCAGGCCAGGCCCAGGTCGTGCGTCACCACCAGCGCCGACAGGCCGAGTTCGGCGCGCAGCCGCAGCAGCAGCGCCAGGATCTCGCCGCGCACCGAGGCGTCCAGGGAGGCCACCGGCTCGTCCGCGACGAGCAGTTCCGGTTGCAGGACCAGCGCGCCCGCGATGACGACCCGCTGGCGCTGACCGCCGGACAGCTCGTGCGGGTAGCGCAGGAAGAACCGCTCCGGCGGCCGCAGTCCGGCCCGCGCCAGCGCCTCGGCCACCGCCGCCCGCTCGTCGCCCCCGCCGCCGTGGATGCGCAGCCCTTCGGCGACGGCGTCGTACACCGTGTGCCGCGGGTTGAGGGAGCCGCTCGGGTCCTGGAGGACCAACTGCACCCGCTTGCGGTGCGCCTTGAGCGCCCGGGAGGAGTAGTCGAGCGGCTTCCCCGCGAAGACGACCCGCCCGGAGGCCGGCGGGAGCAGCCCGGGCAGGGAGCGGGCCAGCGACGTCTTGCCGCAGCCCGACTCGCCGACCAGGGCGACGATCTCGCCCGGCCGGATGTCCAGGTCGACCCCGTCCACGGCGCGGGCGGGCGCTGCCCCGCCCCGGCCGGGGAACGTCAGGCGCAGATCCTCGACGCTCATCAGCGGTGGCGTGTCCGTCATGCGGTGCCGCTCCTCACTTCGTCCCCTCCGGCCGCTTCCGGCGCGGTCCGCGCGGGCGAGCCGGTCCCGGCGCCCACGTGCACGCAGGCCGCCCGCCGTCCCGCTCCCGCCGCCCGCAGCGCCTGGTCCTCGGTGGCGCACACGTCCAGCGCCGCCGTGCAGCGCGGATGGAAGGCGCAGCCCGAGGGCGTCGCCGCGGGATCGGGCGGGTCGCCGGGCAGGCCGCGCGGCGCGAACCGCGAACCGGGGTCGCCGATCCGCGGGAACGCCTCCGACAGCGCCCTGCCGTACGGGTGCCGGGCGTCCTCGTAGACCTGCCGGGCCGGGCCCTCCTCGACCACCCGGCCCGCGTACATCACCGCGAGCCGGTCGCACGTGTCGGCCAGCACGGCGAGATCGTGGCTGATCATGATCAGGCCCACGTCCCGCTCGCTGACCGACTCCTCGATGAGCCGCAGGATCTGGGCCTGGATCATCACGTCGAGCGCCGTGGTGGGCTCGTCGGCGACGATCAGCCGCGGATCGCAGGCGAGCGCCATCGCGATCATCACGCGCTGCCGCTGGCCGCCGGACAGCTCGTGCGGGTAGGCGGACGCCCGCGCCGCGGGCAGGCCCACCCGCTCCAGCAGTTCGCCGGTCTTCTGCCGCGCGCCCGCCGGACCGGCCGTGCGGTGCAGCAGGATGGGCTCGGCGATCTGGTCGCCGATCCGGTGCACCGCGTTGAGGGAGTGCATCGCGCCCTGGAAGACGATCGACGCCCCCGCCCAGCGCACCGCCCGCACCCGCCCCCACTTCATCGTCAGCACGTCCTCGCCGTCCAGCAGGATCTCCCCGCTGATCCGCGTCCCCGCGGGCAGCAGCCGCAGCAGCGCGAGCGCCAGCGTGGACTTGCCGCAGCCCGACTCCCCGGCCACGCCGAGCTTCTCGCCCGCGCCGACGCTCAGGTCCACCCCGCGGACCGCGGCGGCGCCGCCCGGATACGTCACACGCAGGTCGCGCACGTCGAGCAGGCTCATCGCGACACCCCCAGCCTGGGGTTGAGAACGGACTCCACCGCGCGCCCGCACAGGGTGAACGCCAGCGCGACGACCGCGATGGCCAGGCCCGGCGGGACCAGGTACCACCAGTCGCCGGAGCTGACCGCACCGGCCTCCCGCGCGTCCTGGAGCAGGCCGCCCCAGGAGACGACGGTGGGATCGCCGAGCCCGAGGAAGGCGAGCGTCGCCTCGGCCAGGATGGCGGAGGAGATGATCAGGGTGGTCTGGGCGAGCACCAGGGGCATCACGTTGGGCAGCACGTGCCGGGACATGATGTGCCAGTGCCCCCCGCCGAGCGCCTTGGCCCGCTCGATGTACGGCCGCGACTCGACCGCCAGCGTCTGCGCCCGCACCAGCCGGGCCGTCGTGGGCCAGGTGGTCACGCCGATGGCGAGCACGACCGTGCCGAGCGAGCGGGACATCACCGTCGCCAGCGCGATGGCCAGCACCAGGGTCGGCATGACCAGGAACCAGTCCGTGATCCGCATCATGACCGTGGCGTACCAGCCGCGGAAGTGGCCCGCGGTGACGCCGACGACCGCGCCGATCGCCACCGACAGCACGGCCGCGAGCAGCCCCACCAGCAGCGAGACCCGCGAGCCCCACACCACGAGCCCCAGCAGGTTCCGGCCGAACTGGTCGGTGCCCAGCGGGAAGTGACCGCTCGGACCCTGCAACGGCTGCCCCGCCGCGTCGGTCACGCTGCTCACGTCCGACCCCACGGTCAGCGGCGCCGTCAGCGCGGCCAGCGCGAACAGCGCCAGCGCGGCCAGTCCGACCAGCCCCGCCCGGCGCCGTCGGTACTCCCGCCAGAAGCGCGCGGCGGAGGCCCGGCGGCGGCGCCAGGCCAGCGACCGCGGGCCGGGCGCTGGTCCGGCCGCCCGCGAGACGGCGGAGGCTTCGGCGCCCCCGGCGGCGGCGCCGGACCCGGACGTGTCCTCGGTCCCGGCGCTCCGGCCGGTCCCGGTCGTGTCGGCGGTCATCGTCCCACCCTCGGGTCGAGCAGCGGATACAGCAGGTCGGCCAGGGTGTTCATGACGATCACCGCCGCGGCGAAGACGAAGAACAGCCCCTGCACCAGCGGCAGATCGGGAACGCTCAGCGCCTGGTAGAACAGCCCGCCCAGCCCCGGCCAGGAGAAGACCGTCTCGACCAGGATGACGCCCGCCACGGTCCTGCCCAGGTTCACGAAGATCAGGGTCACGGTCGGCAGCAGCGCGTTGGGCACGGCGTGCCGACGGCGCACCAGGTCGTCGCGCAGGCCCTTGGCCCGCGCGGTCGTCAGGTAGTCCGCGCCCATCTCGTCCAGCAGCGCCGACCGCGCGACGAGCAGCGTCTGCCCGTACTCCACCGCGACCAGCGTCACCACCGGCAGCACCAGATGGTGGACGACGTCGATGACGTACGCGAAGCCCTGCTCGCCGCCCGACTCCATCCCCCCGGTCGGGAACAGGCCCGGGATCGGGCCCGCGCCGACCGACAGCACGATGATGAGCAGCAGCCCCAGCCAGAACGACGGCAGCGAGTACAGCGTCAGCGCCAGCCCGGTGCTGAGGCGGTCGCCGAGCCGGCCGTGCCGCCAGGCGGAGCGGGCGCCGAGGAAGACGCCGAGCGCGGTGTACAGCACGAAGGCGGTGCCGGTGAGCAGCAGCGTGTTCGGCAGCGCCTCGGAGATCTTGTCGAGGACCGGCACGTGGAACTGGTACGAGGTGCCCAGATCCCCGGTGAGCGCCTTGCCGCAGTAGTCGGTGAACTGCCGCCACACCGGCAGGTCGAGCCCGAACTCCCGCCGGTAGGCGGCGATCTGCTGCGCGGACACCGGGCGGCCGCCGGTCATGAACTTCACCGGGTCGCCCGGGATCAGCCGGAACAGGAAGAAGCTGGTGACGAGGACGGCGAGCAGCGAGACGGCCGCGCCGGCCAGCTTGCCCGCCGCATAGCGGGGATATCCGGCGCGGACGCGGGGCGCGCGCCGCGCCCCGGCCGGTGGGAGCTCCGCCGGGCCGGCTGCCTCCCCGGCGGGCGAGGGTGTCGCTTCAACGGTCATGAGCACGTACACCTGTCTCGGATTGCCTGGTCTGCCTACTCGCGGTCTTCCGCCGTGGACCGGCGGCGCATCCCGAACAGCACGGCGACGCCCGCGAGGACGACGACGCCCGCGACGATCCCGACGACGACGCCGGTGGACGACGAGCCGCCCGAGGAGCCGTCCGAAGCCGCCGGCGCCGCCGACCACCAGCTCCAGTAGCCGTCCTGGCCGTATATGTTCCCCGCGGCGGCCGGCATGGTGGTGATCGACTTGATCTGGTCCGTGCGGTAGGCCTCGACCGCGTTGGGATAGGCCATGACGTTCATGTACCCCAGGTCGTACAGCCGCGACTCCATCTGCTTGACGACGTCCGCCCGTTCAGCGGGGTCGTACTCGCCGAGCTGCTTGGCGTAGAGCTGGTCGAAGGTCTTGTCGCAGATGAAGTCGTCGGTGGCGCCGGTGTCCTTGGGGGTCTGCGGGCGGGCGCCGCAGGTGTGGATGGAGAGCACGAAGTCGGGGTCGGGGTTGACGGACCAGCCGTCGAAGGCCAGGTCGAACTTGCCGGCCAGCCACGGGTCGGTCACGTTGTCCAGGCAGTCGAGATGGATCCCGATGCCGAGCTTGCCCCACCACTCCTTGAGGTAGGTGCCGACCGCCTTGTCGTTGGGGTCGGTGGCGTGGCACAGCACCCGGTAGTCCAGCGGCTTGCCGTCCTTGCCGACGCGTTTGCCGTCGGCGTTCTTCCGGTAGCCGGCCTCGTCGAGCAGCCGGGCCGCCTTCGCCGGGTCGTAGGCCAGCTCCTGCCCGGCGGCGGGCTTCCAGAAGTACGACGAGAAGCGCGGCGGGATGTAGCCCTGGCCCTCGGCCGCGTGGCCCTGGAAGACCTTGTCGATGACCGTCTTGCGGTCCACCGCCACGAACAGCGCGTGCCGCACCCGCTCGTCCAGCAGGGACGGGTCGCCGTCGCCGAACTTCTGCCCGTTCTTGGCCTGCGCCCCCGGGTTGGTGGCGAGGGCGTAGAAACGGCGGCCGGGCGCGTCGTTGACGTGGACGTGGTCGTCGCCCTTGAGGGAGGCGGCCTGCGCGGGCGTCAGCGAGGGCGATCCGGCCACGAAGGAGACCTCGCCCTTGCGCAGGGCGGCCACGGCGGCGTCCTGGTCCTTGTAGTAGCGGAAGACCAGCTCGTCGAACTTCGGCCGGCCCCGCCAGAAGTCCTTGTTGGCCTTCAGCCGCACATAGCTGTCCGGCTTGTAGTCGGTGAGGACGAACGGGCCGTCGCCGACTATGGGGAAGCTCTTGTCGTTGTTGAACTTCGAGAAGTCCCCGACCTTCTCCCACACGTGCTGGGGCACGATCGGCACGTCCAGCGCCGTCATCGTGGCCTGCGGCTTCTTCAGCCGGATCACGAGCTGGGTCGGGCTGGGCGCGGTGACCTTCTGGAAGTTGCCGACGAAGCTGCCGTTGGCGGTCGCGGCGCCGGTGTCGGTCATCATCTTGTTGAACGTCCAGGCCGCGTCCCGAGCGGTGACCTGCTGCCCGTCCGACCACTTGGCGTTGCCGCGGATCGTGTACGTCCACGTCAACTTGTCCGGCGAGGCGGCCCACTTGGTGGCCAGACCCGGAACGGGGTGGGCGTCCTTCGGGTCGTAGTCCGTCAGGTACTCGTACATCAGCCGCCCGACGCTGGTGCTGAGCAGCCGCACCGCCAGGAACGGGCTGAGCGAGTCGACGCTCTGCGCGACGGCGACGGTGAGGACGTGGCCGTGGCCGCCGTTCTGGTCGTCCCCGCCCGCCGCGCGCTGCGCGGCCGAGGCCGCCGGGGCCGCGAGCCCGGACGCGAGGAGGAGGGCGCCGGCGCCCGCGGCGGCGAGAAGCCGCGTCCTCCTCGGACGCGGACCGGTACGTCCTCTGCCGTGCTGATCGTGTGTGTTCATGGCTCGGTGTCCTCGCGTCGTCACACGGGCGGGACGGGCTGCGTCTCGCACCGGGGCTTGAACAGATGTGAACAGGCTGAAACGTGGTGGAGGGTGCTGGAGCGAGCTTGATCGGATGGCGTCGTCGGATTGAAGTAGGTGTCTATCAGCGGTGGTCCGCACCCGTCAACGGTGTGCCAAACCGCATGTGGCCTGCGGAAACGAGAAGTTGATCGCGAGACCGCTCCCAATGGTGGAGACCTCTGACGCCTGCCTGGTGAGGGCGTGGCGGCGCGATCTCGCCGGTTCCGCCCGCAAACGCGCGCAGGCCCGCGCCGTCGGGAACGGCGCGGGCCTGCTGCGGCGGGAGGCGGCCTGGCGAAGGCCGCGGGCTCACTGCTGCGGGGGGTTGTGCTCCTGCGGGGGCTGCTGGTGTCGCGGCTGCTCTTGGGCCTGTTCTTGTGCCTGCGGTTGCGGTTGCGGTTGCGGCTGTGCCTGCGGCGGCGGGGGCTGGTGCGCGGGCGGGGGCGGCGGGTAGCCGGGGTGCTGGGGGTAGGGCTGGGCCTGCGCGGGCGGGAAGGGGCTGCCCGGCTGGCTCTGATTCCCCGGGTGACTGGGCTGGCCGGGGTAGGGCTGTGGCTGGCCCGGCTGGCCGCTTGGGGCGGCGGGCTGGGCCGCGTACGGGTACGGGGGCGCGGGCTGCTGCGGGTACGGCTGCCCGGGGTGACCGGTGCGTCCAGGGTGACCGGGGTGGGGCGCCTGGTGCGCCTGGGGGGCGTACTGCCCCGGAACGGCCTGGCCCGGCGCCGGTTCGCCTGCCTGGCCCGGGTACGGCTGTCCAGCGTGCGGCTGGTCCGAATACGGCTGGCCCGGGTACGGCTGTCCGGGCTGACCGGGGAAGGGCTGACCTGGGAAGGGCTGACCTGGGTATGGCTGGCCCGGGTACTGCTGGCCCGGGTAGGGCTGGCCGGGCATCGGCGGGGCCGCGACCGGCGGCGGGTTGCCATCGGACGTCCACAGCCCGTGCGCCTGCTGGTGCCGCACGAAGTCCTCGGCCACCAGCGCCGCGAGATGGAAGTACGCCTCGCGCACCTTCGGCCGCATCATGTCGAGGTCCACCTCGGCGCCGGCGGCCAGGTGCTCGTCGAACGGCACCACGACGACGCCCCGGCAGCGCGTCTCGAAGTGGGAGACGATGTCCTCCACCTTGATCATCTTGCCGGTCTCCCGCACTCCCGAGATCACGGTGAGGGACCGCGAGACGAGGTCGGCGTAACCGTGCGCGGACAGCCAGTCCAGCGTCGTACTGGCGCTGGAGGCGCCGTCCACGGACGGGGTGGAGACGATGATGAGCTGGTCGGCGAGGTCCAGCACGCCGCGCATGGCGCTGTAGAGCAGACCGGTGCCGGAGTCGGTGAGGATGATCGGGTACTGGTTGCCCAGCACGTCGATGGCGCGGCGGTAGTCCTCGTCGTTGAAGGCCGTGGACACGGCCGGGTCGACGTCGTTGGCGATGATCTCCAGACCCGACGTCGCCTGGGAGGTGAACCGCCGGATGTCCATGTAGGAGTTGAGGTACGGGATCGCCTGGACGAGGTCCCGGATGGTGGCCCCGGTCTCCCGGCGCACCCGGCGGCCGAGCGTGCCGGCGTCCGGGTTGGCGTCGATGGCGAGGATCTTGTCCTGCCGTTCGGTGGCGAGCGTGGACCCCAGCGCGGTGGTGGTCGTCGTCTTGCCGACGCCGCCCTTGAGGCTGATCACCGCGATCCGGTAGCAGGAGAGCACCGGGGTGCGGATCAGCTCCAACTTCCGCTGGCGCTCGGCTTCTTCCTTCTTCGCGCCGAGGCGGAAGCGCGATCCGGCCACGGCCGGTCGCCCGCTGCGGGCCTTCTGCTTCCTGCTCAGCAGCCGGTCGGAGGACAGTTCCACGGCCGCCGTGTAACCGAGCGGCGCGGCCCCGGGGTTGGTCGGCTGCCGCTGGTCGTGCTGGATGGGCTGCGGCCACGCCGTGCCCATCCGCGGATCGACGGGCTGCTGCGCGGGCTGCACGGGCTGCACGGGCTGCGGGGGGCCCTGCCGGCCGTCGCCCGCCGGGCCCGTCC
Organism: Streptomyces sp. NPDC046985; assembly: GCF_040644415.1. Taxonomy (NCBI): domain Bacteria; kingdom Bacillati; phylum Actinomycetota; class Actinomycetes; order Kitasatosporales; family Streptomycetaceae; genus Streptomyces; species Streptomyces sp. NPDC046985. The sequence goes on from NZ_JBEYWK010000033.1 coordinate 23,421, forward strand.
CGGGCTGCGCCGGGAAGCCGTAACCGCCGCCGGGCTGAGGGGCGCGCTGGCTCGGGGCGCCGGGCTGTGGGGCGGGGTGATTCATGGCGCCCGGCTGCGGGGCGGCGTGGGCGTCCGGCCCGGGGGCGGGGTGGGCGTTCGGCTCGGGGGCGGGCTGCGGGAAGCCGTGGCCGGGCGGCGCGGTGTGCGGCGCCGGAGGCGGCGCGGGCTGGCCGGGGGCCTCGGGCTGCGGCGCGGGCTGGGCGTTCGGCTGGGGGGCCGGGGGCGGGAAGCCGTAACCGGCCTGCTGAGGCGCGGCGGGCGCCGCCAGCGGGAACCCGTACCCCTGCTGCTGAGGAACCGGCGGGGTCGGCGGCGGGAACCCGTGACCGGGCGGCGGCGGGGGAGCGGCCGCCGGGTCCTGCTGCGGCGCGGCGGGCGTGCTCCAGGCGGCGGGAGCGGGCTGCGGCGCCTGCGGCTGGTGGGACCGCGGGGGTTGGGGCTGCGACGGATGGGCCTGCGGGCGGCCGTCTTGCGGCTGGGGTGACGACGGAGGCTGACCCGGGGCGTCGAACGGCGGCTGCGGCGCGGTCGGCGCCTCCGCTTGGGGCTGCGCGGGCCAGTGGGTCGCGGCGGGCGGCGCGGCCGGCTGGTAGGAGGGAGGCAGCGGCGGAACCGCGTGGCGCGGCACGGGCGGGGGCGCCCAGGCGGCCGGGGCGTCCTCGGCACGCGCAACATCTTGTACGTCTTGTACGTCGTCGTCGGGCCTCGTGGCACGGTTCGCGGCGCTGTCGGTCTGCGGTGCGGTCGCGTGCGGGACGTCGTCCTGCGGCGCGTCCCGTACGGGGTCCGGCACGGCGTCCGCGGGCGGCGCGTCCGCGTCCTCGGGTACGTCCGCGTTCGCGTCCTGGGGTGCGGGTGCGGGTGCGGGTGCGAGTGCGGGCTCGGCGTCGGGTGCGGGCTCGGCGCCGGTCTCCGTGCCGGTGGCCGACTCGGCCGGTGCGGCGGACGCGGCGTCCCGCGCGTCTGCGACGTCGTCGCCGCTGTGGCCGGCCCCCTCGGAGGCGGCGCCTGCGTCGGACCCGGCCTCGGTGGCCGACGCCAGTCGCGCGTCCGTACCGTTCTCGGGCTCCGCGTCCGCCGCGCTGTCCGGCTCAGAGCCGTCCTGCGCCGCCGCCCGCTGTGCCACGGGGGGTTCGTCGAAGACGCGGCCGCTCGCGCCCGTCCCGTTCGAACGGTCCGTCGCGTCCGTGGCGCCGTCGCCGCGGTCCGCCGCGCCAGCGCCCTGCTCGGCGTCACCGGCATGACCGGCGGCCTCCGCGTCACGGGAGCCCCCAGCGGCCGCGGCCGCCGCACCGGCGCTCCGGGCGTCGGCGCCGAAGACGCCGGACTGCTCGGCGCTGTCGGCGGCGCCGGTCGGCACGGCGCCGGCCGGCGTCGTACCGGTCGGCGCCGCACCGGCCGCCGCGTCACCCGGTGCGCTCTCGCCGTCCCGAGCTTCCTCGTTCACCTGCGCGCCAGCGCGCTGCGCGGCGGCGTCGCGCTCCGCGAACTCCCGCTTGAGCGCGGCCGCGGAGATCCGCAGCGTGGCGCCGCTGACGAGGTCGCCGTCGCCCGCGTCCCGCGCCCCGGGCGCCTGGGGCGACGGCGCCGCCTCCGGAGCCACAGGGCCTGCCGCGGGCGCCGCCTCCTGCGCCACGGGGGCGGGGCCGGTCGTCGGCGCCCAGGCGGGCGGGAATCCGCCGCCCGGCTGCGGCTGCGGCTGCGGCTGCGGCTGGTGCGGGGCGGCCGGGGGCACGGCCGGAGGCGGCGGAGGAGTCGCGGGAGCGGGCTGCGCGGGGATCGGCGTGGTCTCGCCGGGTCCGCTCGCGGCGTTCTGCGTGTACCAGGCGGGCGGCGCGTAGTCGATGGTGAACTCGCCCGTCGTCTCGACGGCGGACTCCGCGTCGGACTGGTCATCGCCGGGTGTGGCCCAGCCCCCGCGGATCCCGTCCCGATCGCTGTTCACAGTTCCTCCTGGTGTGGTCGAGCACCCTCATGCCGTGCTGGGGCGACCGTTCGTGTCGTACGGGGCCGCCCGTGAGCGGTCGCCCCGCGGCCCGAACCGGTCAGGTACGTGCGCACCGTGGCGTCCATCTGGTCCGTCCCGTCGATCAGGACGGTCCGGTCCTTCCCTTAAGGTCCGCCCGGTCCTTCCCCGGAGCGCCGACGGCCCGGCCGCGGGTTCTGACGCGGCGCCGGACCCAGCCTAATCACCACCGGCGGGCTCGGGGCAGGTCCTCCGCGGCTCCGCGACCGTTCGCCCTCTTCCGGCGGACGGTCAACTATCCCTCCGTGCACGTCATAAGAGGTCACATCGGGTGATATGCCGTTCAGGAGTCGGTCAGTCGGCGCCAGTCGGTCGGAACTGACCCGCAGGCAGCGATCGGTCGCCGCCGACCCACGGGCGGCGGCCCGTGAACACCGGTCCGTGGGCCGGTCCGCGTCAACGCCTCCGCGCCCCTCCCCGCACCCCGCCGCTCAACCGCTCGAAGCCGTCCAGCCGTCCAGCCGTCCCCTTCAGTCCATGCGGCGAGGCGTGCCGAGCAAGCCGATCTCGGCGTCGGTGGGTTGCGTCATCACGTACTGCCGGTCGCGGTCGCCGCACCAGAGCGTCACGCCGTCGGGGAGCGACGGCAGGGCCTCGACGTCCGCGCGGGGCAACGCCATCGTGCGCCCCAACTCGGCCGCCTCGTCCGGGGAGATCCGCTGCACGCCGACCAGCCGCGCCTGCCGGATCAGCCGGGGCGCCACCGGGCTCAGATACGGCAGCAGCGTCACCACCGCCTGCCAGGGACCCGAGACCACCCGGCCGCGCGGCGGCCGCATGCCGCAGTCGCGCACCACCAGGACGGGCGTGCCCGCCGACGCGCCCTGCGGCGGCACCCGGCCCACCTCGTGCACCGCCAGGCCGTTCTGCCCGCCGCCCATGGCGTGCACCATCTGCATCCACGCCTGCGGCCGGCCCGTCTCCACGGCGACCCGCGCGCCGGTGGCCGCCGCCCGCAGGGCGAGCACCTGGGCCGTCCACAGGCTGCCGATGAGCACGACGTCGTAGGGCGTCGGCCGGTTGACGCCCAGCACGGCCGGCCGTCCCTCGGCGTCCACCCCGGCGACGACGCCGTCGTCGCCGATGGGCATGGCGAGCGCGTCCACCTGCTCGGCGCTCAGCGTGTGCCGCCCGTGCCGCGGACCGATCAGTCCGAGTCCGCCGCGCAGCCGCCCGCGCACGCGCCCGGCGACGGAGGCGGATGCGGGGGCTGAGGCGGCGACGGAGGCGCGGGCGTCGGCCGCGCGGGCCGAGGACGACGAGGGAGCGGTGGCCGTCACCGGGCGCCTCCGAGCGGCAGAGTGGCGAGCATGCCGGGAACCTGCTCCCGGTCGAGACGGGCGAGCCCGACGCCGGTGTGGCGTGCCGCGCCCTCCAAGGCCCGCCGGGCGGCGACCAGTTCCTCGTCGCCGCGCCCGGTCACCCGGACGTGCCCGCACAGCGCGGTCGTCTGACGCTCCCCGGCCGCGAGCGTCAGACTGAACGTGGTGGCGAGCGCCGGGACACTGGTGAGCAGCGCGATGACCTGCGGCAACGACGGTTCCTGAGCGCCGAGTCGGGGCCAGCGCCTGATCCAGTACGTGGTGTGGCGCCGGTTGTCGCAGCGCCAACTGCGCGCGGACTCCTCGGTGCGCCGCTCCCGTGTCCCGCTGCGCCCCGCCTCCGCGGTCACCAGCGGATTGGCGCACGCGGAAGTGGCGACGGCGGAGGTCAGCTCCTCCTCGTCGAGCACTGTGGCGCGGAATCCCGCGCCCGCCAGCCGGCTCGCCAGGTGATCGGCGACGCGCACGAGACACTTCTGCGCTCCGACCAGGCCGCCGCCCCGCGCGGCCACCGCCTCCCGGCACAGCTCCGGGTCGAGCTTGAGCGCGATCCAGGTGATGCGGACCGCGGGGGCGCCGGTCTGCTCCTGCAACGGCGCGTAGTTCGTCACGGCCACCGAGTGCTGCGGCAGGTGCAGCGCGGGCGCGGGCTGCGTGTGCAGCACGATCTGCGCCGACTCCAGCCGGATGCCGTCCACTTCGAGCGCGTCGCGCACCAGGCCGACCGGCAGCGGCTGCCGTCCCCGGTCGGCGCGCAGTGCGGTGACGTCGGCCTCGACCTGCACCACCGCGCTGACGAAGGCGCCGTCCCCGACCATCCCCACCGGCCGCCGGTCCGGGCCGCCGTAGGAGTAGGTCCGCAGGGCGGGATCGCACTCGACGGCCGGGGCGAACCCCGATTCCGTGCCCGACGGCACCGGCGTCCTCGCGGCCCGCCGCCGACGCGTCCGCAGCGCCAGCACGGTGCTCAGCCACTCCGGCAGCGAGCGCCCCCGGCGGCGGACGAGGGCCAGCGCGAGCAGTGCGAGGGCGACGACGGCCGCCGGGACCAGCGCGGGGAGGCCGATCGTCCAGCCGCACAGCACCAGCGCGGCCGCCGCCTCCAGCAGCACCAGCCGCTGGCGCGCCGAGGAGCCGCCCCGGCCCGAGCGCGACGTGGAATGCGGTGCGAAGGCGCCGGCCGACGCGGACGGTCTCTCAGGAGGCGTGGCGGACTCGGAGGCCCGGGAGGCCGGACGCGTGCCGAAACCCGGTCGGGACCCCGATTGCGATCGCGACCGGGCCCGAGGTGCGGAAGCCATCACTGCAAACCCCCCGAACTCTCCCGAAAAACCCTCGTGCACCGCCCCGTCCAGAGGCCCGAGCACCCTACCCGTGCGGCGGGAAGCGCCCCGCAACAGGCATAGTAGGGGCCGGTGCTGACAGTGGGCGGCGCCACGGGAAGCCGAGGGGCGGCACGGAGCACGCGGGCTCCCCACGCCCCCCGCACAGCTCCGCGACGGGGAGAGAGCGGAAACAGATGGCATCACGGCGGGACGAACTCAACGCCTACACCTTCGCGAAGCGCCGCATGCTGGCGTCCTTCCTCCAGCCCTCTCCCACCGGCTCCGAGGAAGGCGCCCCCAAGCCCCTGGGCACCGTGCTGCCCGGTGTGATCGTCGGCGTGGTCGTGCTCGCGGTGTTCGGCGGGATCGGCCTGTTCAGTCCGACTGCCCCCAAGGGCTGGGACGAGCCGGGCCGGCACGTCATCGTCGCCAGCGACTCCACCACCCGCTACGTGGTGCTGAAGACCGGCGAACAGATCCAGTTGCACCCGGTGTTGAACATGGCGTCCGCCAAGCTCCTGCTCGCCCCGGACGCCGACGACGTCATCACCGTCGACGAGAAGGTCCTCGACCGCGGCACGCCCCCGCACGGCGCCACCATCGGCATCCCCTACGCCCCCGACCGCCTGCCCGCCCCCGACGAGGCCGGCCACGCCAAGCGCTGGGCCGTCTGCGAACGCCCCGCCGACGGCGGCCGGGCCATCCAGAAGGCCGCGTTCGTCTTCGCGGACAAGGAACGCTCCAAGACCGAGGGCGCCCAGAAGCTCAGGGGCGGCGACCTGATGTACGTCGTCGGCCCCGACGGCGAGACCCAGTACGTCGTCGACGCACGCGGCTACGCCTACCGGCTGCCCCAACCGGCCGATCCCCACCTCCTCAAGGCGCTCGACACCCAGGGCCGCGCCCCGCAGCGCGTCTCCCAGGAGTGGCTGGCCACGCTCCACCAGGGCGACGCGCTCTCCATCCCGCACATCGACGGCGCCCCCGGCGCCAAGGCGGGCGCCTTCAGCGGCCTTCCGCAGTACGACCGTTACGACAAGATCGGCATGGTGGTCAGGGCCTACGACGGCCAGCGCATGCAGTATTACGTCGTGCTGCGCGGCCGCGTGGCCCGCGTCTCGGCGTTCACCGCCACGCTCCTGCTCAACAGCCGCGATCTCGTCGCCGTCGGCCAGGCCGGCACGGCCCAGCAGGTAAGCCCCGGCGCGGTCAGCGGCAGCACGACGTTCATGCAGGACAAGCGGTGGCCGACGGACCGGCCGAGGACGGTGAACGACGGCGCCAGCGCCGCCTCCGGCCGCAACACGGTCTGCGACGTGCTGCGTTCGGTCGGCGCCCAGGGGCAGACCACACTGTCCACCTGGGTCGGCGCCGACTTCCCCGCGCGCCTGCCCACCGGCTCCTCCAGCGCCTACGTGAGCGCCGGATCCGGCCTGCTCTTCCGGCAGTTCCAGGGCAGCGAGACGCAGGCGGGCGGCGTCTTCCTGGTGACCGACACCGGCCTGCGCTACGCGCTCCAGTCCAACAGCGACAGCGCTGTCGACGACAAGGGCATCGGCACCTCCGCCCAGCAGCGCAAGGCGGAGCTGGACGAGGCGAAGATCGCCCAGACCCGGCTGGGGTACGCGCAGGTGGCGCCCGCGCCGGTTCCCGCGCAATGGTCGACGTTCCTGCCGACCGGCCCGCGCCTGTCCGAGGCCGCCGCCCGCCAGCCGCAGGGCTCGTAGCCGCGCCGAGGAGACGCACGCATGCCGCACTCAGCCGCCCCCGGCCGCACTCCCGCCCTCCCGGCCGCCCGCCCGACGCCTCGCGCGCGCCGCGCCTCCGGCGTGCCGCACCCCCTGCGGGCGACGGCGCTGGCCGCCGCCGCGCTCACGGCGACGGCCGCCCTCGTCGCCCTGCCCGCTCCCGCCGCCCACGCGGACGACGGCCAGTGCACGTTCCCGTCGAAGCCCTACGCGGGCCGCCCCTGGTCCCTGCAACGGGTGAACCTCGACGCACTGTGGGCGCGGTCCACGGGCAAGGGCGTCAAGGTGGCCGTGATCGACACCGGAGTCGACGTCAGGAACGGCCAGTTGACCCACGCGGTCGACGCGTCCCACGGCATGACCAACCTTCCGGCCAAGAACGCCAAGGGCGAGAAGATCGACCGGGGCGACCCGCACGGCACCACGGACACGGTCGGCCACGGCACCCGCGTCGCGGGCATCATCGCCGCCCGCCCCGCCCAGGGCACCGGCTTCGTGGGCCTGGCCCCCGGCGCCGTGATCATCCCGATCAAGCAGAACGACGCGGAGGGCGACGGCACGGCCAGGACCCTGGCGGCGGCGATCCGGCACGCCGTCTCCGTCGGCGCCGGCGTCATCAACATCTCGCAGGACACGGCGAACGCCGTCCAGCCCGACTCCGACTTGCGACGGGCGGTGGACCTCGCCCTCTCCAAGAAGGTGGTGGTCGTCGCCTCGGCGGGCAACGACGGCCTCGGCGGCAACGTCAAGACCACCTATCCGGCGTCCTACCCGGGCGTCCTCGCCGTCGCCGCCTCCGACCGCAACAACGAACGCGCCGCCTTCTCCCAGTCCGGCGAGTTCGTCGGCGTCGCCGCCCCCGGCGTCGACATGATCTCCACGGTGCCCGGCGGCGGCCACTGCTCGGACAACGGCACGAGCTTCTCGGCGCCCTACGTCGCCGCGGTCGCCGCCCTCCTGAAGTCCCGGCACCCGAGCTGGACCGCCCGCGAGGTCGTCGCCCAGATCGAGCAGACCGCGGAACGCTCCATCCCCGGTCGCGACCGCCTCGTCGGCTGGGGCGTGGTCGACCCGGTCAAGGCCCTCACCGACGAGGACCCCGCCCACCCGGTCCTGACCCCCCGCCCCGAAGGCGGCGTCACCAGGGCCGAGGCCCCTTCCGTGACCCCCCTCCACTTCGGCGAGACCCCCGAGCAGCGCGACGACCGCCTCGGCACGTACGTGGTCGTCGGCGGCCTCGTCACGGTCGCGGCCCTGGGCGGCGCCGCCCTCGCGACCCGGGACGCGCGACGGAGGCGCCGCCCGCCGGCCGGCCGCTGACCCCGGCGGCGACAGCGCCGCCCGCCGAGCGCGCGACGTCACCCGCACGAGTCGCGCCGTCGCCGGCCGTGTCACCTGAAGGAGGTGTGCCGCCCTTGGGAGCGCCTCTTCACACCCACCGGCAATCCGGGCGAAGCCCCGGCGCCGGGCCTTCTTTGCAACGGGCCTGATACATAGACCGGTTGGCCCGGGTACACGCGGTGACTAGAGTGGTGAGCCGCGTGGTGAGGTGCCGTCCGGCCCGCGAACGTACGCGGAGCCCGGCAGCGCCGCCCGACGCGGTCAACGGGGATACGGGGAGGAGTGCGTCGTGCTTCCGGCGGACATGGTGGGGGGAGTCTCAGCGGCCAGGGCGGCGGACCTGGAGGCCAGCGGGGAGGCGCTGTCCAAGTTCGTGAACCGGGTCGACGCGGTTCTGCGCGACCTTGAGGGATCGGCGGGCAATCCGACGAAGGTGAGCGCTCAGACGGTCCGGCTGTCGTCTCTCACGGGTGGCGGCGAAGCCGTCTTCCCCGAGGCGCACGACCTGTACGCGCAGTACAAGGCCGTACACGAGCAGCTCACCACCCTGTCCAGGACGCTTCACCTTCAGATCGAGGGGATCGGCATCGCGGTCCTGGGCGCGTACCGCGGCTTCGGCAGACTCGAAGAGGAGCAGCGTCGCCGCTTCTGGGCCATCCAAGCCGAGATCAGACGGATTCAGGGTCCGGCGCAACGGTTGAACAACGCGAAGACTGGGGCGAAACTCTGATGACGGACGACCACAAGGCGGACCTGGATCGCGTCTCCGCGCAGAACGGCTACACGGACCTCACCCGGACGGCCGACCACCTGCCCGAAGGCGGCGGCCCGTTCAGCAGGCTGGTGAACGGCGCGCTGCGCGCGGTCGCCGACCAGAACCCCCATGCGGCAGCGGTGAGGCGCAGCACCGACTTCGGGGGCACTCGTCTCGGCCTCAACCAGTTGCTCGATCTCGTCGAGCAGACGGATCCCGGAGACGTGGAGTCGTCCGGCAAGGCGCTCTGGGACGCGCGGAACGCCATCAAGGCCGCGGCGGAAGAGCTTTCGGGACACATCGACCGCGTCCACTGGGTCGGGGAGTCGGGTGACGCGTTCCGGGAGTGGGGCGCTTCGCTCGTCGGCAAGGCGCATCAGCTCAGCGACTTCGCTGGAGGGGCCGGCGACCAGCTCAGCGCCGCCGCCGTGGGCCTCTCGTCCGTACGAGGCGCCATGCCCCCTCGTGACACTCAGACGAACCGGAAGCGGCCGCACGAGTTCTCGGCAGCGGAGAAGACGGCCGACAAGGACGGCTACGCCGCCGCGGTACGGGTGGAGAAGGACCGCCAAGAGGCCATCAACCAGATGAACCGCCTGGCGTCCTACTACGCCGTGTCCAACGAGCAGTTGGCGGCCGAACGGAGCAAGGCGCCGAGATTCGACGCCATGCCGGACGTAGGGGTCCCGCGGCCCGTTCAGGGCAAGCGGGACGCTTCCCAAGGGCCGCCCGAGCACGGGACCTCCCGAGCGGACGGCGGCACGGCCGCGACGGGTCGGCACGCGTCCATCGCGCCGCCGCCGCACGCCGGTGCGCACGATCGAGTCGACGGCTTGGTGTACGCGCCGCACGACAGCGGGCACACCGCGCCGCACGGCAGCGGGCACACGGCGCCGCATGTGGTCCCTGCCGACAGCCCCGTCGGCACCGCCGTCGACAGCGTCGGCACGTTGCCTACGTCGCCGACCACCGCGACGCACACCCATGTGCCGCCGACCCCGGTCAGCGGACCTGCTGACACATTCGAGAGCGGCCCCATGGGCCCCTTCGCCAACGGCGCGCCAGGAGGCGGCTCCGGGGCGGCCGGTCGGTTCCGCACCCCCGGGTTCGGACCGGGGCGGACGGGGCTGTCCGACCCGAGTGAGCCGGGTCAGGGCCGCACCTCGTTCCGGGGACCGGTGAACCAGGTCGGGCGCTCCACCTCGATCGGCAGATCGCTGTCCAACGAATCCACACCGTCCTCGTCGTTCGCCGAGCGAGAGGTCACCGGAGGCGCTTCACGACCCGGCGGCGCCGCGGCCCCACGAGGAGCCGCCCGCCCGACCACGGGCGCCGGGCGGTCCGACGGCGTCGTAGGGGGGCGCCCCACGGCCGCCGGGAAGCAGTCGGCGAGGACGGGCTCAAGGCTTCCGCGAGGCACGGTCGTCGGCGCCGAGGAAGCCGAGTCCCGACCGGCGAGCGGCCGCCCCGCCACGCGCGGCGTCCTCGGGACGCCTCAGTCCCCGCAGAGGCCGGGCGGGGCCGCGTCACAGCGCGGCGTCGAGGAAGCCGACGGCGTCACCGGCCGCCCCACGGCACGCACCTCCGCGGCCCGCGCCGAGCGCAACGGGATGACACGCGGCGGCGCGGGCCTGACAGGCGGCCGCGGCAGCGAGAAGAAGAACGGCGAAAAGAGAAACAGCGAGAAGAAGAACAGCAAGAAGAGCGAGGAACGGCGGGAGCCCGAAGGCGCCCTGCGCCCTGACCGCGCACTCGAGGAGAGCGCGAGCCGCCGGTCGTCACCTGAGCGCGATCAAGGACGTACGAGACCATGAAGTCAGGGACCAGTCGACGAGCCGAGCGAGCGGCGCTCTCCAGGACGCGCCGCGGACGGCGAGTGCGCGCGGCGGGCGCGACCGTCGGCGCCCTGGCCGCCTTGGGCGTGGCCCTCGCGCCGAGTGCCGCCGCGTACGACGCGCAGTCGAAGCAGTGGTACCTGGAGCCCATGCAGGCTGAGCACATGTGGAAGACCAGTACCGGCAAGGGGGTGAAGGTCGCGGTCATCGACACCGGAGTGAACGCGGACACGCCCTCGCTCAAGGGACAGGTGCTGGCCGCGGAAGTCCCCGCGTCGGTGGCCTACGGCGCCACGCGCGACTACGACGGACACGGCACCACCATGGCCGAGTTGATCGCCGGCACCGGAGCCGACGGCGGACTGAAGGGGCTGGCGCCGGGCGCGAAGATCGTTCCCTACCGAGTCCTCCTCGAAGGTCTGAACGGCACGGAGGCGAAGAAGACCCCGGAGCCTTGGCAGGCGATCAGGGCGGCCGCCGACACCGACGCGAAGATCATCAGCATGTCGATCGGAGGCGTGCCCGATCCGAAGGAGGAGGATGCGATCGACTATGCCGCCTCCAAAGGCAAGTTGCTGGTCGCCGCCGCCGGAAACGCCGGAGCGGGCGACGGGCAGATCGACTTCCCCGCCGCTTTCCGCTACGTGATCGGCGTCTCCTCGATGAATGCTTCCGGGGAGGTGTCGAAGTTCTCCTCGCACGGCGGCTACGTCGACCTGACGGCGCCCGGCGAGGGGATCCCCGGATGGTGTGACGCCCGCTTCCGCTCGTACTGCGACGACACGAACGGAACGAGTCCGGCCACCGCCATCGCCTCCGCCTCCGCCGCGCTGATCTGGTCGGCCCACCCCGACTGGACGGTGAACCAGGTCACCCGCTCGCTCATCGACACGGCCGGACGCAGTTGGGCTAAGGAAGACCCGAGCACGTACCTCGGTTACGGAGCGGTCCGCCCGAAGAACGTCCTGGCGAGCCCGCACTACGACCCGGGTCCGGCGAACGTCGACCCACTCGCCAAGGAGGACGCCGGGGGCAAGGGCGGCAACCTGCTGGCCGAGTCCGCGGCCCGCACGGCGCCCGCCGCATCGGCACCCGCGTCAACCCCGTCCCCACCCCCCCACCCCGCCACCGCTTCAGGCGGACAGACAGCGGCGGCAGGAGCGAGTGCGCGGGCCTCGGGCGGCGGCAGCGGGCTGTGGATCGGGCTGGGCGCCGCCGTGGCGGTCGTCGTGGTGGGGGGCGGGGCCCTCGCCCTCCTGCGGGCCCGCCGTGCCCGGTGACGGCGCCGGCCGGCCACAGGCTTCGGACGCCCGTCCCAGCGGACCGCCACGCGGTCCGCGCCGACGGGCGCCCACCCGGGCTCCTCGCCAAACCGGCGGCGGGCCGACACAGTTGGACCGGATCACACACAGAGGAAGGGCGGGCTGGTCATGGCTGACAAGCAGAAGCTCGAAGACGGCGCGGTAGTCAAGCTGCAGAACGACATGTACGCCAAGTACGAGAGCATCCGCGGCCGGGTGCACGGCCTGCAGCAGGTCATCGACGGCCTGGAGGGACAGTGGCAGGGCATCGGCCGTGCCGCGTTCGACAAGAAGCAGTACGAGATCAACGAGTCCCTCCAGAACATCGGCAAGATCCTCGGTGACGTCATCGAGGCGATGACGAAGACGCGCCACATCAAGGACACCAAGGAAGACGACGTGCGCGCCGCGGTGAACAAGATCGACGTTCACGACGGCGCCCCCACGGTCTCCCCCTTCAGCTCGTACTGACGGGCGGCTTCACGCAGAACGGCCGGCCAGCCGGCGGGCATCGGACGGACACGAGCGAGACGAGGTAGACGGACATGGCGAACAACGCCGACGGACTGAGCGTCACTTACAGCGGGCTCGACCACGCGGCCACGCAGATCGGCAACGAGGCCAAGACCCTCGAGCAGGATCTGCACGAGCTGCGGCAGATGGTCGTGCAGAGCCTCCAGTACTGGGAGGGCGACGCCCAGGGCACCTTCCACGAGAAGCTCCAGAAGTGGGACAAGGAGGCCAACGACATCCACACCGCGCTGACCGGCATCGGCCACGTCGTGCACACGGCCGGCGGCGACTACATGGCGGGCGACAAGCAGGCCGCCAGCTACTTCCGGTAGGCCGGACGGCCGACGGACGGCGGGGGTGGGCGCGCGCGGGAGGCGCCCACCCCCGCCGCACGTCCGCACGGCCCCGCGCCCGACGGGCGGCTCACCTCGCACCCACCGGTGAGCCGCCCGTGCCGTACCCGCGCCCTATGCCGTATCCACGCCGAGCCGTCGTGGCCCGCGCCGTGCCGTCGTGGCCCGCGCCGTGCCGTCGTGGCCCGCACCGTGCCGGACGTCAGCGGCCGTCCTCCTGGACGAGCCCCGCCTGCACCAGCGGCCGCCCCTGGCGCCGGGAGACGAACACTCCGCGACCCGCCGGCATCGGCCTCGCGCGGACCCCGCCGAGCAGTTCGCCCTCGGCCTGGTCGCCCGCCAAGACCACGCCCTGCGCGCCGAGTTCCCTCATCCGCTGCATGAAGGACTCGTAACCGGCCCGGCCCGCGCCCGCCGTGGAGCGGGCGATGATGAAGCGGACGCCGACGTCGCGGGCGAAGGGGAGCATGTCGGTGAGGACGGCCAGGGGGTTGCCGCTGGAGGTGGAGACCAGGTCGTAGTCGTCGATGACGACGTACACCGTGGGCCCGCGCCACCAACTGCGGTCGCGCAACTGCTGGGGCGTGACGTCCGGGGTCGGGGTGCGGCGCCGCATCAGGTCGGCCAGCGCGTCCATGTGGTGCTGCATCTGGCCGGACATGGGGATGTACTCGGCCAGGTGGGAGGACGGGGCGGCGCCCAGCAGCGAGCGGCGGTTGTCGACGACGAACAGCTTGCAGCTCTCACCGTCGTAGCGCTCGGCCAGGCGCTGGATGAGCAGCCTGAGCAGGTTCGACTTGCCCGACTCGCTCTCGCCGAAGACGAGGAAGAACGGGTCCTGGTCGAAGTCGACGAAGACCGGTTCGAGGTCGTCCTCGTCCAGGGCGAAGGACACCCCCCGGTCGGGGAAGCGGTCGCCGGACGGGAGCTGCGCGGCGGGGAACTCCCGGGGGAGAAGGCGGACTTCGGGCGCTCCCGGCTGCTCCCAGTGGCGCGTCGTCTCGGCCGCGAGCGCCGTCGTGGCGTCCGCCAGGTCGGTGTCGGAGGACAGGCCGTCGATCCGTGGGACGGCCGTCATGAAGTGCTGCTTCTGCGGCGTCTGGCCGCGCCCCGGCACGCCCGTGGGCACGTTCGCCGCGACCCTGCGGTCGAACTCGGAGTCCATCGGATCGCCCAGCCGCAGCTCCAGGCGGTTCATCAGGTGGTCCTTGAGGTTCGAGCGGACCTCCATCGACCGCGAGGCGGTGAGGATCAGGTGCACGCCGTACCCGAGGCCGCGGGCCGCGACGTCCAGCACCAGAGGCTCCAGCGCCTCGTAGTCGGAGCGGAAGTTGCCCCAGCCGTCGATGACCAGGAAGACGTCGCCCCACGGCTGGTCGGCGACCGAGATGTCGCCGCGGGCACGGCGGCTGCGGAACTCGGCGATGGAGGAGACGCCCGCCGAGCGGAAGTACTCCTCGCGCCGGGTCAGCACGCCGTACACCTCGGCCGCGGTGCGCCGCACCTTCTCCGGGTCCAGGCGCGAGGCGACGCCGCCCACGTGCGGCAGCCCGGCCAGCGAGGCCATGCCCCCGCCGCCGAAGTCGAGCCCGTAGAACTGCACTTCGTGCGGGGTGTGGGTGAGGGCGAAGGACGCGATGAGGGAGCGCACCAGCGTCGACTTGCCCGACTGCGGGCCGCCGAGGATCTGCATGTGGCCCGCCGCGCCGCCGAAGTCGATCCACAGCGGGTCGCGGCGCTGCTCGTAGGGCTTGTCGACGATGCCGGCGGGGACGACGAGCCGGCCCGCGCCCTCGTAGCCCGGCTGGGTCAGGCCCCGGCCGGGCGCCGGGGCGAGTCCGGGCAGCAGCGCGTCCAGCGACGGCGGGCTGTCCAGCGGCGGCAGCCACACCTGGTGCGCCGCCGGACCCTGCGCCTCCAGGCGGCGCACGATCACGTCGAGCACGGTGTCCGCGAACGCGTCCTCCTTCTCGTCGCGCGCCCGCTCCTCCGCCCGCTGCCGCGGCTTCGGCACGTACCGCACGGGGACCTCGGCCGCCGTGAACAGCACCGGCCTGCGGTCGACCGGCAGCGGCCCGCCGAGCGCGGCGGCCTGCTCGGAGCCGGTGCGGTACGCCCCCGAGACGTACGCGGCCTTGAAGCGCGTCATCTCGTCGGTGCCGAACTTCAGGAAGCCGGAGCCCGGGACGTTCGGCAGCTCGTAGGCGTCGGGGACGCCGAGCGCGGACCGCGACTCGGCCGCGGAGAACGTGCGCAGGCCGATCCGGTACGACAGGTAGGTCTCCAGGCCGCGCAGCCGGCCCTCCTCCAGACGCTGCGAGGCCAGCAGCAGATGGACGCCCAGCGACCGGCCGATCCGGCCGATCTGCACGAACATGTCGATGAAGTCGGGCTTGGCCGTGAGCAGTTCGCTGAACTCGTCGATGACCAGGACGAGCGAGGGGATCGGCTGGAGCGGGGCGCCGGCCGCACGGGCCTTCTCGTAGTCGTGGATGTTGGCGTAGTTGCCCGCGTCCCGGAGCATCTCCTGACGCCGGTTCAGCTCGCCGCGGATGGAGTCGCCCATGCGGTCCACGAGCGTGAGGTCGTCCGCGAGGTTGGTGATCACAGCGGCGACGTGCGGCAGTTGGGCCATGCCCGCGAAGGTCGCACCGCCCTTGAAGTCGGCGAGGACGAAGTTGAGGGTCTCCGAGGAGTGGGTCACCGCCAGGCCGAGGACGAGGGTGCGCAGCAGCTCGGACTTGCCGGAGCCGGTCGCGCCCACGCACAGGCCGTGCGGCCCCATGCCCTCCTGGGCGGCCTCCTTGAGGTCGAGCATGACGGGCCGGCCGTCCTCGCCGAGGCCGATCGGCACCCGCAGCCGTTCCGCCTGGGCGCGCGGGCGCCAGGTGCGCCGGGGGTCGACGGAGGCGGCGTCGCCCAGGTTCAGCAGGTCGGTGAAGTCCAGGTTCGCCAGCAGGGGTTCGTCATCGTCCCCGCCCGACGCCATGCGCAGCGGCGCCAGTTGCCGGGCCAGGGCCTCCGCGGCCTCGTAGGACAGCACGTCCGGCGTGCCCTCGTAGACCATGCCGTGGGCGGACTCCAGGCGCAGCGCGCGCGGGCGGACGGCGATGGACAAGTCGCCGCGCCCCGAGGTGAGTTCACCGGGCACGACCTCGACCACGGTCACGCCCTGAAGGCCCTCGGGGGAGGCCAGCAGCGAGGCGGGCGTGAGGGAGACCCCGTCGAGGACGATCACCAGATGCGGCTGCTCGGGCGCCGGCGGCCCGCCCGGGTGGAACCGCGGCCGGCCCTGCAACCGGGCGCCGAGCAGGTCCTCCAGCTCCGCCGGATCGGCGGTGATCAGCCTGCGGCTGCCCGCGCCGTCCGCGACGCCCGGCGCCTGGCTGTGCGGCAGCCACTTCGCCCACTCCCACTCCGGGGCGCTCTCCCGGTCGGCGGCCACCGCGACGAGCAGGTCCTCGGGGGAGTGCAGCGAGGCGAGGGCCCCGACCAGGGCGCGGGCCGAGCCGCGTACGGTCGCCGGGTCGCCGCTGACCGTCACGTGGTAGAAGGCGCGCAGCGACACGGCCATGGGCAGGCTCTCCAGAGTGCCGTGCGTGGCCAGGAAGCGCTGCATCGCCCCCGCGGTCAGCGGCTCCAGTTCCTCCACCGGTCCGGTCTGAGGCGGGACCAGGGCGGTGGCCAGCGCCTGCGGGCCGAGACCGACGCGCACCTGCCCGAAGTCCTCGTCTCCGGTGCGCCGTTCCCACACCCGGCTGCCCTCGGCGACCAGCGCCCACAGTTGCTCGGGCGACGGGTGCAGGTAGTACTGGGCGTCCCGCTGAGCCCGCGCGGCGTCCAGGGCGGTGCGCCGGGTCTGCGCCAGATAGCGCAGGTAGTCACGGCGGATGTCGGCCATCTGCCCCTGGTTGCCCCGGCGGTAGCGGACCAGCATGGAGACGCCCATGGCGACCGTGGAGGCCACCATCACCATGCCCATGATCTTCATGAACGGCTGGGCCTGCGGGTTGAAGAAGAACACCACCGAACCGCCCATGCCGAGCATCGGCAGGAGCTGCATCAGGGCGCCCTCCTGCGGACCCCGCGGGAGCTCCGGCGGGGGCTGGAGCACGATCTCGTCCGTGGGCACGTCCTTCGGCAGCGCCCGCGGCGGGCGCTTGACGACGATATGGCTCACTGCACACCAATTCCCTAGCCGGACCGAGGTGTTCTGTCCGCCGCCCCGTGTCAGGCGGACGCCGATCGCGAACCGCGATCCTACTGACAACCGGGGCCGCCGACGGGCGGTAGGGTGCCGGGAACGCGGGTGCGCGGTCACCGATGCGCCCGGCGGGAACCCAGCGGGAACCCGGCGGGAATCCCGCGCGAACAAAGCGGGAACCCGGCGGGAATCCCGCGCGAACAAGGGGGGTCACGGCGTTCTGCGCGCGCCTCGCACGCCTTCCGCGCCGGCCGGCGCGGTCCGCCGCCCGTCCGGCCGGCGCCGTCCGCCGACCGGACGGGCGGCGGACGCCGCGCGAACTCCCGCTGGTACGTGCACACGACCTCCACGACCGGGTGCGCGCGGCGACGTGCCGCCCGGCCCCACCACCGAACGAGGGGGAACAGCAGGTGAGCATGACGGCCTCCGCCGCGGCCGGCGCCAACTCCGGACGGGGCGCCGCAGCCCCGTCCGGCACGGGCGCAGGCTTCGGTTTCTGCCGCGTCACCATCGTCGCGCCCGACGGCCGCGTCGACGTGGCGCTGCCCGACGACGTGCCCGTCGCGGACCTGCACCCGGAGATCCTCCGGCTGGCCCGGCAGAGCCCCGAGGAGGGCGCCCCCGTCGGCTACCACCTCGTGCGCCGGGACGGCGCCGTCCTCGACAGCTCCCGCTCCTTCGCCGCGCAGCGCATCCTCGACGGCGAACTGCTCACGCTGCGCCCGTTCGCCGAGTCGCTGCCGCCCGCCGTGTTCGACGACGTCTCCGAGGCCGTCGCGTCCGCCGTCACCCGCGACCGCGCCCTGTGGAGCGGTGACTTGACGCGGGTGGCCGGGCTCGTCGCAGGCGGCGTCCTGCCCGCGCTGATCGCGTTCGTGGTGTGGAGTTCGCAGGTGCGCCACGACATGCACGGCCTCCAGGGCGTGCTGGGCGCGGTCGCCGGAGTGTTCCTGACCGTCTTCGCGTGCGTGCGCGCCCGGGTCTACGAGGACCGGGGCGCCGCGGTCGCCCTGGGCCTGGGCGCGCTGCCGAACATCGCCGTGGGCGGCTCGGGACTGGCGCCGCTCGCCGGCGGACAGGGCGTGGGACGGCTCCAGTTCCTCCTCGCCTGTGCGGCCGTGCTGGTGGTCTCCTTCGCGCTCGCCCTCGTCTCACCCGGCGGCGACGGGCCGTTCGTCGCCTGCGTCGTCGCCTCCGGCGCCGGTCTGATCACCACGTTCGCCGGGATGCTCACCGATCTCAGGCCGGTCGAGACGGCAGCCCTGTGCGCCCCGCTCTCCGTGGGCGCGCTGGCCTTCCTGCCCGGACTCTCGCTGCGGTTCGCGCGGCTGCCCATCGGCTTCGAGGCGCCCCGCACCGCGCGCTCCGGCTACGCCGGGAACGAGGGCGCCGCGCACGAGCCGGTCGACGCCGAGAGCGTCGCGCTGCGCGCGCGCCGCGGCCACGAACTGCTCGTCGGCCTCGTCGGCGGCTGCGCGCTCGTCTCGGTCGGCGCCTCGATCGTGCTCGGCTTCTCCAGCGACGTGTGGGCGCAACTGCTGGCCCTCGCGACCGGGATGGCGATGCTGATGCGCGCCGGACTGTTCCGCTACACGGCCCAGGTCGCGGCCACGCTGGCGGCCGGCCTCGCCGCGCTGGTCTTCCTCGGCGTCGGCCTCGCGCTGCACCCGCCCCTGGGTTACGTGCGCCAGGCGCTCCAGGGCGACGCCACCGCGCTCGACGTGCGCAGCGTCTGGCTCGCCGCGGCCGTCGCCGCGACGGCGGCCCTGGTCACCGCGGTCGGCCTGATCCTCCCGCGGCGCGGCGTGACCCCCTTCTGGGGTCGCTTCCTGGAGATCGCGGAGAGCTTCGTCCTGCTCTCCCTGGTGCCGCTGGCCCTAGCGGTGTTCGACGTGTACGCCACCGCCCGCGCGATGACGAGCTGACCGGCCGCGCAGCCGGACGGCCCCGGAAGCCGGCGGAGGCCGCGAGACGGCGGCCCCGGAAACCGACGGGGCCCGCGAGACGGCGGCCCCGGAAGCTGGCGGGGCCCGCAAGACGACGGCCCTGCGGCCCCGCAAGAGCGACGGCGAGGGGGCGGCGCCCAAGCGTGCCGCCCCCTCGCCCGCACCGCGCCGCCGTTCACGACGGCCCGAAGCTCACCGCGGGCCGAAGCTCACCGCAGGCCGAACCTCACCGCGCGGCGACCCCGTCGGCGGCTCCGCCGCCGTGCCCCTCGCCGTGCGGCATCGGCTCCAGGTCGAACTCCCCGTCCCGCGCGCCCATCACGAACGCCCGCCACTCCGCCTCCGTGTAGCGCAGCACCGTGTCGTGGTCCAGCGACGACCGCATGGCCACCGCGCCGTCGGGGAGGTAGGCGATCTCGACGCGCTCCTCGTGCTCCTCCGTGCCCGGCGCGCAGTGCCACTCCACGCCCGAGATGTCGAGGGCGTACAGCTCGTCGCGCTCCCGTTCTTTGCGCGCCTTGATCTCCGCTTCCGTCTCCGCCATCGCGCAGCGACCCCTTCCCGGAGTGGTACGGGCCCGGCACGGCACCCGTACGTGTGCGGCACGGACTCGGCGCCGTCCCGCCGCTCACCCTAGTGGCCCGGCGACCGCCTGAGCGCGGCTCCCCGAGGGCGGGCGAAAGCGCCCGCGGCTGCCTGGTACTCTGAGTGACGGCCGTTCGTGCACGCACCCCCGGAGCCCCCGCAGGCAACCCTGCGCGCCCTGGAGGCCGCGGGCGGCGGTCAACCCGTCACGCGAGTAACGGAAGCTCCCCAGAGACGCAGACCTGGGGCACTCGGTGGCACTCACAGACCATGAGGAGTACGCGTGTCGCTCGACGCCGTCACCAAGAAGCAGATCATCGCCGAGTTCGGCGCCAAGGAGGGTGACACCGGCTCCCCCGAGGTCCAGGTCGCTCTGCTCTCCCGTCGGATCTCCGACCTGACCGAGCACCTCAAGACCCACAAGCACGACCACCACTCCCGCCGTGGCCTGCTGATCCTGGTCGGTCAGCGCCGCCGGCTGCTCCAGTACCTCGCCAAGAAGGACATCCAGCGCTTCCGCGCGCTGGTCGACCGCCTCGGCATCCGCCGCGGTGCGGCCGGCGCCAAGTAGGACGCCGTGAAGGGAGCGGTTCCCGAGACGATCGGGGACCGCTCCCTTTGCCGTACATGCGGAAACGTGCGCGGTGTCACTCCCGCTTTGTAGTCTGGTAGCAGACGCACGACCCGCAACGGACAACGAACGAGGAGAAGCGCGCCTCGCCGCCGCCGGTCCTCGGTAGTGGCCCCCGGGCGACAGGCCCCGGGTGCTTCGATCGAAGACCGGCCCGCACCAGACGGAGCGCTTCTCCGGCACCGTCCCCCCGCCGCACGGGCGAGGAGGGACGAAAAGACGACAAGTAACGGAGAAAACGCTAGTGGAGAACGAGACCCACTACGCCGAGGCCGTCATCGACAACGGCTCCTTCGGCACCCGCACCATCCGCTTCGAGACGGGCCGCCTGGCCAAGCAGGCCGCCGGCTCCGCCGTGGCGTACCTGGACGACGACACCATGGTGATGTCGGCCACCACCGCCTCCAAGAACCCCAAGGACCAGCTCGACTTCTTCCCCCTCACGGTGGACGTCGAGGAGCGGATGTACGCCGCCGGCAAGATCCCCGGCAGCTTCTTCCGCCGTGAGGGCCGCCCCTCCGAGGACGCGATCCTCACTTGCCGCCTGATCGACCGTCCGCTGCGCCCGTCCTTCAAGAAGGGCCTGCGCAACGAGATCCAGGTCGTCTGCACGGTCATGGCCCTCAACCCGGACCACCTGTACGACGTCGTGGCGATCAACGCCGCGTCCGCGTCCACGCAGCTCGCCGGACTGCCCTTCTCCGGCCCGATCGGCGGCGTCCGCGTCGCGCTGATCAACGGCCAGTGGATCGCCTTCCCGACGCACACCGAGCTGGAGGACGCCGTCTTCGACATGGTCGTCGCCGGCCGCGTCCTGGAGGACGGCGACGTCGCGATCATGATGGTCGAGGCTGAGGCCACCGACAAGACCGTCCAGCTCGTCGACGGCGGCGCCGAGTCCCCCACGGAGGAGGTCGTCGCCGCCGGCCTGGAGGCCGCCAAGCCCTTCATCAAGGTGCTGTGCAAGGCGCAGTCCGACCTCGCCGGCAAGGCCGCCAAGCCGACCGGCGAGTTCCCCGTCTTCCTCGACTTCCAGGACGACGTCCTGGAGGCGCTGACCGCCGCCGTCAAGCCCGAGCTGGCGCAGGCGCTCACCATCGCCGGGAAGCAGGAGCGCGAGGCCGAGCTGGACCGCGTCAAGGGCCTGGCCGCCGAGAAGCTGCTGCCCCAGTTCGAGGGCCGCGAGAAGGAGATCTCCGCCGCGTACCGCGCGCTGACCAAGCAGTTGGTCCGCGAGCGCGTCATCAAGGAGAAGAAGCGCATCGACGGCCGCGGCGTCACCGACATCCGCACCCTGGCCGCCGAGGTCGAGGCCATCCCGCGGGTGCACGGCTCGGCGCTGTTCGAGCGCGGCGAGACCCAGATCCTGGGCGTCACCACGCTCAACATGCTGCGCATGGAGCAGCAGTTGGACACCCTCTCCCCGGTGACCCGCAAGCGCTACATGCACAACTACAACTTCCCGCCGTACTCCACCGGCGAGACGGGCCGCGTCGGCTCCCCCAAGCGCCGCGAGATCGGTCACGGCGCGCTCGCCGAGCGGGCGCTGGTGCCGGTGCTCCCCACGCGCGAGGAGTTCCCGTACGCGATCCGCCAGGTCTCCGAGGCCCTCAGCTCCAACGGCTCCACCTCGATGGGCTCGGTCTGCGCCTCCACCATGTCGCTGCTGAACGCCGGTGTGCCGCTGAAGGCCCCCGTCGCCGGCATCGCCATGGGCCTGATCTCCCAGGAGATCGACGGCGAGACGCACTACGTCACCCTCACCGACATCCTCGGCGCCGAAGACGCCTTCGGCGACATGGACTTCAAGGTCGCCGGCACCAAGGACTTCGTCACCGCCCTCCAGCTCGACACCAAGCTGGACGGCATCCCGGCCTCCGTCCTGGCCGCCGCCCTCAAGCAGGCCCGTGACGCCCGCCTCCACATCCTCGACGTGATGATGGAAGCGATCGACACGCCGGACGAGATGTCCCCCAACGCGCCGCGGATCATCACCGTGAAGATCCCGGTCGACAAGATCGGCGAGGTCATCGGCCCCAAGGGCAAGATGATCAACCAGATCCAGGAGGACACGGGCGCCGAGATCACCATCGAGGACGACGGCACGATCTACATCGGCGCCGCCGACGGCCCGGCCGCCGAGGCCGCGCGCGCCACGATCAACGGCATCGCCAACCCGACGATGCCCGAGGTCGGCGAGCGCTACCTGGGCACGGTCGTGAAGACGACCACCTTCGGCGCGTTCGTCTCCCTGCTGCCCGGCAAGGACGGCCTGCTGCACATCTCGCAGATCCGCAAGCTGGCCGGCGGCAAGCGCGTGGAGAACGTCGAGGACGTGCTCGGCGTGGGCCACAAGGTCCAGGTCGAGATCGCCGAGATCGACTCCCGCGGCAAGCTCTCCCTGATCCCCGTGATCGAGGGCGAGTCCGACGGCTCCGCCGCAGACGCCGACGAGCAGAAGGACGACGCCGCCAAGTGACGTCCCGTGGCTTCCAGGCGACGGCCCGCACCTCCTCGGAGGCGCGGGCCGTCGCCCGTACCCAAACCCTCATCAAGGGCGAGAACGGCATCGGCACGGTCCGCAAGACCACGCTCCCCAGCGGTCTGCGCATCGTCACCGAGACGCTGCCCTCCGTGCGCTCGGCCACCTTCGGCATCTGGGCGCACGTCGGCTCCCGCGACGAGACCCCGTCGCTGGGCGGCGCCACGCACTACCTGGAGCACCTGCTCTTCAAGGGCACCTCCCGCCGCTCCGCGCTGGACATCTCCGCCGCCCTCGACGCCGTCGGCGGCGAGATGAACGCGTTCACGGCCAAGGAGTACACGTGCTACTACGCACGAGTGCTCGACGCCGACCTGCCGCTCGCCATCGACGTGGTCTGCGACATGCTCACCGGCTCGCTGATCCGCCAGGAGGACGTCGACGTCGAACGCGGCGCGATCCTCGAAGAGATCGCGATGACCGAGGACGACCCGGGCGACTGCGTGCACGACCTGTTCGCGTCCACCATGTTCGGCGACAGCGCCCTCGGCCGCCCGGTCCTCGGCACCGTGGACACGGTCAACGCCCTCACCGCCGACCGCATCCGCCGCTTCTACCGCAAGCACTACGACCCCACCCACCTCGTGGTCGCCTGCGCCGGCAACGTCGACCACGGCAAGGTCGTACGCCAGGTCCGCGCCGCCTTCGACAAGGCCGACGCCTTCCCCGCCGCCCAGGCCGCCCCCATGGCCCCCCGCGACGGCTCGCGCACCCTGCGCACCGCGGGCCGCGTGGACCTCCAGAACCGGCGCACGGAACAGGCCCACGTCGTGCTCGGCATGCCCGGCCTCGCCCGCACCGACGACCGCCGCTGGGCGCTCGGCGTGCTCAACACCGCCCTCGGCGGAGGCATGTCGTCCCGGCTGTTCCAGGAGGTCCGGGAGAAGCGCGGCCTCGCCTACAGCGTGTACTCCTACACCTCCGGCTTCGCCGACTGCGGCCTGTTCGGCGTCTACGCCGGCTGCCGTCCCAGCCAGGTGCACGACGTGCTGCGGATCTGCCGCGACGAACTCGACCACGTCGCCGAGAACGGCCTGACCGACGCCGAGATCGGCCGCGCCATCGGCCAGCTCCGCGGCTCCACCGTCCTCGGCCTGGAGGACACCGGCGCGCTGATGAACCGCATCGGCAAGAGCGAGCTGTGCTGGGGCGAGCAGATCTCCGTCGACGACATGCTGGCCCGGATGTCCGCGGTGACCCCGGACGAGGTCCGCTCCGTCGCCCGCGAGATCCTGGGACAGCGCCCCTCGCTGTCGGTCATCGGCCCGCTCAAGGACAAGCAGGCCGCGCGCCTGCACGACGCCGTCGCCTGACGGCGCCGGTCGCCCCCGGCCCCCGCGCCGGGACCCCCTTCGGTCGTAAGGAAGCACAAGAGATGAGCAAGCTGCGCGTGGCGGTCCTCGGCGCCCACGGCCGGATCGGCTCCGAGGCGGTACGGGCGGTCGAGGCCGCCGAGGACATGGAACTGGTCGCCGCCCTCGGCCGGGGCGACGCGCTCGACGCGCTCACCGAGAACGGCGCCCAGGTGGCGGTCGAGCTGACCACCCCCGACTCGGTGATGGACAACCTCGACTTCTGCGTACGGCACGGCGTGCACGCCGTCGTCGGCACCACCGGCTGGACCGACGAACGCCTCGCGCGGCTCAGGAGCCGACTCGACCAGTCCCCGCGGACCGGCGTGCTCATCGCCCCCAACTTCTCCCTCGGGGCCGTGCTCACCATGAAGTTCGCGCAGATCGCCGCGCCCTACTTCGAGTCCGTCGAGATCGTCGAGCTGCACCACCCGAACAAGGCCGACGCGCCCTCCGGCACCGCCACGCGCACCGCCCAGCTCATCGCCGAGGCCCGCCGCCAGGCCGGGTCCGCGCCCGCGCCGGACGCCACGGCCACCGCCCTGGACGGCGCCCGGGGCGCCGACGTGGACGGCGTCCCGGTGCACGCGGTCCGCCTGCGCGGCCTGCTCGCCCACCAGGAGGTCCTGCTCGGCGGCGAGGGCGAGACGCTCACCCTGCGCCACGACTCGCTGCACCACAGCAGCTTCATGCCGGGCATCCTGCTCGGCGCCCGCCGCGTGGCGACTGCTCCGGGCCTGACCGTGGGCCTGGAACACTTCCTGGACATCGACTGAGCACCCGAGCGGAACCGAAGCCCGAGCCTGTTATGCGCGCGAAGATCACTTACCTCGTCACGGCCGCCGTCCTGGTCTTCTACTTCGTCCTGGTCGGCAGCCGCGGCGTCCTGCTCATCGAGTCCGGCACGCTCGTCACGGTCGCCTTCGGCGTGGCCGTGCTGATCCTGCCGGTCATCGGCGTCTGGTTCCTGTGGAAGAACACCCAGTTCGTCCGCCGCGCCAACGCCCTGGCCGCCGAACTGGACGCCGAGGGCGGCCTGCCCGTGGACGAGCTGAAGCGGACGCCTAGCGGCCGCATCGACCGCGCGTCGGCCGACGAGGTCTTCGCCCTGCGCAAGGCCGAGACGGAGGACGCCCCCGACGACTGGCGCACCTGGTTCCGCCTCGCCGTCGCCTACCACGACGCCCGCGACACCCCCCGCGCCCGCAAGGCGATGCAGCGGGCCATCGCCTTGCACGACGGCAGACCGGCCCCCGCGGCCTGACGCCCGACGTCGCGCACCGGAACCCCCTGTGGGCGGTGGAGGGCCGCCCCTACCGCCCACAGGCGTACGTCGCTCCCCGGGCCGCGCGGCACCCCGCGCCCACCGGACGCCGGACGGCGCGCCCCGCCGACGGCCGGTGTCTCCAGCCACGGGGGTCGCTCAGAAGGTCGCCCACCGGCTCAGCCCCCCATGGATGCCAGGCCCCGCCGATTCACCGCGCCGTCCGAGGCGTGGAGGCAAGGCGTCGCCCCGAAGCGCCGAGGGGAGGCTCAGCGGCCCCGGTGCTCCTCCGCCCACGCCTCCACCGAGTCCGCCGCCCGGTCGAACGCGGCGAAGCGGCCCAGGAAGTCGGCGTCGTGCGTGGTCAGCAGCGGGGGAGCGGACTGCGGGGACTGGCCGCGGCGGTTCAGCACCAGCGCCTGCCCCTGCACCGTGCGCGGCAGCCCGAGCCAGCGCACCGGCTGCTGCACGGTCCGCACCCAGGACACGTCGGCCCACCCAGTGGTGCGGGTGACCAGGAAGCGGACGTGGCGCAGGCCGCGCGCGCCCACCCACACGCCCATGCGCAGCAGCCGCAGCGCGCAGCCGATGACGATCAGCCCGACCGCGAAGCAGACCGTCGCCGCGGACGCGCCGCCGGTCAGCGCGGTCACGACCGCGGAGAGCAGCACGAACGAGGCCAGCAGGAGCACGAGCGCGGCGATGCCCACCCGCCACGGGCCGGGCCGGTAGGGACGCCGCCAGCGCTCGCGGTCGTCGGACGGCAGCGCGACGTCGTCGGCCGCGTCGACGGCGTGGTCGGCCGTCAGGAAGGGCAGGGGCACGACTGGTCCTCACTCGCTCCGGGCACGGACTGTGCCGGTGAGGCTATCCGCCTGTGTCCCCGCTCACCACCCACGGGGGCCATGGGGGTGGGCGCGCGCGGCCGCGCGGGCGTCAGCGCCCGTGCGCGGCCTGCTGCGTCTGCGTCGGGGCGTCGCCGCTGGACAGGGCGGGCCTGCCCAGGATCAGGGCGCCCACGAGCCCGGCGACGAGCGTCAGGCCCAGCAGGCAGTGTCCCGCTATCTGGCCGAGGGAGGAGCGGTGGCGGGGCGGGGGTGCGACATTGCTGCGGAACCCGTCCGCCTCGGCGACGAAGGCGAACGGTACGGGCTCGCGCCGACGGAACATCGGGGTACGGCTCCCTTCCGGGGTCGAACGGCGGTGGGTCATCCATACAGACGCACGACTGTCCCGAAAGGTGCCCGCTTCCCCCCAATTCACAGATCTTCACCGAACTTGTCGCGACCCGGCACCGAAGATCCCGATGTCAGAGGCGGCCCGTAGAGTGGGCGCCGCCCAGGAACATGATGGAAGGAACCTCCGAGCCGTGACCGACACCCCCGCCGGCGCACCGAAGCCCAGCTTCCGCAGCGATGTCACCGTCGAGCTGGTCAAGCACACCGCGTCGGACGCCGACGTGCTGTTCGCGGCCCGCGTGTCGACCCTCGGCGAGCAGTCCCTGGGCGAGCTGGACAAGGACCCGGAGCGCTCCAAGGGCCTGATCAACTACCTGATGCGAGACCGGCACGGCAGCCCCTTCGAGCACAACTCGATGACCTTCCTCATCAGCGCCCCGATCTTCGTCTTCCGCGAATTCATGCGCCACCGAGTCGGATGGTCTTATAACGAGGAATCCGGCCGTTACCGTGAGCTTCAGCCGGTCTTCTACGTGCCCGACGCCTCCCGGAAGCTGGTTCAGGAGGGCCGTCCGGGCAAGTACCGGTTCGTCGAGGGGTCGCAGGCTCAGCAGGAGCTGGTCGGCCGGGTGATGGACGACTCCTACCGGCAGGCGTACGAGGCGTACCAGGAGATGCTGGCCGCCGGCGTCGCCCGCGAGGTCGCCCGCGCGGTGCTGCCCGTGGGCCTGTTCTCATCGATGTACGCCACCTGCAACGCGCGCTCGCTGATGCACTTCATCGGCCTGCGCACCCAGCACGAGCTGGCCAGGACGCCCTCGTTCCCGCAGCGGGAGATCGAGATGGTGGGCGAGCTGATGGAGGCCGAGTGGGCGAAGCTCATGCCCCTCACGCACGCCGCCTTCAACGCCAACGGGCGGGTCGCGCCGTAGTCCGCGCCACCCGTTCGCACCTCGCGTCGGTGCGGGCGCTGATGTACGGGTCAGCCGGGTGAGCTGTCCGTATTGCGGCATTTATAGAAGTTCATCTAGCCTGATCAAACGGACCCGGCACTGCTTGAACCCCCGAGCAGGCAGTGCCGGGCTCCCTTGTCTCCACGACCTGTCGGCCGCCCCGAGGGCAGACCCCGACCTGAGCAACGAGTAGCGTGTTCCCCATGGCTCCGACCTCCACTCCGCAGACCCCCTTCGGGCGGGTCCTCACCGCCATGGTCACGCCGTTCACGGCGGACGGCGCACTCGACCTCGACGGCGCGCAGCGGCTCGCCGCCCACCTGGTGGACGCAGGCAACGACGGCCTGATCGTCAACGGCACCACCGGCGAGTCGCCCACCACCAGCGACGCGGAGAAAAAGGACCTGGTACGAGCCGTCACGCAGGCGGTCGGCGACCGCGCCCACGTGGTGGCCGGGGTCGGCACCAACGACACCCGTCACAGCGTCGAACTCGCCCGCGCCGCCGAGCAGGCCGGCGCGTCCGGCCTGCTGACCGTCACGCCGTACTACAACAAGCCCCCCCAGGAGGGCCTGTACCGGCACTTCACCGCCATCGCCGACGCCACCGGCCTGCCGGTCATGCTCTACGACATCCCCGGCCGCAGCGGCGTCCCGATCAGCACGGAGACCCTCGTCCGCCTGGCGGAGCACCCGAGGATCGTCGCCAACAAGGACGCCAAGGGCGACCTCGGCCGCGCGAGCTGGGCCATCGCGCGCTCCGGCCTCGCCTGGTACTCGGGCGACGACATGCTGAACCTGCCGCTGCTCTCCGTGGGCGCGGTCGGCTTCGTCTCGGTCGTCGGCCACCTGGTCACCCCCGACCTGCGCGCCCTGATCGAGGCGTACGTCTCGGGCGACGTGCAGAAGGCCGCCGAGATCCATCAGAAGCTGCTCCCGGTCTACACCGGCATGTTCCGCACCCAGGGCGTGATGACGACCAAGGCCGCTCTCAGTCTGCTGGGGCTGCCCGCCGGACCGCTGCGGCCGCCGATGGTGGAGCTGACTCCCGAGGAGACCGCGCAACTCAAGATCGATCTTGCCGCCGGCGGGGTACAGCTCTGACAACGAGACTTCGCGAGGTTTCCTCGCATCGCCCGGCTCCCCCCGGCCACCGCCGGAAACCGGGCTCCACAACTGAACACACAACCGAATACACGGGCCACCGGTGCCCGCATCCAACGACAACTGCTTTGCACGAACGTCATGCGCGCCACGTGCCCACCGGTACGTGGCGTGCGTGGTTGAGGAGAGTCTTTTGAGTCATCCGCATCCTGAACTCGCCCCGCCCCCGCCGCTCCCGAAGGGCGGCCTGCGGGTCACCCCGCTCGGCGGCCTCGGCGAGATCGGCCGCAACATGACGGTCTTCGAATACGGCGGCCGTCTCCTGATCGTCGACTGCGGAGTGCTCTTCCCCGAGGAGGAGCAGCCCGGAGTCGACCTGATCCTGCCGGACTTCTCGTCCATCCGGGACCGCCTCGACGACATCGAGGGCATCGTCCTCACCCACGGCCACGAGGACCACATCGGCGGCGTCCCCTTCCTCCTGCGGGAGAAGCCGGACATCCCCCTGATCGGCTCCAAGCTGACCCTGGCCCTCATCGAGGCCAAGCTCCAGGAGCACCGCATCCGCCCCTACACCCTTCAGGTGGCCGAGGGGCAGCGGGAGCGCGTCGGCCCCTTCGACTGCGAGTTCATCGCGGTGAACCACTCCATCCCGGACGCCCTCGCGGTCGCCATCCGCACCCCCGCGGGCATGGTGGTCCACACGGGCGACTTCAAGATGGACCAGTTGCCGCTGGACAACCGCCTCACCGACCTGCACGCGTTCGCACGGCTGAGCGAGGAGGGCATCGACCTCCTGCTCACCGACTCCACGAACGCCGAGGTCCCCGGCTTCACGGCGCCGGAGCGGGACATCGCCGGCGTGCTGCGTCAGGTCTTCACCCGCGCCAACAAGCGGGTCATCGTGGCGAGCTTCGCCAGCCACGTCCACCGCATCCAGCAGATCCTGGACGCGGCGCACGAGCACGGGCGCCGGGTCGCCTTCGTCGGCCGCTCCATGGTCCGCAACATGGGCATCGCCCGCGACCTCGGCTACCTGAAGGTGCCGCCGGGCCTGGTGGTGGACGTCAAGACGCTGGACGACCTGCCCGACCACGAGGTGGTCCTGGTCTGCACCGGTTCCCAGGGCGAGCCGATGGCGGCCCTGTCGCGGATGGCCAACCGCGACCACCAGATCCGGATCGTCGAGGGCGACACCGTGATCCTGGCGTCGTCGCTGATCCCGGGCAACGAGAACGCGGTCTACCGGGTCATCAACGGCCTCACCCGCTGGGGCGCCAACGTCGTCCACAAGGGCAACGCCAAGGTCCACGTGTCGGGCCACGCGTCGGCCGGCGAGCTGCTGTACTTCTACAACATCTGCCGCCCGAAGAACCTGATGCCGGTGCACGGCGAATGGCGCCACCTACGGGCCAACGCCGAACTGGGCGCCCTCACCGGCGTCCCGCACGACCGGATCGTCATCGCCGAGGACGGCGTCACCGTCGACCTGGTCGAGGGCAAGGCCAAGATCTCCGGCAAGGTGCAGGCCGGTTACGTGTACGTCGACGGCCTCTCCGTCGGCGACGTCGGCGAACCGGCCTTGAAGGACCGCAAGATCCTCGGCGACGAGGGCATCATCTCGGTCTTCGTGGTCGTGGACTCCACCACCGGCAAGATCACCGGGGGCCCGCACATCCAGGCCCGCGGCTCCGGCATCGAGGACTCCGCGTTCGACGCGGTGATCCCGAGGGTCTCGGACATCCTGGAGAAGTCGGCCCGCGAGGGCATCGCCGACTCCCACCAGCTCCAGCAGCTCATCCGCCGCACGCTGGGCAAGTGGGTCTCCGACACCTACCGCCGCAGGCCGATGATCCTCCCGGTCGTCGTGGAGGTCTGACACGCCAACCGGCAGCGGGGCGCCTCGATTTGCATCGGGGCGCCCCGCTCCAGTAGGTTTACGGCTCCGCCCAGGCGGGAACCAGGATGCTTCACGCACTCCGCAGACGGTTCCCGGCGGGGGGCGGGAAATCCGACTCAGAACTTCTGATAAAGTCGGAACCGCCGGAAGGGAAAACGCGAAAGCGAAAGCCCGGAAAGCATCGAGGAAATCGGATCGGAAACGGTCTGATAGAGTCGGAGACACCGAAGGGAAGCGCCCGGAGGAAAGCCCGAGAGGGTGAGTACGAAGGAAGCGT